>JBGPVE010000010.1:0-25398 GCA_041491545.1 Gemmatimonadota bacterium | reverse complement strand
TGGAGGGGCTCGATCTCCGAATCCCAGCCGGGGCCATGATCGGTCTGCTAGGTCCGAATGGCGCCGGCAAGACCACCGCCATGCTTCTGCTCGCGACCCTGCTTGCACCGTCACGCGGGGATGCACGGGTCTTCGGCCGCGACGTCACCCGCGAGCGCGCCGGAGTGCGGCGGCGGCTGGGACTCGTCTTTCAGGAATCGAGCATCGACGGGCTCCTGACGGTCGAAGAGAATCTGCTGTTCGCGGCTCGGCTGGTGGGACTCGACGGCGCCGCCGCCCGCGGGGCGGTCGCGCGGACGATCGAGCGCACGGGCCTCGCCGCGCACGCCGGTCGACCGGCGCGCCAGCTCTCCGGCGGATGGCGCCGGCTCACCGACATCGCGCGAGCAACGCTACACGGGCCCGATCTCCTGATCCTCGACGAGCCGACCGTGGGGCTCGATCCCGAGCACCGCGACCGCATGTGGCGCCTACTCGATATCGAACGGAGGGAGCGGGGCGCCACCATCCTCTTCTCGACCCATTACCTATCCGAGGCCGAGCCGAGCGACCGCGTCGTGATGCTGGCGCGGGGGAAGGTCGTGGCCGACGATACGCCGGCCGCTCTGCAGGCGTCGCTCGGGAACGAGGTGGCCGAGATCGACGGTGACGGCGCGGCGGCACTCGTCGAGCGGTTCATCGCTCAGGGACTGGTCCGAACGGCTCAACGCACCGAGCGGGGGTTCCGAGTGGGACTCTTGGGATCGCGAGAGCAGGTCGGGGCGCTGCTCAGCAGAGCGCCGGGCATCAGCCGACTCGTGATGCGTCCGCCGACGCTGGAGGACGTGTACTTCACGCTCACCCAGACGGCGGTATCGCCATGAGCGCCGTCGGCACGGCCTACGGCATCGTCGTCCGCGATCTCATCCGGAGCACCCGGCAGCGAGGCCGGCTCCTCTCCGGCCTGGCACGGCCGTTTATCTGGGTGTTTCTCGTCGGGGCGGGATTCAACTCTATCGCCCGGGTGCGAGGCGGCCTGCCCTACCAGGCGTTCGCCTATCCCGGCGGGATCGTGATGGCGGGGCTGTTCGGCGGCATGCTGACGGCGATCTCCACGGTTTACGACCGGGAGTTCGGCATGCTCCGACTCATGTTGTCGAGCCCGTCGGGCGTACTCGCGGTGCTGGGCGGACGGGTGCTGTCGGCCACGATCATCGGTGGCTTCCAGGGCGCTGTCGTGGTCGCCTGTGCGCCGCTTGCCATAGGGGTCGGCGCCAACGAGGTCCTGCTCGCCGCAGCGGCGCTCATACTCATCGCGTTTACCAGCGCGACGCTCGGGCTCCTGGTCGCATCCCGGCTGACGTCGGTGGAGAATTTCGGTGGGGTCATCAACATCGTGCTCTTCCCGCTGCTCTTCGTGAGCGGCGCGCTGTACCCCACCGAAGGGATGCCGACGATGCTCCGCGCGCTGGCGCGAGCGAATCCGGTGACGTACATGGTCGACCTCGTGCGCCACGCGTTCGGCCAGCCGGTCGAGTTCACGACGCCGACCGACGTCGGTGCACTGGTCGTCTCGGCGGTGCTGGCGCTTGGGCTCACCGCGCTGCTGTTCGATCCGGAGCAACGCTTCGTCAAGGGGAAGGCGCCGGCGCGGTAACCGGACAGGCGCTCGGCAGGCGCTCGAGCACGATCTGCTGCTCGATGCGGGAGCGCACGGGCCGGCGCACTCGGAGGCTGGTCGGAATGCTGGTCTCGACCGTGATGCGGCGCTCGCGCCGGAGGAGCCCGGCCCGCGGGTGCCAAACGAAGACGCCTTCCTCCTCGGTCGTCTGCCGATAGGCGAGCGGCATCGTGTCGCCTTCCAGACGTGCCTCCCGCGATTCCACCCGTCTCGTCACCCGAAAGCGAAGCAGGGAGTCGCCGGCCACGCTGTCCGCGAGGCGGCGGATCTCCATTCCCGACGAGTCGGACCAGACGGCGCCGAGCGCAAGCGGCGCCGGAGGCAATCGCGGCAGCACGTCCTCGGCGGCGCGAGAGAGGTCGGCCACCTCCGCCACGTCGTCCGGCACGAAGGGGCGAGCGTCCGCTCGATAGCGGCCGTCGGCGCTGAGGGTGCCGCGATAACGTCCGCCGATCAAGCCGTCCGTGTCGGGGGCCAAGGTGCCGTCCTCCGATGCCCGGGTCAGCGCGAGCGAGTCGAACCAGGCTTCCAGCCGCACGCTGTCGCCGCGCGCGGCGGTGGCCCGGACGGCCCATACGCCGGCGAGCGTGACCGTCTCCCGCCGGACCCGGCCCGGCACGTTGGTCTCGAGCTCGCTATGCAAGACCTGCCGGAAGCGCGCGCACTCAAGCTGGGGCGCGGCGTAACGAACCGACGGGAGCGCCCAGCCCAGCCCAAGCGCCGAGCCGACGGCACCCCAGACCGCGAGAAAATCAGCGCGACCCATCCCCAATCCAGATGAAGCAGAAACTCACGACCGCCACCGCCGCAACCAAGCCGAGGGCGACCGGGCTCGGCACGGCACCAGGCGGGCCCAGCCAAACCCAGGCGACTGCGCCGGCGAGCATGATGACCCCGCCGAGCCGTTCACGGACCAGTGCGAGCAGAAGCCCAGCGGCGATTACGAGGACCATTGCGTAGGAGCGGTCCAGTGAGAGCAGCATCGGAAGATCGAATGCGTAAAGCCGCGGCAGCGTGGGCGCCAGGACGACCACGAACCCGACGAGCGCCAGAAAGCCGAAGAGCCGGGCAGCCCGGCGGAGCCAGCGCCGGCGCCGGTGATGGGCGCGCAGCGGTGGCACGAGTACCGTCGGCCGACCGCGACCCTGCACGATGCGCATGGCCCTGAACTTATCGCGGCGGGCGCCGTGCGGTACCTTTCGCGTGCGGCAGCTTTCTCGGATCCCCCACGCCTCCTCGTTGGAGCCCCTCATGCGCCCAGGCTTGCGTGCATCCGCGCTCATTGGCTTCGCGCTCATTGGTTTCATGATCGGCTGGCCGCTGGCGCGTGCCTCCCACGCCCAGACCCCGACTCCGTCCGCGGAACGACTGCTGGTGCGCGCCGGCCGCCTGATCGACGGCCTGGCAGCCACGTCGCGCACCGATCAGGGCATTCTCATCGAGGGGGATCGCATTTCGGCCGTGGGGCCGTATGCCGAGATCGCGAACCGGGCTGCGGGCGCCAAGGCGATCGATCTGAGTGGCATGACGGTGCTTCCGGGTCTGATCGACGCCCACACCCACATCCTGCTCCAGGGTGACGTCACTGCGGCCGACTACGACGAGCAGTTGCTCAAGGAATCGATTCCCTACCGCACCATCCACGCGACGGCCGTCGTCCGACGGGCGCTCATGAACGGCTTCACCACGATGCGCGACCTCGAGACCGAAGGCGCGATGTACGCCGATGTCGATGTGAAGACCGCGATCGAGCGAGGGGTGATTCCGGGACCGCGGCTCTTCGTCTCGACTCGGGCTTTCAGCGCCACCGGGATGTATCCGCTGCTCGGCTATTCGTGGGAGCTCAAGATGCCGGAGGGCGTGCAGATCGTCGACGGCCCAAACGAGATCCGGAAGGCCGTGCGGGAGCAGGTGAAGTACGGCGCCGATTGGATTAAGGTGTACGCCGACCGGCGTTACTACATCGCGCCGGACGGGCGGCTCCGGAGCTGGGTCAATTTCACGGACGAAGAATTCAAGACGTTCGTGGAGGAGGCGCATCGGTTGGGACGGAAAGTCGCCGCCCACGCGATGGGATGGGACGGCATCGACGCGGCGCTCCGGGCGGGGGTCAATTCGATCGAGCACGGCGACGGGCTCACTCCGGACCTCATCGATCGCATGGTGAAACAGAAGGTGTTTTGGTGCCCCACGATCTACGTGACCGTCTATGTGGCGAAGGGGCGGGGCGGAGTCTGGCCGAAGATGGTCGACCTGGAGCGCCAGGCGTTCGCCGAAGCGCTCAAGCGCGGCCTCACGCCCTGGATCTCATACGGAACGGACGCGGGCGGCTACTCCTGGGACGAGAACCAGGCGAAGGAGCTCGACTACATGGTGCGCTACGGGATGCCACCGATGCAGGCGATCAAATCGGCGACCAGCGTGGCGGCGCAACTCTTGGATCAGCAGGACAACCTGGGCGCCGTGGCGCCCGGGCGATTCGCCGATCTGATCGCGGTAAGCGGCGATCCCCTGAGCGACATCACCGAACTGCAGCGGGTCAACTGGGTGATGAAGGGGGCGGTGACCTACAAGGAAGCGCGAGCGCCCTAGCCCTCCTGCATGAAGGGATACCGCCAATCCTTGGGCGGAGCGAACGTTTCCTTGATGCTCCGCGGCGAGACCCAGCGCATCAGGTTCAGGATGGAGCCGGCCTTGTCGTTGGTGCCGCTGGCGCGGGCGCCACCGAAAGGCTGCTGGCCCACGACGGCGCCGGTCGGCTTGTCGTTGATGTAATAGTTGCCGGCCGCATTCCGCAGCGCCCGGTCGGCTTCGACCAACGCACGGCGATCTTGTGAGAAGACGGCACCGGTCAGCGCGTAGGGGCCGGTGCGGTCCACCAGCGCGAGCGTCTCGGTCCATTTCCCGGCCGGATAGACATAGACCGTGAGCACCGGCCCGAAGATCTCCTCGCACATCAGCTTGTAACCCGGGTCGTCCACCTGGATGAGCGTCGGCTGCACGAACCAGCCGACGGTATCGTCGGTGCCCCCGCCGGCCAGGATCTTCACGCCCGCATCGTGCTTGGCGCCTTCGAGGTAGCTCCTGATTCGGTCGAATGCGCGCCGGTCGATCACGGCGCCCATGAAGTTGCGGAAGTCCGCAACGTCGCCGACCCGGATGTCCCCGATCATCGCGACGACCCGATCGCGCACCGCCGGCCAGATCGTGTCCGGGATATATGCGCGCGAAGCGGCGCTGCACTTCTGCCCCTGGTACTCGTAGGCGCCGCGCACGATGCCAACCGCCAGCGCATCGACGTCGGCGCTTTCGTGGGCGAGAATGAAATCCTTGCCGCCGGTCTCTCCGACGATGCGCGGGTAGCCGGCGTATCGGCTCAGCGTGTCACCCACCTGTTTCCAGAGCTTCTGGAACACGGCGGTGGACCCGGTGAAGTGAATGCCGGCGAGCATCCGATGGGAGAGGAGCAGGTCGCTGACCTGCCCGGAGTCGCCCGGAACGAAGTTGATCACGCCCGGCGGCAGCCCCGCCTCCTGCAGCAATCGGAAGAAGTACCAGTTGCTCAACGAGGCCGAGCCGGCCGGCTTCCAGACGACCGTATTGCCCATCAAGGCCGGCGCCGTGGGGAGATTGCCCCCGATGGCGGTGAAGTTGAACGGGGTGATCGCGTAGACGAATCCCTCGAGCGGGCGATGATCCAGCCGATTCCACACGCCGGGCAACGAATCCGGCTGCTCCCGGTACAGCCGCTCGGCGAAGTACACGTTGAAGCGCAGGAAGTCGATCAGCTCGCAGGCGCTGTCGATCTCCGCCTGGTAGGCCGTCTTGCTTTGGCCCAGCATGGTGGCCGCGTTGACCAGTTGCCGGTGCGATGTGGCCAGCAGGTCGGCGGCCTTGAGGAAGACGGCGGCGCGGTCCTCGAACCGCCAGTGCGCCCAGTCCCGCTGCGCCTCGAGTGCGGCGTCGACCGCTTGCGCGATGTTCGCCGGACCCGCCTGGTGCACCTGCGCCAACACTCGTGTGTGACAGTGAGGCGAGGTGACCGGATGGGTGCGCCCGGTCCGCACCTCGCGATCGCCGACCACCACGGGGATCTCGATTGGCTGGGCGCCGACCGTGGCAAGGGCGGCCTTGAGCGCCGCGCGCTCGGGGCTCCCCGGGGCATAGGAAAGGACCGGCTCGTTCTTCGGCGTGGGGATGTTTGTGGTGCCGCTCATTACGAAGTCCCGGCGGGATCGAGGGAGAGGAAAAGTAGAGCAATCACTCGCGGAACGTCAGGTGCCATCGGGGCGCCTGGCCGAGCGGCCGGGCCGGACCGACGGGCCAGACGGCCCGCCCGCCAGGACGCGGCGATGCCCAAGCAGGATCGCGCAACAATGCTGGTGTATATTATCCCCGACCACCAGCTCAGGACGTGCCATGACCCGCGTGCTCTCGATCGCGATGCTCTTGCTGACGCTCTCCGCCTGCCGCGCGTACGAGTCTTACCCTCGGCTGAGCAGCCAGAAGGGCCTCGTCCCCGCGGACAAATACGCGACCTATGGCCGCGAGCAGGCCGAGGAGGTGGCGATCGGCCGAGAATTCGGTCGGGCCCACGCCGGCGACGCGCCGGACGACCGGGTCAAGCAGGCGGATGCCGCGGTCGCGTACGCCAAGACCTTGCCGGACGTGGCGACCGTCGAAGCCGACCCGCAGGGCTATCGCCTCACGGTCTCCTTCAAGAGCGGCTGGCGGGTGGCGGTCCTGCCGATCGACGATGGCAAGCGCGGCGGAGAGACCCCTGGTCTGCCGCCGGGCGCGGGCGGCCCGCCACCATCCGGTAAGTAACAACCGGCCGATCCACTTTGGGTGGCCACCGCATGACCGAATGCTGCCAGGTGACCACCACGATCGACACGCGGGAGGGGGCGGAGCGCCTCGCGGCCTTGGCCGTGGAGGCTGGTCTCGCCGCCTGCGCGCAGGTGCAGGGTCCGATCGCGAGCACGTATCGCTGGCGGGGTCAGATCGAGCACGCCGCCGAGTGGTACTGCCACTTCAAGACGACCCGGGCCCGCCTGCCGGACCTCGAGCGTCTGCTCAAGACGGAGCATCCCTACGAGCTCCCTGAGATCGTTGCGGTCGCGATCGCGGCGGGTAACCCCGATTACCTCGCCTGGATCGAAGACTCCGTTCGCGTCACCTCCATACCGCCGAAGCCCGCATGACGCCCAAAGCTGCCGCGCCGCCGTCGCCCGAGCTCCTCTACCTCCTCTCCGGTGACGAGGAGGATTTCGAGGCCGCCTGCGCCGATTTCCTCCCCGCCGACATCGCCGAAGCGCTGAACGGCCTGCCGGTCGAGGCGGCGACGCGCGTGGTCGGCGCACTCCCGTTCCATCGCGCGGTCCAGGTATTCGACGAGCCGCAGTTGACGCGGCGCGCCGAGATCGTCGCGGGCCTCGATCCGAGCCGCGCGGTGCCGCTCATCGAGGCAATGTCGTCGGACCAGCAGGTCGAGCTCTTCCGGGAGATGAGCGAGCCGGCGCGCGCGCGCCTGGCCCACGTCCTCGACGCCCCGACTCGCGACACGCTCAATCTGCTCATGCGCTACCCGCCGACCAGCGCGGGCGGCATCATGACGACGGAGTTCGTGGGCGTGCCCGCCAACTGGACGGTGGACCAGATCCGCAGCTACATCCGCCAGGTCGCCCAGGCCAAGGAGACGGTGTACGCGATCTACGTCCTGGATCCGACGGACCAGCGCCTGGTCCGAGTGGTATCGCTCAAGGAAATCATGCTGGCCGAGGGAGCCCAGCCGGTGATGGAGATCGGCGAGTCCCGCAAGGCGATTACGGTCAAGCCGCTCACCGACCGGGAGGAGGTGGCCCGGCTGATCTCGAAGTACGACCTCCTCGCGATCCCCGTGCTCGACGACGCGCAGCGTGTTCTCGGCATCGTCACGGTGGACGATATCATCGACGCCCTGGTCAGCGAAACGACCGAGGACGTGCAGAAGCTGGGCGGTATGGAGGCGCTGGACGAGCCATACATCCAGATCAGCTTTCGCAACATGATCAAGAAGCGCGCGGGGTGGCTCTGCGCCCTGTTCCTCGGCGAGATGCTCACGGCCACGGCAATGGGGCACTTCGAGCACGAGATCGAGCGAGCCGTCGTGCTCGCGCTCTTCGTGCCGCTCATCATCAGCTCCGGCGGCAATTCAGGCTCGCAGGCGACGTCGCTCATCATTCGCGCCATGGCGCTGCGCGAGATCACGCTCCGTGACTGGTGGCGCGTCGCGCTGCGCGAGATCCCCGCGGGGCTCACGCTGGGCACCATTCTCGGCATCATCGGTGTGATCCGGATTCTCACTTGGCAGGCGACCGGCTGGTACAACTACGGCGAGCACTACAGGCTGGTGGCGTTCGCGGTGGGCACGGCGCTCGTGGGCGTGGTGCTCTTCGGCTCGCTGGCGGGCTCGATGCTACCGTTCGTCCTGCGCCGGTTCGGCTTCGATCCGGCCAGCGCCTCGGCGCCGTTCGTGGCGACGTTGGTCGACGTCACCGGGCTCGTGATCTACTTCAGCGTCGCGCTGGTGATCCTGCACGGGACCCTGCTCTAAGGCCCGCCAGCCAGTCGGCGATCTCGGGCAACGGCAGCATCTCGCTGGCCCCACCCCGGAGCCACGCGGCCCGGGGCATTCCGTAGACGACGCAGGTCTTCTCGCTTTCGCCGATCGTGAGGCCGCCGGTGGCGCGGATCGCTGTCATGCCGTCGGCACCGTCGTCGCCCATCCCGGTCAGCAGGATGCCGATCGCCCGGCCCGGGCGCACCCGCGCGGCCGAGCGCATGAGCACATCCACACTGGGGATGTGCCAGGCGTCGGCCGGCTCGGGCGTGAGAATGGCCGACAGCCCCGCGCTCAACCGAAGGTGGCGTCCAGCCGGCGCGATGAGAATGCGCCCTCGCTCCAACCGATCACCCTCCACGGCCTCCGTCACCTTGAGCTTGCAGTGGCCATCGAGCCGGGCCGCAAACGGCCCGGTGAATCCGACGGGCATGTGCTGCACCACGGCGATGGGCAAAGGAAAGTCGACCGGCAGGCGTTCGACGATCTGCTGCAGCGCGGCCGGCCCGCCCGTGGACGCGCCGATGACGCAGACCTCGCAGTGGGACACGGCGGGAAGGTCCGCGGCGCCACGGGGGCCGGGAGGTGGCGCGGCGCCGCGATGTCCCACCGGTTCGACCGGGACGAGCGCCTTGATCCGTTGGACCAACTCCTTCCCGAGCACGTCGAGGTCCATGAGCCCAAAGCGCGACTTGTCGAGGAAATCGACCGCGCCCAGGGCGAGCGCTTCAAGTGTCGCCTCCGCCCCCTCTTGGGTATATGCCGACAACATCAACACCCGCAGCGAACGATTCCACGTGAGCAGACGCTTCAGCACCTCGAGGCCGTTCATGCCCGGCATGGCGACGTCGAGGGTCACGAGGTCGGGCGCCGCGGAAGGAATCCGCTCCAGCGCTTCGAGACCGCTGGCGGCTTCGCCCACGAGGGTCACCGCGGGATCGGCGCGCAACGAGCGCGCGATCGCTCGCCGGGCAAAGGTTGAGTCGTCGACGACGAAGACGCGAATCACGCCGCGGCCAGCTTTCGATACACCATGGCACCCTCGAGCCACACAGGTGTGAAATCCGGGCTCCGGTCGATGAGTGACTCGGAGTGCCCCAGAAACAGATAGCCGCCCGGGGCAAGACTCCGGGCGAGCGCCCCTGCGGCGCGGGTGAAGCCCTCCGCGTCGAAGTAGATCAACAGATTCCGGCACAGCACGACGTCGTAGGGCGCGCAGCCGACGATGGTGGAGGTGGCGAGGTTGGCCTCGAAGAACCGCACGCCCCGACGGTAGCGAGTGCGCAGGACGAACCGGCCGTCCCGTCGCTCGAAGTAACGCCGCCGCATCTCCTCGTCGCAGCCGCGGAGCGAGCCGCTGTCGTAGATCGCCTCGCGGGCGCAGGCGAGCCGCTCGCGGTTGAGGTCGCAGGCATCGATCTCCCAGTCCACGCCGCCGAGCTCGACGCCGGAGTCGTGCAGCGCGATGACCAGCGAGTAGGGCTCCTCGCCCGACGAGCACCCGGCGGAAAGCACTTTCAGCGGCCGACCGCGCAGCTCCGATCGGAGTGCCGGAATGACATGCTTGATGATGATCTCGAAGTGCTGGGCTTCACGAAGGAAGTACGTCTCGTTGTTGGTGAGCCGGCACACGAGACGGTCGAACTCGCTTTCGCGATCGGGATGGCAGCGCAGATAGTGGTAGTAGTCGAGGATGGAATGCAGCCGCAGCTCGGCCATCCGCGGCCGCACCCGGGAGGCGAGGATATCGCGGCGCACCCCGTCGAAGGAGAGACCGAACCGCGACTGGATCAGGTCCGACAGCAGCTTACACTCGACTTCCTCCGCCACGGTCATGCCGCCGCGTGGCCGGCGCCGTGCGTGAGGTTGGTGAGCGCCGCGCGCGCCGTGCGGGTCACGATCGGCTCGATGTCACGTACCAGCGTGAGCAGAACGGCGCGTCCCTCCGGCCGCCCGATGCGGCCCAGGCCGCGCGCCGCCTCGTTCCGAACGGCCCAGTCCTCGTGCATCCCCATGGCGACGAGTATGTCGAGATCCCCAGGACCCGCGACTTGGGCCAGACCGAACGCGACCACCCGCCGCACTTCCTCCTCGTCGGATCCGAGCCGACTCGCGAGGAAGCTGACAATCCCGGGAGGCGCGATGGCGGAGAGCGCCCGTATGATCTCGATCCGCTCATGGAGCGGGGCCACCGCGTACAGAGCCTCGAGCTTCGACGCCGCATCCGTGGCCCTGAGCCGGCCCAGCGCGCGGATCACCCGGAACCGGAAGGAGTCGGCGGCGGAGAGCAGCGCGATCAACGTGACGGTGGCGCGCTCGGCGCGCCGCTCCACCAGGAGCTCCAACACCTCGATTTGCACCCGCTCGTCGCGATCCGCCAACCCCCTGAGCAACGCCACGTCCACCTTCGTTCCATCGAGTGCGGCCGCCGCGCGGAGCGCGGCGAGTCGCACGGCGAGAGACGGGCTCCGCGTGAGCGCGAGCACGTCCGGCTCGAACGCCGCGACGGCGGCGAGCCGGATCGCCTCCAGTGCGGCGATCGTCAACCCTTCGTCGACGCGCGGATCGAGCAAGCCGCGAAGGCCGGTCAGGGCTTCGACCGGTAGGCGGCCCAGAGCGGCGGCGGCCTCCCCCCGCTCGATTGGGCCGGCGTGGCGCATCCGATCGATCAGCGCGGAGGCGGCGCGACCATCGCCGATCAACCCCAGAGCCCGGCAAGCCGCCGCGCGAACCAGCTCATCACCGTCGTTCAGTCGGACGAGCACGGCAGGCAGATCTTCCGCCTCGAACTGAGCGGCGGACAGCACGCCGCGACGCACGTGGGGATCGCGATGCGAAAGCAGAGCCCCGAGCTCCTCTGCCGGGACCTGGGCATGACGGCGCCAGAGGGCCTCGACCCAGGTCATCTCCGTGCCGCCCGCCCGCTCGAGAATGAGCGCGTACAACCCGCGAAGCCGGCAGACGAGAGCGACCGAAGCCGCCGCCCGGCCCAACGCGTCGGCATCGCCCTCGTACTCGCCGTCGGTTGACCGGAGGAACCTGGTCAAATAGGCCGGCAGTCCGTCGGCGTGATCGTCGCGCTCGATCTCGCGACCCAGCTTGAGTCCCACGGGACCGGGGTCCGGATGGAGATCGAGCACGACCCCCGTCGCCTCGAGGATGGCGTCCCGAAGCGGCCGCTCGCGAACCTGCACCAGCAGCGTGAGCAAGGGCTCGAGCGATTCCGGCGCCGCGATCCGTTCCAGCGCGCGCACCGCCTGCTCCGCCACGAGGCTGTCCGGTACCAGGGCGAGCAGCGGCTGGATCGCCGACGGATGGCCGATCTCGCCCAGCGCCATCACGGCCGCGAGCTCGAGCCACAGCTCGCCGCCCAAGAGCGACAGCAGTGCCGGCACCGCCTCCGCCGTGCGCAGTCGGCCGAGGCCCTCGATCGCGGACTGTGCGACGTTCGGATCGGAGTGACGCAAGAGCGGAAGTATGGCCGAGGTCGACACGGGATCGGCAATGCGCGCCAGCGCCTGCAGCGCGAACATCACCAACTCGCTGTCCGGCGACCGGAGCAAGTCGGTGAGATAGGGTACCGCGTACGGGCCCTGCCGCTCGAGCGCGGAGAGCCCGGCGTTGCGCCGAATGGCATTTTCTCCGTCGGCGATCAGCGTGCCGAGCACTTGCGGCTCGACGTAGCGGACGGCGAGGCGGATCGCGTGCTCGCGAACGGCGGGCGTGTCGTCAGCCAGGGCGACGAGGATGGCGGTCTCGCGCGCCGGGCCGCTCGCGGCCGTGAGGGCCGCGATCCGTTCGGCTGACGTCCCGCTCAACGTGGGCACGGTGGCCTCCTCGCTCAAACCTGGAACGTTTCGACGCGCTGCTTGAGCAACTCGGACTCGCCGGCCAGCGTCTTGGCCGCCACCGACATCTGCTCCACGGCCGCAAGATTCTGCCGCGACACGAGCGCCACCGACTCGACCGCCTTCACGACCAACTCCCCGCCCCGCTTCTGCTCGATCACCGCCTCCGACATCTGATGGGTCAGCTGGTTCATCTTCTGCGCGGCGACCGTGATCTCCTTCGCGCCGGCGGCGTTTTCCCTGACCGCGGCCGCGATCTGTCGGGTCAGCGCCGACATGCTTCCGGCCATGCGAAGCACCTCTTTCGCGCCGACCGCGTGCTCCTCGGTGGCCCGCGCCGCCTCGCCGACCAGATGGGAGGTCTTGTCGATCGACCCCACGATGGTGCCGAGAACGCCCCCCATCAGATCCACCGCGGCACGGGTCTCCCGTTGCACCGACTCGATCACCGACCCAATCTCCTGCGTGGCTTGCACTGAGCGCTCGGCAAGTCGACGGACTTCGTCGGCCACGACGGCAAAGCCCCGCCCCGCCTCGCCCGCCCGGGCCGCCTCGATCGCGGCGTTGAGCGCGAGCAGGTTGGTCTGATCCGCGATGCCTTCAATCACCTTGACGATCTTGCCGATCTCTTCCGATTGGGAACCGATCGAATTGATCGAAACCTGAAGCTGCTCTCCGTTCGCCTTCGCGTCGCTCACCGAGCGCTGGGAGACCTCGTCCACCATGTGCACCCGCGTCGCGATGGCGCCGATGTTCTCGATCATGCCCGTGAGGCGGGTGGTCGCCTCCTCCACGGCTTGCAGGAGGATTTCGCCGTTCTGCGCGGTCTGCACCAGGGTGGCGCTCATCTGCTGGATCGACGACGAGGTCTCGTCCACGTTGGCCGCGAGCGCCTCGGCGTTCCGCGAGAGCTGCTGCATCTGCGCCGCCATCTGCACCATCGTGCTCGAGGTTTGCTCGGTGGAACTGGTCTGCGCCTCCGCCCCCTTCGCCATCTGTACCGACGAGGCGGATATCTCCTCGGCCGACGTCGCCACGGTGCGAGAGGAGGTGGAGATCTGACCCACGACGACCCGCAGGTTCTTGACCATCTGGCGCATCGAGTTCTCCAGCCACCCGATCTCATCGCGCGACTGGCTCCGGATGTCCGTCGTCAGATTCCCCTTCGAGACCTCCTCCGCCAGAATACCGAGGCTCGTGAGCGGATCGGCGATGAGTCGAGCGAGCAGGAGCGCGAGGACCAGGCCAACCGCCACCGTGACCGCGGTCGTCAACACGATCAGGGAGCGCGAGTCGCCGTAGAGCGCGGTGGTGCCGCCAGCCGCGGCTTGCATCCGCTCGAGCTGCCGGACCGCGAACCAACCCTGAGCACCGGTGAGCATGAGCACCGTGATGAATCCGGTCAGGATTTTCCGACGGATGGTCCAGTTTCGAATATTCTGTATGATCGTCTGCGTCATGGCCGGCTCACGAAGGAGAAGGAACTGCGCGGTTCGGAGCGAAGAGCATTCGCTCCAGATCGAGCAGGATGATCAGTCGCTGGTCGAGATGCGCCACGCCGCTGATGTGATCGCTCGCCTCCGAGCGGACCTCGTCGGGGGCGGGGATCACGCGGTCGACCCCGATCTTGAGCACCTGGGACACCGAATCGACCAGGAGGCCCACCACTCGGTGCTGGACCTCCACGACGATGATTCGGGATCGCGGCCCGGGGACGGCGGCGTTGAGGCCCAGCCTGGTGCGGATCTCGACCACCGAGAGAATCCGGCCGCGCAGATTGGTCACGCCGCGGATGTGCTCGGGAGCTTGGGGCACTCGAGTGATGTCGCCCACCCGAATCACCTCGCGCACCGTCGCGAGCGGGAGCCCGAACTCCTCGGCGTCGAGTCGGAACGCGATCAACTGGAGCTGCGCCACCGCCGGCTCCGTCGCCTGGGCCAGAGACTGCGCGGCTTGGGCCTGCGCGGCGATCTGGTCGGCGAAATCAAACAAGTTCGCCCCCGAGGGCCGCGCCGCGCGAGCTGGAGTCGTCATACCTAAGCGACCTCGCGCTGGGCGACGATGCCCGTCGCGTCGAGAATGCACGCCACCCGGCCGTCCCCGAGAATCGTCGCCCCGGACACCACATCCGGCCGCCCGAGCGACGGATCGAGACTCTTCACCACCACGTCCTGATGGCCGACCAGGCGATCGACCAGGAGCCCGCGCCGCCGCGGCCCCGAGAAGAGGACCACGAAGTAGTTCCGCGGCGCGCTGTGCGTGGCGCCGGTGCCGAGCAGCGCCCCACCGTCCGCGACGTTGATCGCGCTACCGCGCCACATGGCGACACCGCGACCGTCGATCGCGTGCACCGTGTTCGGCTCGACCCGCACCGTCTCCGCCACATGGCTGAGCGGCACGGCGTAACGCTCCTGGTCCACCTCGACGATGAGTGAGCGCAGGATGGCCAGCGTGAGCGGCAGAGTCAGCGTGAAGACCACGCCCCGGCTCGGGCGGCTCCGCACCTCGATGCTGCCGCCCAGGGCGTGAATGGCGGCCGCGGCGGCCGCGAGCCCGATGCCGCGGCCGGCGACATGGGAGACGCTTTCGGCGGTGGAAAGGCCGGGCTGGAAGATCAATCCGTGCGCGGCGTCGGCCCCGCCGCCGACGTCGAGGTCGAGCGCTCGGGCCTGGGCCAGGATGCGCTCGGTGTCGAGTCCGCGTCCGTCGTCCACCACGGTCACCATCACCCGGTCGGACAGCGCCGCCGCGCTGAGCATGAGCGTCGCCTCCGGCGGCTTCCCTTGCCGCAGTCGCTCTTCCGCGGACTCCACGCCATGGATGACGGCGTTGGTGAGCAGATGGAGCAACGGTTCTCCGATGCGGTCGAGGATCGCCTTGTCGAGCAGCGTCTCCCCGCCCTCGGTCACGAGTCGGATCTGCTTCCGCTCGGCTTGGGCCAAGTCGCGCACGAGACGGTTGAACCGCGCGAAGACGGTCGCGATCGGCAGCAGCCGCGTGTCCATCAGCGCCGACTCGAGCCGCTTCATGGTCGCCCTCAGCGCGACGACCACACGGTCGAGCTCGCCGATCTCCGGACAGCTGCCGCACCGAGCGGCCAGCCGGCGGTACACCTCCGGTAACGCGGACTGCTCGATCATCGCCTCGCCGAAGATCTCGAGCAACGCGTCGAGGCGGCGGAAGTCGACGCGGATCATGCCGCCGGCGGCGTCGGCGGGGCGCTCGCTGCGGCGACGCTCCAAGCGGAGTCCCGCGCGGTCAGCCGGCTCGGGCGCGGGCGGCACGTCGCGCGAACCCGGCGTCGGCACCGCGAGCGCCGCGGCCACCCGAGCGACGAACCCCTCGGCGCGCACCGGGTCCGCGGGCGATTCGGCGGCGCCGCGAATCTGGTCCACCAGAAGTCCTGCGCCTTCAATCAGGAGCGCCGCGATCTCGGGCTTCCGCGCCGCGACGTCGGCCACCACCCGCGCGCAGACATCCTCGAGGGCGTGAGCCACGATCTGCATCGGCCGAAGCCCCATCATGGCCGAGTTGCCCTTGAGCGTGTGCAACGTTCGCTTGAGCTCGACCACCGAGTCCGCCTCGGCATCGCCCTCGCGCCAACGTCGCTCGAGCTGCAGGAAGGCGTCGGTCACTGCCTCCGCGAGCGGCAAGCACTCGGCGATGTAATCCTGCGTCAGATCGCCGAAGGCGTTCCCGCTATCCATGACCGACCGCCGAAGCCGTGTAGTCACCGAGGCGCGCGACCAGCCGCTCCAGGTCGATCGGTTGGAACGGCTTGCGGAGGTAGTCCCAAGCGCCGGCAGCCCTGCCCCGCGCCTCGTCTTCGCGAGAGCCCTCGGTCGTCACCAGCACCACCGGGATATGGAGATGGACCGCCTCCGCGCGTCGCTTGGCGAGGAACTCGAGGCCGTTCATCTCCGGCATGTTGAGGTCGAGCAGGACGAGTCGGAGTTCCGGATGCGCGGCGTAGAGCTCGAAGCCCTCTCGTCCGTTCATCGCGTGGAGCAGCGTGCTGCCGGCCAGCGCGCCGTGTGCGAACACGACGCGATACATCTGATGGTGCAGGGGTGAATCGTCGACGGCTAAAAAGGTGCCGGGTCGAGTCGCGGAATCGGTCACGGAACATTGCCTCCGCTACATCAAGCACCGCCTCCGCCGCCGGCGGTGGATTGCCCGACTCGCGAGGGGGACCGGAGCCGCGGTGAGCAGAGCTGTCGGGGAATCAGCGTGGGACGGCCGGTGGATTGGCAAATGGCGTACCACCGTTACACAACGACCTAACATGTTGCGGGCTATAAGACTAGGGCATGGAACAACGCGACGCGGGAAAGTGGTCGGACCGCAAGATGTAAGAGTTTGCGCGGAGCACGACACCTGACGGTCAAGCGAATCATTCAATTCGTATGGCGACCGGATGGCGGATTGGGTCGCCGGTCGCGCGCACCGCTCCGTCGATCGAGTCCACATCCCACACGACTAAGCTCACCCGGTACCTACTCTCGCCGAAGGTCTTGAGATCCTGGGGCGAGAGCGATCGCTCCTTGATCGGGAGATTCTGGGCATCGGCGCGGTAGGGGTGGCTATGCCAGGTGCCGATGACCCGGTCCACCCCCTCGCAGCTGCCGGTCACCGCCATCTGTAGCTGCTTCATGTCGGCGGCCGGCACCCAGCCATCGACGCGCACGGTATGGCCCTCGACCGTGCCCTGCAGACACCCCAGGTACTCTCGCTGCGTAGGCCGAACGGTGCCGAGCATCCGCTCGAGGGTGTTGAGGTCACTCAGCTCGTTCCAGTGCTGGTTGTAGGTGCGAAAGACCGCGTTCATCGAGTCGCGGGCAGCGGCGTTGATGATAACGGTCACACCACTCGAGGCCGCACACGAAAGGCTAAGCCCCGATGCAACCGCGCCCGCCATCAATCCGGCCAGCACTCTCGTCATTGTCGGCAGCCCGAGAAATTGGGTGAACGTCGAGCCTTCCCGAGGGAGATCGGCCCCGAAGGTGACCGGCTCTGCCGCCCTCGCGCAAGTCGCGCCTTTCGTGACTGGCGTCACGCTGTGACCGAGAGGATATTGCGGAGCCCGTGCCACCGGAGATCCCTCATGGTTCGTCGCAGCACGATGTTGACGCTGCTCGCACTCTTCGCGTTCGTGGCCCTGCTCTGGTACACCACGCTCTCCGGCCAGCGGGTCGAGTGCGTGGTGACCGTCGAGTACAAGGGCCAACGCAATAGCGCCACCGCCTCGGGCGCATCGCAGCGCGACGCCCAGCGCGAGGCCCAGACGACCGCCTGCGGACCGATCGCGAAGGGCATGAACGAGACCATTGCCTGCAGCAATACTCCGCCCGTCACCCATGAGTGCCGGACGCTGTGAGGGCATTCCATCTTCGACTTTTCTATCCGCTGATCCTGCTGTTGGGCTGCCTGTTCTTGGCGGCGGCCCTCACCTATGTCCTGCCGGCCGGCCGCTACCAACGCAAAGACGATCCCGCGACGGGCCGGAGTGTCGTCGTCCCCGGCACCTATGCGCGCGTGGCCGCCCATCCGCTGAGCCCGTTCGAGGCTGTGGTGGCCGTGCCCAAAGGGCTGACCGACGCGGCGTCGGTGGTCTTCCTCGTGTTCCTCGTCGGCGGGGCATTTGCGGTCGTGGAGCAGACCGGTGCCCTCGGTCGGGCCGTGGGCTGGCTGGCTCAACGGCTCAGCCGGCGCGAGGCGCTGGTGATCCCGATCGCGAGCTTGGCTTTCGCGCTCGGGGGCATTGCCGAGAACATGCAGGAGGAGATCATCGCCTTCGTGCCGGTGCTCGTTCTGCTGACTGGTAGACTCGGCTTCGACGCGCTCACTGCGGTCGCCATGAGCGTGGGTGCCGCGGCGGTCGGATCGGCGTTCAGTCCGATCAACCCCTTCCAGGTCGGGATCGCCCAGAAGCTCGCCCAGTTGCCGCCGCTTTCCGGGGGGCCATACCGCACGCTGTTTCTGATCGTGGCGCTCGCGATATGGATCTGGGGGACGGTGCGGTACGCTCGAGCAACCCGGCGTCCGCCTGAGACCGTCAGCCTCAGCGGACCTCTGGAGGGACCCAAGGTCGAGGGCAAGCGGCACGGCACCATCTTGGCCCTCGTGCTGATCGCCTTCGTGCTGCTGGTGCTGGGGATCGTCCAATTCGGCTGGGGATTCGACGAGCTGTCCGCCGTCTTCTTCGTGATGGGGCTCGCCGCGGGGCTGGTGGGTGGGATGGGGTGGTCGGGGACGGCCAACGCATTCGTGACGGGGTTTCAGTCGATGGCAGGAGCGGCCATGTTGATCGGATTCGCCCGCGCCATCTACGTCGTGCTCGACCAGGGCCAGATTCTCGACACCATCGTGTACGGATTGTTCACCCCACTCGCCACGCTGCCGGTCGTGCTCTCGACTGTCGGCATGATGATCGCCCACACCATCATTCACATTCCGGTGCCGAGCGTGAGCGGGCAGGCGGTGCTCACGATCCCCATTCTCGTGCCGGTCTCCGATCTGCTCGGCCTGTCCCGGCAGGTCACCGTGCTCGCGTATCAGTATGGCGCCGGTCTCTGTGAGGTCCTGACACCCACAAACGGCGCCTTGATGGCGATTCTCGCCGCGGCGGGTGTTCCGTTCGGGCGCTGGTTCCGCTTCGTTCTCCCCCTTTGGGCACTGCTCTTCCTGCTGGGTCTCATCGCGGCGGCCGGGGCGATCGCGATCCGGCTCTAGCGGGCCGGGATGCCCCAGATCGCCCTTTGGGGCCCGATCCCCGGTCCGGTGACCGGTCGGCGAGCCCCAAATGGCGTAGGCATGCCACAGCGCCCTGTCTCGACGGGCCCCCGAACTTCCCGGGTCGATCGAGCGTTCTAGTTGGTAGCAGCGGGTTTGCGCGTGAGACAGTCCACAGAAAGACCCGGCTGGACATGGCATTAGTGTTGCGCTAATGAGGGGTCAGACCTCGGGGGAAAGTGGGTCGCCGGTATGAGCGAGCTAAAGATCAGGGAAATGGAACAAGACGGGGACTTCTCCGCGTGGTTCTCCGACCTGGTGGCCGAGGAAGGCGACGCCGCCGGTTGGGGGAGCCCGGTCAATGACCGCTATCTCGTGCTCAGCAACGAGATCGGGGACTGGATCGGAGGTCTCCGATTCTCCCTGCGAGGGGGCGTGGCCCATCTGCTCGACGTAGTCGTGCTCCCCACCGAGCGACATCAGGGATACGGTCACCGCCTCCTCGCAGCGTTCGAAGAGCGCTCAAACGAGGCCGGCGCCCACCTGGCCGAATTCTGGACGGACGACCTCGATTCCGAGGGACTTCTCGCGGCGCTGGGGTGGCGGGTCGTGTTGCGGCGGGAGGGGTACATCGGCGGAAGGCCCTGGATCCTACTGGAGAAGCCGTTGGGGCTGGCAACCGCCTGATTCCGCCGTTGCCCGGCATGGCACGATGAGGACCAGCCACGCTATGTTTCGTGGCTGGTCCTTTGTCATTGTATTGCGGCATTTCTTCGGGGCCGCCGCCTTCTTTTACGACAGCCATCACAAGTCATGGGCCTGACTGAATCAGCTCGGCAGCTCCTCTCCAAGATCGAAGTGCTCAAGGACCTCGAGAAGAAGGTCTCCGAGCTCATGGTGGCCCACGAGCTGAAGCGCGAGCTTTGGTACCCGTCCGACCTACTGGCCCCCAAGGAAGGGGAGTGCCCCGACACACACTACGCCGCACTCAGGAAGCAAGCCGCCGGCATCCCCGACCCGGCCCGCGCCGCACTCGCGCTCAACCTGCTGACCGAGGAAGGGCTGCCGCACTTCCATCGGTTGCTCGCTGTCTATCTGGGCGACGACAGTTTCTGGCGGAGCTGGAACAATCTGTGGACAGCCGAAGAGGATCGGCACGGGCAGGTGATCCATGACTACGCCCGCGAGACCCGCCTGCTCCATCAGCGGCGGCTGGAGGAGATGCAGTTCGAATACCTTCGCGCCGGCTTCCACCCATCCTGGGACAAGGACCCATACCGGGTGTTCGCCTACACGACCGTGCAGGAGCGAGCCACCCAGCATTCCCACGCGGAGACCGGCAGAGTCGTGGGGTCCTACGAGCCGGCCTTGGCCGAGATTCTGATCAACGTCGCGCGAGACGAGGCGCGGCACTACACGTTCTACCGCACCGTCTTCGAGGAGATCCTGAAGCGCGACCCCGACCAAGCGCTCGAGTCGGCATCGCATATCCTGCCGGGCATCGACATGCCGGGTTTGACCATTCCGGGATTCAGGGAGCTGGCGGACGTGATCCGGCGCGCCGGCATCTATGGCCCGCGGGATTACCTCCGGATCGTGCAGGAGCAGATCCGCTATTGGAAGATCGACAAGCTCGAGGGATTGGGCGAGCTTGGCCGGAAGGCCCAGGAGAAAATCATGGCCGTTCCGGAACGACTCCGGCGAGTCGCAGACATCATGGAGACTCGCAGCCGGGCCAAGACGTTCAGCTTCGAGGTCGTATTCAACCGCGAATTCGCAATGGAATGAGGCGTCGGCCTCGGCGCGTGCTCCTGCTGCTGGCCGCGGGCATCGTGGCATGTGGGCACTCGCCGCCGGCCAAGGCAGCTGCGCGAGACGTGAGCGTGGATACGTTGCCGCCGGAATTGCGCGATGCGGCGCTCCTTGGGCGTGAGGTCTTCCAGTTGGTGGATCGGGCCGTCGACTACAAGGGATCCCATCGGGGCCGGGCCCCGACATCGCTGCGGCAGATGGGCATGGACAGCCTGGCACTGCTGTTCGTCCGCCGAATCGCGGTCGTGAACGACTCGTCGATCGTCACGGTCGCCTTCCGTCAGCCCCGGGGGCGTACCGTCGCGGCCTGCGAGGGCAATCCCAAAATTCTGGAAGACGCCTCGCTGAGCGGCGGCCGATTCACTCTCCTCTGCACCACCCCTTCCGGCTCGATCAGCCAATACGAGGTGCCAGCACGGTGATCGCCGGATTGGCCGAGTACATCGCCCGAACGATTGTCGTTGCGGCCCTCGTGTACGCCAGCATCCTGGCGCTCACCCATTGGTTGGTACGGCAGAAGCGTCTCAGCCCGTTCGGCGCGTGGCCGCGCTTCGTGCGCCGCATCGGCGATCCGGTGCTGGTCCCGCTGGAGCGCAGGGTCGTGCGCCGGGGTGGGATGCCGCAGGACGCGCCGCTGTGGCTGCTCGGCATCGTCGTGGTTGGCGGGCTCTTGCTGATTAGCTTGGTCCGATGGGTGATCGATCTGGGATACGGCATCGCCGCGCTGTCGCATGCGGGACCTCGAGTTTGGCTGCTTCAGTTGGTGTCGGCAGTGTTTTGGGCCTTGAGGCTCGCGCTCATCGTCCGGGTGATCGGGTCTTGGCTCGGCGCGTCCCCCTCCGCTCGATGGATGCGGCCGGTGGTCGCGATGACGGACTGGATTCTGGAGCCATTGCGCCGCGTGCTCCCGCCCTTCGGGCCGCTGGATCTGAGCCCGCTCGTCGCCTGGTTTCTCCTCTGGATCGCGGAACAAGGGCTGGTGCTCGCCCTGCAGTAGGCGGCGGCCGCGCCTCACCCCCCAGTGCGACCGGTGGCTTTCTCGAGAACAGCCCAGAGCGCTTCGAAATCCACCGGCTTGGGTAGGAAGGCCGCTGCCCCCAGGTCGTGCACGGTCTGGATTTCCTTGGGGTCGGTGGTCGCGCTGATCACGACGATGGGCAGGAAACTCGTCTTGGCCGAGGCCTTCAACTTCCTGAGCGCTTCCACCCCGGTGCCGCCGGGCATGTGAATGTCCAGGATGATAGCGTCCGGCTGGGCTCGCACTCCGACCATGAGCGCCTGCATGGCATCGTAGGCGAGAAGGATCTCACAACCTTTGGCTCGGAGCTGGAGGGCGAGCACTTGCGTAATCGCCCGGTCATCGTCGGCAATCAGGATTTTCATGCAGCCCGGTGACGGGAGGGCAGGGAAACACCCAATGAGGCCGGGGAGAATATCCGCCCGGGACGCCCGCCGCCGCAACGGCCGGAGCCGGGAAGGATGCATCGGATGAGCGGGGGCGGGCCCGCGGCGGCCGCACCGGGAGGGGTTCGGCTGACCCTGCGGGTGCAGCCCAGGGCGTCACGGACGGAGCCCGCCGGGGTCCACGGGAATGCCTTCAAGATTCGGATCGCCGCACCCCCGGTGGACGGAGCGGCCAACGAGGCGTTGGTGCGGTTCCTCGCGGAGCGGTTCGGGGTACCCCGGTCGGACGTCTTGCTGCACGCTGGAGCGGGCGGGCGACTCAAGGTCGTGGAGGTGCGAGGCCGCACGGTGGCCGACGCCTACGCCAGGCTGGGCTGAGTGGGGCGGGAGCTTGTGGCGGGGGGGCAAGCGGTTAAGATTTAAGAGTGGTACAACCGGCGTCGTGGCGATTTAGGCTACTTGCGGCCACGTTAAACAAACTGCTAAAGCGCCTCCCGGGGGACGTTTTGGCTCCCGGTTTTTTCGTATTCAGGAGACTCTAGTGACCCAGCTGCCCCACACCGTCCGAGACCCGAACGGCCCGCCCGATCTCGGCGCGCGCACCGCTCGGCTGGCGCGACTGGAGCCGCTCCTGGCCGAGCGGATTGTCGTGCTCGATGGGGCGATGGGCACGATGATCCAGAGCTACGGTCTGGACGAGGCGGACTATCGCGGGGAGCGCTTTGCCGACTGGCCCCGGGATCTCCGGGGCAACAACGACCTGCTCACGATCACCCAACCCGCAATCGTGGGCGCGATTCATCGCGCCTATCTCGAGGCAGACGCGGACATCGTCGAGACCAACACGTTCAACTCGACCGCCGTCGCCATGGCCGACTACGGCATGGAGACGCTCGTCTACGAGCTGAACCGGGCTGGAGCTCGACTCGCTCGGGAGGCATGCGACGCATTCGAGGCGGCGAACCCCGCCCGGCCGCGGTTCGTGGCCGGTGTCCTCGGACCCACCAATCGGACGGCCTCACTTTCGCCCGACGTGAACGACCCCGGCTTCCGCAACATCGGGTTTGACGAGCTGGTGGCGGCCTACACCGAGGCGGCGCGTGGGCTGCTCGATGGCGGGGCCGATCTGCTCTTGGTGGAGACGATCTTCGACACGCTCAACGCGAAGGCGGCGCTGTTCGCGATCGACGCGCTCTTCGTGTCCCGGGGGGAGCGGGTGCCGGTGATGATCTCGGGCACCATCACGGACCAGAGCGGGCGCACGCTCTCGGGGCAGACGACCGAGGCCTTCTGGTACTCGGTCGCCCACGCTGCGCCCTTGAGCATCGGGCTCAACTGCGCGCTCGGGGCCAAGGCGCTCCGGCCCTATGTGCAGGAGCTTTCGCGGGTCGCGCCGGTGTACGTAAGCGCACACCCCAACGCTGGGCTGCCCAACGAATTCGGCGAATATGACGAGACACCGGAATACACGGCGGGGATGATCGGTGAGTTCGCCCGGAGTGGACTGGTCAACATCGTGGGTGGCTGCTGTGGGACGACGCCGGCGCACATCGCAGCGATCGCGGCGGCGGTGCGTGGGCTCGCGCCGAGGCCGCGCCCCGCGATCGAGCGGCGGTGCCGGCTGAGCGGACTCGAGCCGCTCGTGATCGGGCCGGAGACCAATTTCGTCAACGTGGGAGAGCGCACCAACGTCACCGGCTCCCGTCGCTTCGCCAAGCTCGTCTTGGAGGGCAACTACGAGGCGGCGCTCGCGGTCGCGCGCCAGCAGGTGGAGAGCGGGGCGCAGATCATCGACGTCAATATGGACGAGGCGATGCTGGACTCGGAGAAGGCGATGACCACCTTCCTCCAGCTCATCGCCGCGGAGCCGGACATCAGTCGCGTACCGGTGATGCTCGACTCGTCGAAGTGGTCGGTCATCGAGGCCGGGCTCAAGTGCGTCCAGGGGAAGGGCATCGTCAACTCGATCAGCCTGAAAGAGGGCGAGGAGAGTTTCATCCGGCAGGCCACGCTCGTCAGGCGGTATGGGGCGGCCGTGATCGTCATGGCCTTCGACGAGCGGGGCCAAGCCGACAGCGCGGAGCGCAAGGTCGACATCTGCCGGCGCTGCTACCAGATCCTCACCGAGCGGATCGGCTTTCCGCCCGAGGACATCGTCTTCGACCCGAACGTCTTCGCCATTGCCACCGGGATCGAGGAGCACGCCAACTACGCGGTCGACTACATCGAGGCCACTCGGCGGATCAAGGCCACGCTGCCGCACGCGTTGGTGAGCGGTGGCGTGAGCAACGTCTCGTTCTCGTTCCGCGGCAACGATCCCGTCCGCGAGGCGATCCATTCGGTGTTTTTGTACCACGCGATCCGGGCCGGGATGGACATGGGCATCGTGAACGCGGGTCAGCTGGCGATCTACGCCGACATCCCCGCCGCACTGCTCGAGCGGGTCGAGGACGTGGTGTTGAACCGGCGGCCGGATGCCACGGAGCGACTGCTCGAGGTCGCGGACACCGTCCGAGGATCGGCGGCCGCGGGAGGCACCGACCTCGCCTGGCGCGAGGCGCCGGTGCATGAGCGCCTGGCGCACGCTCTGGTCGAGGGGATCACCGATTATATCGTGGAGGACACCGAGGAAGCCCGCCATCAGTTCGAGCGCCCCATTCAGGTGATCGAGGGACCGCTCATGGATGGGATGAACATTGTGGGTGACCTGTTCGGGTCGGGCAAGATGTTCCTCCCCCAGGTGGTGAAGAGCGCCCGGGTGATGAAGAAGGCGGTGGCGCATCTCATTCCGTACATCGAGGCGGAAAAGGAAGCGTTGCGGGCGCAGGGAGGAGAGGCGGCCGCAGCCCAAACCGCTGGGAAGGTGCTGTTGGCCACGGTGAAGGGCGACGTCCACGACATCGGAAAGAACATCGTCGGGGTGGTCCTTCAGTGCAACAACTACGAAGTGATCGATCTCGGCGTCATGGTGCCCTGCGCCAAGATTCTGGAGACGGCGCGGCGGGAGAACGTGGACATCATCGGCTTGAGCGGCCTCATCACGCCGTCGCTGGAGGAGATGTCGTTCGTCGCGGGGGAACTGGAGCGGGAGGGCTTCGAGCTCCCGCTCCTCATCGGCGGCGCCACCACGTCACGAGTGCACACGGCCGTGAAGATCGAGCCGCGCTACCGCGGCCCGACCGTGCACGTGCTCGACGCCTCGCGCGCCGTAGGCGTCGCCGGGAGCCTGCTCAGGCGGACAGGCGCGCGATCAGGACCACCTGGTGGCTGCACGCCGACCAGGAGCAAAGCGCCCGGTGCATGCGCTCGTGGGACTCTTCCGGCTTCGATCCGGGATTGCC
>JBGPVE010000009.1:0-26144 GCA_041491545.1 Gemmatimonadota bacterium | reverse complement strand
GGCGGCGCGTTCCGTCACGGACTCGCTCCGCGGCGTGAACGCTGTGGGCTTTCCGTCTTCGGCCCCGGGCGGCGGCGACCTCAGCTCCTCCAGGCGATGGGAGGAAATCTCGTATTCCGTGTCGTTCAGCTTCCGAACGTCGGCCACTTCGGCGTCGTTCGCCTGGCGCAGGAGCCGCAGGAAGCGATCGGACTGAAGCAGCGGATCCTCGCGGCCGTGGAGGGCCACCATGCGCAGCCGGAGCGCATCGTGCGCGACCGGCGGCTTCAACTCGGCGAGCGCCTGCCCCATCAACTGAAACGAGCGCGCCAGCGTGAGCGCACCGTCCGGCCGTGGCTCCGAGACGCGCGGCGCGGGCGCAGTCCCGGCAGCCGGCCGAGCCTCGTCGGTCCCCCGATCCCGCCCGCGCCCACGGCCCCGCCGTCCGCGGCGCCGATCGCCTTCGTCACGCGGCTCTCGAGCCTCTCGCCCATTGCGAGTCTCTCGCGGCGCTTCGGCGGCCACTGGTCCAGCGCCCGTGGGAGCCACTTCGAACTGCCCGTTGTCCATCTTGGTGACCTTCACGATGCCGCGCTGGCCCGCCTCGAGCACGAACTTGCTGAAACGGCTGAAGCCGGCGTTCTTCTCGTCGAAGTTGGGATCGATCTGCTGCATCACCTGCTTCAAACGGTCGGACCGCATCACATCGCCGTTGCGAACCATCTGCGCCACGGCTTCGCGCGCCAGCTCCCACGGATCCCGTTGAGTGGACGCCGTGTCGACTTCCTTGGTCAAGCCCGCAAGATCGTTGTACGAGAAGTACTCGTCGCAGTTTTGGATCAGGAGATCACTCGCCGACTCGCGGATACCGACTCCGATCACGTACTTCCCGTATTCTTTGAGCTTGATCACCATCGTCGAGAAGTCGCTATCGCCCGAGAGCAGGATGAACGTCCCGATCTCCGGTCGAGTGAAGACCAGCTCGATCGCATCGATGGCCAGGCGAATGTCGGTCGCGTTCTTCTTGCTGGTGCCGAAGGCGGGGGCAAAGATCAGGTCGATTGACGCCTCGGACAGAGGCACGATGTACTGCGGATAACGCCGCCAGTCCGCATAGGCCCGCTGGACCGCGACTTTGCCCTTGATGACGTCGCTGTTGAGGAGCGTGCGCAGCTCCTTGGTAAGATCGGATCGGATGCCCAGCGTAACGTTGTCGAAGTCGATCAGTAGTGCGGCGTTCGGAGCGTGGGCAAGCGGCTGGTGGGCGAGATGCCTACTCGGGCGATTTAACGGTTGAGTCACGGAGCGCTCGGTTCCAGGCCCGGCCTTCCGCGCGAGTCTTGCCGCCTCACCCGGCCGCACCCGGTGGGCGAGCGTGGAGGCGTCGCAGGAGCACGCGAAGTCGGGGACCTAATTGTAGGGGCGCATACATTGCGCCGGTCACGATGCCCCCGCATTGGCGACTTGCGCGCGCCGATCAGCTCCCAGAATCAGATCGGGAATGCCAACCGCGCCCGCGCCAATCCAGCCGATGCGAGTGCAAAGCAGATCCTGCACGGCGATGCCGCATAGCGCGGGCTGACGTTCCCCAGGTGCCCGCGCGGGCACCGGCCACCGCTCGTCCGGAAGCGCCATCCGAGTTGGCCTGGCCGCGTTCCTCGGGTCCGCGAAGCCGCGATTCGGCCCCACCGGCACGCCCTGGACAGAGGTAGCGCGGTGAATCTAAGTCCGTGCAGACAGCGCGGGTAGGGGTAGTACGAGGCTCAGGCCGTGGGGCCTTCGCCGGCGAGCGGCAGATCGAGCGTAAAATGGAAGCGGGTCCCGTAGTCGGGCGCGGTCTCGACCTCGAGCGTCGAGCCCATCGCTTCGACCAACTTGCGGCAGATCGAGAGGCCGAGTCCGGAGCCGGAGAACGCGTACTCCCCCTGCTTTTGCCGGCGCCGGAACGGCTCGAATAGCGTCGCCATCGACTGCGGAGGAATGCCCCGGCCCGTGTCGCGGACCGAGAACTCGACCCCGTTGGCGGCGCCCTGCTGCGCCGCCACTTCCACGAATCCCTCGGCCGTGAACTTGAGCGCGTTCGTGGTCAGGTTGAGCAGCACCCGGCTCAGCGCGACTGGGTGCCCGATCCGGAAGTCCCCCTCAGGCGGCGTCAGCCGCACCGTCAAGGACTTCTCCTCCGCAATCGGCAGTACGATGTCGCGCACCGATTCGAGAATGTCCGTGATCGAGAACGGAATCGGGTCGAGGTCGACCAAGCGATCGCCACCGCGGGCCAACTCGATCACATCGCTCGCGACCGAGCTGAGCCCGAAGGCTGCGCTGTAGATCAGGCCAAGTTGCCGTTCCTGCACCGGATTGACCGGGCCGCTTCGGGCGCGCTGCAACGTTTCGGCGAGGAACAAGATGGAAGTCAGAGGGGAGCGCAGATCGTGAGCGACTTCGACCACCAACTCCAGCCCGTCCGGTCCCGAGAGCCGGTCGGTGAAACGCTGCGACCAGTCCACCTCCAGCCGCTGCTCCATGCGATCGACCGCAGATAGAAGCCGCAGGACCTGGCCAGCGTCGGGCGGGGGACTGAGCGCGCTCAGCCGCTCCAACAGCGTGCTTCGGATGACCGCCACCAATCGGCGCGAGAGCGCGTTCCTTGGCACCAGGCCCATGCCGGGCTCCTGGTCGGTCGCCGCTTCACGGATGGCCGTGCAGAGATGCCCGATGTGACTGCTGACTTCATCGGGGGAAGCAGCGTGCTCGACGACACTCTCCCACCGCGCCTGAACCGCGAGCACCGACTCCCGGAGTGCATCCCACAACGCCGGCGCCACGCCTTCGCCGGACGGACCATCCGGATCCCAGACCCGGATCGGCGCGACGTAGACCGGCCCGGACGAGCGCCTACGGTCTCCCGCGGGCGAGCTGGGCAGCGCGGTTTCCGGCTTCACTCAACGGTCCCCGTGCTTTCGTCTCGATGAAATTCGTGTTTATCCATCAACCGATAGAGCGTGGTTCGATCGATACTGGCCAGGCGTGCCGCTTTCGACATATTGCCGCCGGCGCGACTGACGAGGCGTGTAAGGTACTCTCGCTCGAATTGCGCCACCACCCGGTCTTTCGCGGGATGGTAGGCCTCGTCCATCACGGCTGAAGGTACTGCGTTCTCCGACGGCCAGTCAGGCGTGTCCTCGTAAATCGGAATGTCGTTCGGCTGGATTACCTGGTCCGGCTCGGCCAGCACGGCGACATGCTCGATCACGTTCTGCAGTTCGCGCACGTTGCCGCGCCAGGGACGGGAACGCAGAAAAGCGATGCTTGCATCGCTGAGCCGCGGAACCCGGTCACCCATCTGCCGATGGCGTTGCCAATAGTGCGTGAGGAAGTGATTGGCCAGGAGCGGAATATCCTCTTGGCGCTTGCGCAGCGGCGGCAGCTTGATCGGCACTACCCGCAGACGGTAGAACAAATCACCCCGCAGGACGCCCTCGTCCACCGCTTCCTGAGGATCGCGATTGGTGGCCGAGATAAAACGCACATCCACCAACGCGTCCATCTGCTCGCTGCCGACCCGACGCACAACGCCGTCTTGGATGACGCGCAGGAGCTTAGCCTGAAGCGGCATGGTCATTTCGGTGAGCTCGTCCAAGAAGAGCGTTCCGCCGTTCGCGGTCTCGAGCAAACCGGGCTTGTCCCGGTCCGCTCCCGTAAACGCGCCCTTCCGGTGCCCGAACAACTCGCTCTCCAAGAGCCCTTCGGGCAGAGCCGCACAGTTGATCGGGACCAGGATCTTGTGGGCCCGCCGGCTGTACTGATGGATAAACTGCGCGATCAACTCCTTGCCGGTTCCGCTCTCGCCACTGATGAAGACCGACGCATCCGTCCCGGCGACCTTGCGGGCCAGCTCGACTGCCTTGCGGAACAGAGGTGAGATGCCGATCAGCGCCGTCTTCTCGCTATGGCCATTCTGCTTCATGAGCTGGAGGCGCAGGTCCTGCGCCTCGCGCGACACCATCACCGCGTGAGAGGCGCGGCCGATCAGCACCTGCAAGTGCGTTGCGGAGAAAGGCTTGGGCAGATAGTCCCAGGCGCCGGCCCGCAGCGCCTCGATGCTGCTCGTGACGCTCGGGTTGCCGGTCATCACCACGACGATGGTGTCCTTGTAGGCTTCGAGCGCAGCCTGTAGGATGGAGAGACCGGAAACCTGCGACATGTATAGGTCGACAAGGATGATGTCGAATTTGCGCCGCTTGACCGTTTCGACCGCCTCTTCGCCGCGACCGATGAGCGTGACGTTGTACCCGTCCATCTGGAGCACGCTCGCACAGCTCTCGCGGAGCGTCCGCTCGTCGTCAACGACCAGCACCCTGATGCTGGCCTTGACCTCGGCCGGAATGGAAAGGGGATCCCGGGGAGAGGTCTCCACGGGAGGCCCGGACGGGTGGGAGGAGGACTGGGCTAGCGAGGAACCCATCGTAAAGTCTCCTTGCATGTGGAATCCGGCTCCCCGGTAGAGCGCGAGGATCCCACCCAGTTTCCGAGATGGTGGTTGAACTGCGAGTGGACCGGGAACGTAGGCTCGTTATGCGAGGACCGGGCCGGGCGTGCCGAGCACAAACAGTGCCCTTGATACAACAGGTTGCGGCGGCTGTCAAGCAGTGGCGTGTACGGAAGCAACACCTTTTGCCTGATGGGCACCGCAACATCTGTTGGCAACATGCCACAGTTTCGGTATCCCACGACCTTTAGGGACCGATCCAGGCGCCTTACGTTAGATTGGGCTCGTTCTCGGGCCGCGGCCCTCGCCGCTCATCCACGGTACCGACCTTGCAGAATGCGTCTGCCCGTGGCCGTTTCAGCTGGTGTTTCTTCTTCTGCGTCGTTCACTTGGAGCCCTGGAAGCTATGGCTGGCAACCTCGTCCCCTCCGGCGAATCCTCTGACGCTCTTGCCCCAGCAGGCCAAACCGGCCTGCCGGCCGTGTATTCGGGCAACAGCCCAATGCCGGTCGAGGAGGGTGGCGGCATACAGTTCCGGCGCTACACAGCCGCGCTTAACCGCTACAAGTGGCTCATTCTATTGGTGACTTTGCTCGGCACCGCGGCCGGCGTCCTGGTCACCCGCTTCATGAAGCCGCAGTACACGGTGCAGGCCACCATCTGGATCGAGGGCGAGCCCCAGCGCAGCGGGCCGATCCGTCCGGACGGGCTCCTGCAGTCGTTCGCTTGGGTCGAGCTGCTCAAGACCTACACGGTGCTGGATACCGTGGTCCAGAAGGAGAAGCTTTTCCTCTATCACGCCCCAGGCGATTCGCTCCTCTTCACCGACTTTGCCCTCGCCGATCGCTTCCGGCCAGGCTCCTACGAGCTCACCGTCGACAAGCAGGGCAAGTCCGCCACGCTCAAGACCAAGGAAGGCCTCGTCGTTCAGACTGGCGCCTTGGGAGATTCGATCGGGAACCGAGTTGGCCTCGTCTGGCGTCCGTCGGCCGCGATGCTCAAGCCCGCCCAGAAGGTCGGCTTCATGGTGATCACGCCGCGGGAAGCGTCCGCCGCGCTCACCAATCAGCTCACCCCCGTTATGGCGGAGGACGGGAATTTCCTCAGACTCGAGATGGTGGGCGAAGATCCGGTCCGCCTCACCGCCACCATGAATACGCTCACCCATACTTTCGTGAGCGTGGCGGCCGATCTCAAGAAGAGAAAGCTCACGGAGCTCAGCAAGATTCTGGCGGATCAGGTGGCAACCGTCGGCCGGCAGCTGAAGGAGGCGGAGAACCAGCTCGAGAGTTTCAAGGTCAGAACCATCACCCTGCCGAGCACCGACACACCGATTCCGGTCGGGACCCAGCAGGTTCAGGGAACCGTCATCAGCAATTACTTGAGCCAGCGGCTACAGATCGACGAGCTGAAGCACGATCGCGAGTCGATCCAGCGGGTGCTCGAAGGCGCGAAGGGCGGCCAGCTTTCGGTCGATGCCTTCCAGACCATTCCGGCGGTCAAGAACGCACCGGATTTCAACAAGGCGTTGGGAGAGCTCTCGGTGTCGCAAGCGGAGTTGCGCGCCCTCGAGTACAAATACACGCCCGAGCACAAGCCGGTGAAGGATCTGAAGGATCGCATTCAGACGCTCCAGACCCAGATCATCCCGTCCTACGCGCAGCAGTTGATCGGCGCCCTGCAGGCGCAGGAAAATGATCTCAATGCGCGCGTCACGACGGCTTCGAGGGGCCTGCAGGAAATCCCGCAACGGATGATCACGGAGCAGCGGCTGGCCCGTGAAGTGACCAGCTTCCAGACCATCTACACCGATCTCGAATCGCGCTACCAGGCTGCCAAGCTCGCCGAGGCCAGTGCGATCCCGGACGTGCGAATTCTCGATGAGGCCACCAAGCCGGAGAGCCCAAGCCGCAACGACGCCCCCCGCCTTATCCTCATCGCGTTCATGGGGAGCCTCGGCCTCGCCACCGGTCTGGCGCTGCTGCTCGACCGCCTGGACAAGCGCTTCCGCTACCCGGACCAGGTGACCAACGAATTGGGGCTGTCCATCTTCGGGGCGATTCCCGCCATCAAGCGGCTCAAGGTCGGCACCGAAGATCCCGAGGAGGCGGCGCAGGTGGTCGAGGCGTTCCGGTCTATCCGCCTCAACCTGGTCCATTCGTATGGCGCGGCCGGCCCGGTCATGCTCACGATCTCGAGTCCGGGCCCGGGCGACGGGAAATCCTTGGTCTCCTCGAACCTCGCGCTTTCCTTTGCGGATGCTGGTTACCGCACACTGCTTGTGGACGGGGATATCCGCCGCGGCGAGCTGCACAAGATGTTCGGAATCGAGCGGGTGCCCGGCCTGATCGACTACCTGTCGCGGTCGGCCACACTTGAGGACGTGCTCCGTCCGGCCGGCAACAAGAACTTGACCCTGCTACCATGCGGCACTCGGCGTCAGCACGGGCCCGAGCTGCTTGGTTCGGCGCGCATGAGCGAACTCATGGCCGATCTCAAGGGTCGATTCAACGTCATCATCGTCGACAGCCCGCCGCTCGGCGCCGGAATCGACCCGTTCGTTCTAGGCACGGCAACCGGCAATATCATGTTGGTATTGCGCTCAGGAGAGACCAACCGGGAGATGGCGGAGGCGAAGCTCAAGCTGCTCGACCGCTTGCCGATACGCATTCTGGGCGCGGTACTGAACGACATTCGCGCCGGTGGGGTATATCAGTACTACTCCTACGTCTACGGGTATGTGGCCGATGAAGAGAAGGCGGCCAGATTGCCACGTGGCTCGGGGGCGGTCAGCCCGGAAGCCTGAGCGGAAGCTGATCGAACGAGCGCACGCGCTCGACGTCACCGCTCTTGCTGACGTCCCGGAGCGCGGTGGTTGCCCTGAGCAGGAGCTCGACGGCATCGACCGACGACTCCGCAAAGTCCGGCACGGCACAGTAGCCGGCCTTGATCTTGACCCAACGCTCGCCTCCCCGAACCGGGACCGGCGAGGCCTCCATCTGCCCTCCCAAACGTTCCGCCAGTCGAATCGCGCCGGCGCCATTGGTGGCAGGCGCGATTACGGCGAACTCGGACGGCCCCAAGCGACCGACGGCATCAGACGTCCGACTCGCTTCGTGAAACACTTCGCCCATTCGCTGCGCGACTCGCTGCCACTCCTCCTCGTTCGGCTCGGCGCGCGTGCCGGACTCCGGGTCCGGCGCAAAGACGACGCAGGCAAGCGGATCGTGCCGGCGAAGCGCCTCGGAGCCGATTTCTCGCGCGCGGCGAGACAGCCCTCGCATGTTATAGAGACCCGTGTTCGGATCGACCAGACTCTCGTCGCGGATCCGATCGTTTTCGAGCTTCGACTGCACGAAGGTCTGGAGTTTGAGAAGGAGTGCTTCGCCATCAAGCGGCTGACCGAGGAACTCCCAAGCACCGGCTTGGTAGGCCTCGAGCCGCTGCGTGCGCCCTGACGGCCCCGCAGTCGTGATCACGATCGGTGTCGTAGCGCCTAAGCGCGGATCATCGCGCAGTACCCGGCATACATCGAAACCGTGCATGTCGGGCATCTGGGCATCGAGGATAATGAGATCGGGCCGTTCGGTTCGGGCACGCTCCAGTGCCTGTTGGCCGGTAAACGCCCGCAATACTGAAAAGCCGTTGGGCTCGAGAATGCTCTCTAGGGAGCGGGCCGACCATTCCTGGTCGTTGGCGATCAGCACCAGCGGCGACCGAGCCGACTTATCTTTAGTGATCATGCGGGCGACACAATTTGGAGGGTTGGCGACAGCAACCTGATTTACCGGTGCGGCGACGGTCGAGACGATCCTGGCGTAGCCGTCGCAGGACTCGTGCGCTTTTTATACACTCACTCAACTATTAACTTAGCAACAACTTAGCGTTTCTCCTCACGACTTGAAGCTGCCGAGTCGCAGGACGGGTGCTACAGCCTGGATGCTTTGGCGCCACGGCCCATGGCCGGAAACGACGTGTGACAAGTGGCGCGAGAAACTGTCGCACACCTGCAACGGCGCGTCGGGCCCGGCAGTTGGGCCGCGAAACGGCGTCTGATCGTAAGTTGTTCTGAATCAACGCATTGTGACACAAACCTCGGTGCCACGTCGATCGCAGGGGGGCGATCCACGGCCCGGCGTCATCCTTGAAGGATGAGAGACCGACCAGGCCACTCAGCGGTTGAGGCGTGGTAAGAAACCAATCACACGGCAAGATCTCGCGTGTATCAAAGAGCCAATGTGATCATGAAGCGAGACTTTGGCAACCGAACGAGCACAGAGGTAGAGATCGAGACTGAGGATCTCCCTGGAGCCGGGCTCCTGAGCGAGCGGACCGAGTTCAGCCGCCGCCTCGAGTCGTTCGGACTTGGAGAAGGTCAGTCGCCACTCTTGACCGATTGCGTGTGGTCGCTGGACGTCGACGGGAATCAGCGCTGATTGCGGTTCCGTTTCCGGGGCCATGGAGTATATCTAGCGCCGTGAGGTCGATCACCGGCGCCCCACGATCCCCGAACCAGATTCTGTGTACCCACAGGGTGCGGCTGTGACCCGTGCAGCTGTGAATTGCAGGAGCGAAACTTGCTGGGGCACCAGACCAATTTGCCGGTGGTGACCGCAAGGAACCCAGCGCCCTCTCAGTCAAGGCGGATCATGCGGACTCTCGTGACCCTGGTTGCTGCGCTCGTGATATCGGCCTCGATCGAGCCGAATCCAACATTCGCCCAGCAGCCCGCACCACAGCAGCCCCAACCGCCTGCTGCGGGGAAGCCGTCATCCGCAGCGGCCGATTTGTCCACTCAGAGGGCCATGGCGTCTCGATCTGAGCTCGAAGGACTGCTGAAGAGCGGCTCGATGAGCAATGACGAAGCCGCGGTAGTGCGCGAGCGCGTCCAGAACGGTGACTTCGCCGCTGGTGATCGTCTGGTGCTCCGGGTGCTCGAAGAGCCCACACTCAACGACACCTTCGCCGTTCGCACCGGCCAGGTGCTCGTGCTGCCGAATTTTCCCGAGATCTCCATGAAGGGTGTGTTGCGGTCCGAGGCCCAGGCATACCTGGCAACGCAGATCGCCCAATTCATCCGGAATCCCACGGTTCAAGTTGAGCCGATGATCCGTGTGTCGCTGCTCGGCGCCATCAATCGGCCGGGCTTCTATTCGCTCCGGGCCGACATGCTGGCGAGCGAAGCATTGATGGCCGGGGGTGGACCGGCCGGTAACGGAGATCTGCACAAGACCGTCATCCGGCGTAACGGATCGGAGATCCGAAATCGTCAGCAGGTGCAGGGAGCGTTTAGCCGCGGCGTTTCACTCGATGAGCTGAACCTGCAGGCTGGCGATGAGATCTTCGTCGGCGAGAAGAGCGGCGGCTCGAGGCAAGTCATTATCCTCGCCGGCGCGATTTCTGGGTCGATCCTCGCGATCATCGCCCTGGCGAGTAAGTTCTAACACGAGCGATTTCATGGGACCTGCCATGTCCGTGCTCAGAGGTAGCCAGCCGTCGCTTCCATCGATCACCGACGGAATCGAGCCGACGCTCTCTCGACCGCAGCTGGTCGACCAGGCGTACTCGGCACCGCAGGTGCACACCGTCACCCGGGGTGAACAGGTGCGCCGGGCAGTGAACGCCGCCATCGCGGTCGTGGCGCTGATCTTGGTCTCCCCGATTCTGCTGATCGTGGCGCTGCTGGTGAAGGTCACCTCCCGCGGGCCTGTCTTCTACACCCAGACCCGCGTGGGCCTCGACCGCCGCGATGGCTCGCAGCTCGACCTTAATCGCCGCCGGGCGCTGGATCTGGGCGGCAAGCCGTTCACGATCTACAAGTTCCGGACAATGTATGTGGACGCCGAGCACGCCTCGGGTGCCGTGTGGGCCTCGCAGGCCGATCCGCGGGTGACGCTGGTGGGACGTTTTCTCCGCCAGTACCGCCTGGACGAACTGCCTCAGCTCCTCAACGTGCTGCGCGGCGAGATGAACATCGTGGGCCCCCGCCCCGAGCGGCCGACCATCTTTGCCGAGCTGCGCGACAACATCGCCGAGTATCCGTTGCGGCAGAGGGCCAAGCCCGGCATCACGGGCCTCGCCCAGATCAACCAGCACTACGACGTCTGCATTGACGACGTTCGAAAGAAGGTCAAGTACGATCTCGAGTACATTCGGCGTCAAAGCCTGCTGGAGGACTTCAAGATCATGCTGAAGACGATTCCAGTGGTCCTGTTGCGGCGGGGAGGCTGGTAGGATTCGGTGACCGCCGTCGTCGAATCGGCGCGCGAAACTCACACCAGCACCGCGCGCGACCCGCTGCCGTTTATCCTCGCGGGCGCCGCCTTCGTGGTTCTCTTCGCACACCCGACACAACTACTCGTCCGAGATTGGTTCACGGACAGTGAAGCCGGACACGGTCTCTTGCTCGCCCCGCTGGCGGCATGGCTCGCGTGGCGGACCGGCGTCGCAACCGAGCGGACGCCCAACGTCGGGCTTGGCACGACGCTCCTGGTCGGCGCGGTGCTGTTGCGCTATGTGGCCGGGCTGGCGGCAGAGCTGTTTACACTGCGGCTCTCGATCGTGATCGCCCTGGCAGGGCTGGTGGTCTTCGGCTGGGGCACGAGCCAACTCCGCCGCTGGTGGCTGCCGTTCGTCCTGCTCACGCTGTCGATCCCGTTACCGCTGCTGGTGACCAACGCGCTCGCGCTCCCGCTGCAATTCAGGGCTTCGGCGATGGGTGCCGCGCTGCTGGAGTGGCGGCGCGTGCCGGTTCACCTCTCGGGCAACGTCATCCAGCTTCCCGGCCGCCAGCTCTTCGTCACCGAGGCGTGTAGCGGACTCCGCTCGCTCACCGCGCTGCTCAGCCTCGGCGTACTGATCGGAGGCCTGTGGCTCCGCTCGCCTTGGGCTCGAGCGCTGCTCATCATGCTGGCGATTCCCGTGGCGATCGTGGTAAATGCCATCCGGGTCTTCCTGACCGGTTTTCTGGTCTATTTCGTGAGCCCCGCGCTGGGCGAGGGGTTCATGCATCTCACGGAAGGCTGGCTCCTGTTCGTGACCGCGTTCGCCATTCTCGGCGGTGTGGCGTGGGCGATTGACAGCCTGGAGCGGCGGGCGGCGAGGGCATCAATACATGCAGCACATGCAGCGTAATTGGCAGCGCTATCTGCCGGCGGCGATTTTGGGCGTCGGGTGCCTGGGCGTGGCGCTCGGATCCAATCGCCAGCGCGCGATTCCGCTTGCGGCACCGCTTGCGACTCTGCCGAGCGAGTTCGGGCGCTATCACGGAACCGACCAGCTGATCGGCACGGAGGAGCAGCGGGTCGCCGGCATGTCGTCCTACCTTCTCCGAAGCTTCAGCAGCGACGGCGTACCGGCCTTCAGCGTCTACGTCGGCTACTACGATCACCAACTGCAGGGCAAGACCATCCACTCACCCAAGAATTGCCTGCCGGGCGCCGGTTGGGAGGCCGTGGCCTCCAGCACGGAGATGATCTCGACCGCCGCCGGGCCGGCCCGAGTGAACCGATATCTGCTGGTCAACGAGGGCCAGAAGGCGCTAGTGTACTACTGGTACCAGGGGCGCGGCCGAGTCGAGGCAAACGAGTATCGGGTCAAACTGCAGCTTCTCCGAGATTCGGCGCTACGGGGTCGGACGGAGGAGGCGCTGGTGCGGGTCGTCGTCCCGTTGACCGGCGACGAGCGAGCGGCCACAGAGCTGGCGGGCTGGGTAAGCGGTAGGCTTCTCCCCGAAGTCAGCCGCGTTCTGCCCTCCTGAGGCGCGACCGCGCGCGCGCATGTAGCTTAGGAACCCTCTAGTCACACCATCCACGCCATAGGAGGGACCCGCTCAATGAGCTCATCTCAGGGGCGTCAGATGCTGGGGGCGTTTTATCCCGTGGCCGCGCTGCTTATTCTCTCTCCCCTCTTGGACGTGGCCGGCGCCGTGTGGCCGATTCGCGCCGGCGAGGTGAGTTGGCGATTCGGGACGATGGGACTCATCACCAACGGGCTGGTCACGCCCATTCTGGGCCTCGCGCTGATCCAGTTGATTGGAACGTTCGCCGAGCATCGCGGTGTGGTTCGCTTCGTCGCCATCATCGAGTTCGTGCTGGGGGTCTTGGTGCTGATCGGGCTCGCTCTCTTCGTGCTCGATTATCTCCAACTGCGGCCAACGGTCGCTCCAAACGCCCAAGCGGCCTATGACCTGGCCGCGGTCAAGGCAATGTTCATCGCGCTGCTCGAGACGATCGTCCTCGGATGGGTCGGGCGCGCCGGACTCAAGTTCGGCCCTCGAGGATTGGGGCGGGGCGGGTCTCGCGACCGGAGTGAATCGCTGATGGTCGGAATGGGCCCGGACCAGCTCTAGATCAATCGGTGGAGGGCGCCGTCGCGGCCTCGGTCGTCACTTCCGGCCGCCGGGTCGGCTCCCACACCGGGCTTTGCTCGCCCCGCAACGCCTTGGCCCACGCCAAGAGCGCCGCGACATTCACCGCCACAAAGAATCCGCACAGCGCTACCGGCGCCGGAAGCGCCTTACCCACAGGCGACCGTAGTGCAAACGTGCCGAGCGCCACCACGCCGATCGAAAGCGCGAACAGCATGGCGGCAATCGCGGAAGCCGGTGCCAGGATCAGCAGCCCGACCAGCGCCAGCGGCAGCGTGAGATGCACCAGCCACCGGCACAACTTGTGGCTCGCGAGCATGAACGCAAAGCTGCCGTAGCGGAGGGGATTGAGCAGCGAGCGCTTGAACCAGAGCGTCTCGAGCCCGCGTGCCATGGTTCGGACCTTTCGCTGGAACTCCTTCTGCAGCGAGGTGGTGCGGGGCACCAGGCAGACGGCCTCGTGCACGGACACGGTGCGGTACCCAAGGGAGCGCGCGCGAAGGGGAGAGGCGAAGTCGCGGCTCAGGGCCTCGGGAAATTGGGCGTTGATGAGTTCGCGCCGGATGGCGTAGCAGCAGCCGCTGGCCCCGATGATCGAGCCGACGCGGGTCTCAAGCGATCGAACCCACATCTCGTAGCCCACGTAGCCCGACTCCGCCCAATTGCCCTCCGCCGTGATATCTCCCACGCTCACGTCACGGCCCGATGCGACGCCGATGGTGGGGTCTTGAAAGACGCGGATGAGCGGCTTGAGAGATCCGGGCAGAATCCGAATGGTGGCGTCGGTATTCAAAACGATCTCGCCCCGAAGCAGCGGCACAGCCGCGTTCTCGGCGGCGGTCTTGCCAGAGCGGCGCGGCAACCGCAGGAGCTCCACGCCGCGCGCGGCGTATTCGCGGACGATGGCATCGGTTCGGTCGGTCGACGCGTCGGAGACGATCACGATCTGACGGCGGTCAGCGGGATAGTCGAGCGCGAACAGGCTCTCGATGGTCCGCCGAATCGCCGCTTCCTCGTTGTAGGCCGGGATGGTGATGCTGATCGAGGGCCAGGCCGGCGGATCATCCAACCGCCGAACGCGGGGCCGGAAGGCAGCGGCGGCCGCCAGGAGAAGCGGATAGCCGGCGTAGGAATAGACAAAGAGGGCGACCGGAATGCCGATCAGCACCAAGGCCAAGGTCGTCATGGCGAAGGTTGGGGGTTGCGCGGCATCGTCACCGCTTCGTAGATGGCATCGTAGCGCCGAAGCCACGGTTCGAGCCCGAAATCGGCCACGAGGCGGCGAGCTGCCTCGCCCGCACGTTGAGCCGCAGCATCGACTTGGTCGTACACGCTTCGCACCGCCCGGGCCAGCGCGGCGGGATCGTTAGGCGGCACGAGCATTGCTTCGGACGGCCCAAGCACATCGGGCACCCCGCCCACGGCCGTGGCCACGATCGGCACGTTGGTCGCCATCGCCTCGAAGAGCACGATCGGGGTTCCTTCCGTCCGGGAGCTGAGCACCAGGCAGTCGAACGCTCGAAAGAGCCGACCCGCGTCCGGAATGATGCCATGCCAATCGATGCGGTCGGTCACAGCGCGATCTTTGGCGAGTTGTCGGAGCCGCTCTCCCTCGCGGCCGGCTCCGACCACTGAGGCGCGCACAGGAAGGTCGGTGAGGCACCGCATCGCTTCAACAAGCAGGTCCGGCCCTTTCTCGTGACTGAGCCGACCGACCCAGCCGAGGCGGAACCCCTCGGCCGGCACGCCGAGTTGAGCCCGCGCGGTACGGCGATCGAGAGGCGGACGGGTCGGAGCCCAAGCATTGGGAACGACGTGGAGCCGCCGGGCGGACACTCCGGACCGCGCGAGTTCCTCGCGCAGGGGCTTCGACACGGCGACGACGGCGGCGAAACGCCGATAGGAGCGACGCTGGAGCCACTCGTAGAAGCGATTCCTCGGGTCACCACCGGTGAAGCCGTGGACCGTGGTCACGGTGGGAAGCCCAAGACGGCGGGCGGTCGCCGATGCCAGCACGTCCGCGCGATACCCGTGGGTGTGGACCAGGTCGGGAGCAACCGCCGCGCAGACCGTTCGCACCCGATCCTGTTCCCGAAGATAGGCACGAGCCGGAACGACGCATGGGTGGACCTCGATGCCAGCCTCTCGGAGCGGGGTCAAGAACGGGTGATCGGCCCGGTTGGAGTCAAGCACCGGAAGAACTGCAACTCGATACCCCAGCGAGGCTTGGCCGAGAACGAGCGAACGCACGACGCTCTCCAAGCCACCGACGTCCCCGGGTGCAAGGATATGCAGCACTGAGCGAATCGGCGGTTCCCGGACCTCTCGCGAAGGTCGCATCAGCGATTCATATTAGGGCCACGATCCAACAGGGAATCCAGGTACACATGGACTCGCGCGCCGTCTCGGTTGTCGTCACAATCGATACCGAAGAAGACAACTGGTTTCCCGCCAGGGATGGGGTGTCGGTCGAGAACATCCGCCGGGTTCCCCGCCTCCAGGCGTTGTTCGACCGGCACGGGATCCGTCCGACCTACCTCACCACCTATCAAGTCATCATTCGGCCGTGGGCGGCGTCGATGCTGGCCGAGATCCACCACAGCGGCCGGGGCGAAGTCGGGGCCCACATTCATCCCTGGAATACTCCGCCGTTTTCCGAGCCCTTCACGCCGGCCAATACCAGCTTCAAGAATCTGCCGGCCGAGCTGCAGGCCGAGAAGTTGGAGACGCTCACAGCGGCAATCCGGAGCGGCACCGGGATCCAGCCGCTCTCGTTCCGCGCCGGACGGTGGTCGATCTCGCCCACGGTCATTCGCGTTCTCGCCCAGGCCGGCTACCGAACCGATACCAGCGTGCTGCCGTACGTCTTCTGGCCGACGGTCGATGACCCGCCGTCCTTCCACCGCACGCCCACGGCGCCGTATCGACTCGCGCCGGATTCGGACCTGCAGACGCCCGTCGCGGACGGCGCCATCGTCGAGATCACGCCGACGGTCGGCTTTACCCGCTGGCCGTGGACGATGTATGGCCCGCTCAACAAGGCGCTCAGGGTCAAGCTGCTCCGGCCTTTGCACGTGCCTGGCATTCTGGCTCGCCTGGGCGCGCTCGACTGTATCGAGCTGAGCCCCGAGTCGACGTCGCTTCGCGACATGCGGCGGCTCACGGACGTCGCGGTCCGACATGGGGTCACCACCCTCAACATGTTCTTCCACAGCGGTCCCCTCATGCCGGGGAAGAGCCCGTTCGTGAACTCGACCGAGCAGCTCGAGGAGTTTCTCCGGCGGATCGATCTCTACTTCACCTATCTCCGCTCTCGAACCGCCATCGAGCCGCTCACGTTGAGCGAGTTGGGCGAGCGGGTTCGCGGCAGCGCTCGAGTGAGCAACGAGGGACTCAGCGTAGCCGTTTGAGCAGCGCCAGCAGCCGCCGAGGCAAGATCGAGCGCCCCGTCGCGCGGGCAATGCTCGCAGCTTGCACTCGCCGCATCCCCACGGAATCCCCCACCCTCACCTCAATGATGGTCGGTCCGCCCGCCTCGAGCGCCGCTCGGAGGATCCCCTCCGCGTTTCCATCCAGCGATCGATACGCAGCGCCGGTCGCCGCAGCTAACGCCGCCGCGTCGAGCGGTGGGAGGTCGATGCCGTAGGTCACTCCGTAGTTCTTGATCTGATCGACTCGGATCAACCCATACTTCCCATCGCTGAACACGATCACGGGCAGCGAAAGTCTTTCGCGGACCGCCGTAAGCAGCTCGAGACCGCACATCGCGAGACCGCCGTCCCCGACGATCGCGACGATGGGCCGGCTCGGCGCGGCCAGCTTGGCGCCGATGGCCGCCGGGAGACCGAAGCCCATCGACTGAAAGTTGGTGGGCACGATGAGCCCCCGGTTGGCGAGCACCGGGAAGTGTCGCCGCGCGAGCATCTGATGGAGGCCCGAGTCGGTGACGAGGCAGCCATCCCGCGGCAGCGCGGCGCGGAGCACGCGAAAGAACTCTCCGGGTGTGGCGGGGTCGAGCGCACCAAAACGCGGCTCCGGCCCGAGCGGCGCCTCCCGGGTTCGCCGGCGCCACCGCTCGATCACCTCGACGCTCCAGCCGGCGCCGGCGCCTCGCGCCGGCAAGAGCGGTAGCAGGTCGCCCAGCAACCGAGGCACGTCGGCGCACACCGTCGTCCGCGCCGGGTAATTGGCGCCGAGCACCTCTCGGCTCGCGTCCGCGTGCACGAGACGCTCGGGCGGCAACCGAAGCTGGAATCCCGCCGCTCCATTGTGAGAGAACTTGATGCCGAGAGCGAGGACGAGGTCGCTCTCCTGGACCAGCGCGTTCAGGGCGTCAGTGGAGCGGAGATCGAAGGTGAGCGACCGTGGATGGTCCTCCGGAAGCACGCCGCGCGCCGACGTCGTCGCGACGACGACCGCACCGAGCCGCTCGGCCAGCGCTTCGAGTTGGGTGGCGCCGCCCGCCGTCCCCTGCCCCGCGAGGATGAGAATCTTCGACGCCGACCCAAGCTCCTGAGCGAGGGCCGCGGAAACGCCGGGCGGGCTGACCGGCGGACTCGAGCGGGTAAGCTCGGGCTGGCGATCGGATTCCTGGCTCGCGAGCGCGGGGGCCAGGTGGACCATCACGGGTCCGGGCTCGCCCTCGAGCGCGAGGGCGTGGGCTCGAGCGATGATCTCGGGGAGATCGCCAACGCGGTCAGCCGAGAGGATGCATTTGACCAGCGGCGCGGCGATGGCGGCCTGGTCGATCGCTTGGAGCTGGAATCGGCGATCCGGCTCCGCCGGCGGCTGTCCGACGACGTAGAGCAGCGGCGTCGAGTCGAGCCGGGCTTCGGCCAGCCCGGTGAGCGCGTAGGTGAACCCCGGCCCGGGGATCGTGGCGAGGACACCGACCCGGCCCGAGACGCGACTATAGCCCGCCGCCATGAACGAGGCGGCCAACTCGTGCGTCGGCACGACGGTGCGGAAGCGCGAGCGCCGCAGTGCGTCGAAGAAGGGAACGTTTTGGGTGCCCGGCAGGCCGAACAGCTGCTCGACGCCGACGGCTTCGAGGCTTCGGCAGAGCAGTTCGGCGCCGTTCATTGGGGGGGCCGTCGAAGCAAGCGCTTTACCGTTCGAGCAGCGGCGCGGCGAGTGCCCCGCCAAGCCCGATTGACGCTCTCGGCCGTCCTGAGCGCCCGCCCATCCGGGCGCTGGATCACGAGGCAGGTCTGCAGATCGCCGCCCAACTGGCTCTTGAAGTGGGTGACCGGATTGAGCGCCGCATCGGTGAGGTCGTTGGCCTGATAGCCGAGCGCGGCGAGGGTCTCGAAGGCCCGCCACCGGAGAAAGGCGCTGGCCCCGAGCTGCAGGTGATCCATGTCGGCGGCCGCGGTTACCGTGTGGGTCACGGGGTGCCGCCCGAGCAGCACGATCTGCGCGGCCAGCGACCGTCCGTCCGGAAGCCGGGCCTGAAAGAGCCGGCAAAGGCCGGCGGCTTTGAGTCGATGGAACCAGCCCTCGAACGCGGGCCGCGGGAGGTAAAGCGGCGCGCCTTTTCTCTCGTGCAGTTGGTTGTGGAGCCGAAAGAAGCCGTCGAAGTCGTCATCGTCGGTGAAGCAGATGCCCTGGCGCGCGCAGCGATCGATCAGCCGGCGAAGGTTCTGCTCCACCCGCTCGCGCTGGGCCGTGAGATCGGCGATCGGCACTACGTAGCTGTACGTAGGCCACGCGCGCCATCCGCGCTGAGAGAAGACGCGGAGATCGGTCAGCGGGCTCCGCGCCCTGAGTCGCACCCGGGCGTAGGGCTCGGCGCGCAGGGCCTCCTCGAGCGCCTCGAGGGTGTCGAGATGGCGAGCGGTGCGTTGGGAGGGGTACTTGGTTTCGTAGGCCCGCAAGACGGGCCCGTTGTAGTAAAGCAGCAGGCGCGGCGACACGATGGTACCCCAACGAGACGGCTCCTCGTAGAGGGCGACGCCGCCCAGCAGCTCGGTGCCCCGACACGCCGCGAGAATGCGGAACCGGCCGCCCGTCGCTTCCGCGAGCACCGCGAGATACTCGGGCGTGCTGTAGATGCTGCCTTCCGGCGACTTGGCGACGAGGTCGTTCCAGGCTGGGTAGTCGGACTCAGCGAGCAGCTTAACGGTCAGTTCTAGTCTCATCCGCGAAATCGCTTACTGATCGTGGCGCGAACCCGGGCAACGGTGTCCCGAATGCCGGGGGCCGGGTCGCCCAGTTGAAAGACGGGTTGTCGCGCGCCGATCCAGGAGCGGACCAGGCCGAGCGCGCTCGGGCGCTCGGCCTCAGGCTGGGCGCGCCAGGCCTCGAGATCGTAGTAGGGATACACACAGCGGCGCCCCACGCGATACTCGCGCACATCAGGCACCGGTCGCTCCAACGCGTCGAGGTAGGACAGTCGCACGACATCAACGCCGCACCAGGCGGCGTACTCGACGTACCACCAGGGCCGCGGGTTGATCTCCAAGAGCTTGAAGCGCTCGTCCCGTGAGTCCCACTTGAATTCGGCGCTGAAGACGCCGCGGTACTCGAGCACCCCGAGCAGCTGGTCGAGGCTATCGACTGCCTGCTGCACCTCGGCGACCGGAATGCTCACCATGTAGGTGCTGTTGCCGAAATCCGGCGGGAACATGCGCAATCGGCGGCGGGCGAACCACGCGCGAACGACGCCGGTGCGATCGCGGAATCCGTCGATGAAGACGTGCGAGGTGGCGGGCCCGGGCACGTACTCCTGAAGCACCATGTCGAGACCGGCGGCCTGCGTCTCGTCCCACCGCGCTTCGGCTTCCGCACGATCGCGCAGGTGAAATGCTTTCACGCCGAAGCGGCGAAAAAAGGACTGCGAATCGACCGGCTTGAGGAAGATCACCCGGCCCTTGGCCTGATCCAGCCGGCGGAGGTCGTCGCGGTGGCCGACGAGCAGGGTAAACGGATGCGGGGTGCCCGCCCGCTCCAGCACGTCCGCGAAGCGCGCCTTGTCGACCAGGAGCTCGAACACTTCGCGCCGGGAGGTGCTGCTTGGAAAGCGGACGCGAGTGGCAGCGGAGAGACCGGAGACCCAAAGGGCCGCCTGGTCGCTGCATGGAATCAGCACCGCTCGGTCGAAGGGCAGCGCCTCGAGCTCCGCCGCCGACGCCGGGCCCGGCCGCCCGTCCCACGGCGCGAGAGCCAGTGGCTCGAACCAGCGGGACCGGCGGACCAGATCCGCCGGCGGGCACGCGACCCGAAGGGGGATGCCCGCCCGCCCCAGGCTTCGGACCACGCCGAGTGGCGTAATGCCGCTGCCGAGCACGAGCGCCGGTACGTTTGACGTAGCTGCCGAGTTCAGGCCCATCGCCCTCCGTAGAATCGCATCACCTTGCGCAGACCGCAGGAGCCGGGCGTCCCGGCAGGAGTCTACAAGACCCGTTGCGAGCGCGCCACACCCAAGGTTGGCCCGATCGCTCGCGCGCACGCCGCGGGAAGCTATTCTTCAAAGTCGGTCCCCGGCATAAGGGCGAAACGAGGGGGTGAGGCGGGCCGGGTTGGGGCACAGTTTGTGCCATCCGAGCGGGGGCACCGCACTCCGGAATCTCACCGCACTGAAAGGGCGCAGCATGACGCGATACCTCGTCACGGGCGGGGCTGGTTTCATCGGATCGCACATCTCCGAGGCGCTGCTCAAGCGAGGGGACGCGGTTCGGATCCTCGATAACTTCTCCACCGGCTTCCGCTCCAACCTCGATACGCTGCGCGGCGCCGAGGTGCTCGAGGGCGACATCCGGAGCTATCACATCGTGCGGGAGGCGGTCGAGGGGGTCGATTTCGTGCTGCATCAAGCGGCGCTGCCATCGGTACCCCGGTCGGTTCGCGATCCGATCACGACCAACGAGGTCAATGTCGTCGGCACGTTGAATCTGCTCCGCGCCGCAAAGGACGCCGGCGTGAAGCGGATGGTGTATGCCAGCAGCTCGTCGGTGTACGGGAAGGATAACGAGCTGCCGAAGCGAGAGGCCGTGGCGCCGAAGCCGATCTCGCCCTACGCGGTGAGCAAGCTGGCCGGCGAGCACTACTGCCGGTCGTTCACCGACCTCTACGGCTTCGAGACCGTCGCGCTCAGATACTTCAACGTCTTCGGCCCGCGGCAGAGCCCGAACTCCGAGTACGCGGCGGTCATCCCGCGGTTCATCGCCCGGATGCTGCGCAATCAGCCGCCCGTCATCTTCGGCGACGGCAGTCAGACGCGCGACTTTACCTTCGTCGAAAACGTGGTCTTGGCGAACCTGCTGGCGTGCGAGCGCGACCGGATCGCCGGTGCGATCTTCAACATTGCGACCAGCTCCCCGATTTCGCTCTTGCACCTGGTCGATGCGATCGCCTCGCTGGTGGGTGCCGAAGTCAAGCCTAGCTTCCAGCCGGCCCGCGCCGGAGACATCTTACACTCCTATGCCAGCATCGCCGAAGCCCACCACGTCCTGGGCTACGAGCCGAAGGTGAGCTTCATGGAGGGCCTCCGGGCGACGGTCGCCTACCTGGCACAGGCCACTGATACACCGACCCAGGAGCGGGTGACGCCGCGGAACTTCACGCTGGCCGCTTCCTGATCGGGCACACGCCCTTACAGCTTCCGCGCCAAGAGGCTCGTGCCAGGATACGCTGAAGGCTCCCACCTGGTTTTGATCGACGCGCACGCGCACATCCACCGCTGCTTCGAGCCGGCCGCGTTTCTCGACGCGGCCGCCCGGAACTTTGCGGCGGCGGCGGAGCGGCTTGGCAGCGCGCCCGCGTTCGACGCCGTCGTCGTCCTCACCGAGTCGGCGGGGGACGACGCCTTCGGCGCGCTCCTGGACCTGGGTACGCCCGTGAATCCGGGCGGCTGGCGGATCGAGCCGGGAAGCGACGGCATATCGCTCACAGCCCATCGGGGGGCCTGCCGCGTGGTCGTCGTCGCCGGCCGGCAGATCGCGGCTGCGGAGGATCTCGAGGTGCTCGCGGTCGGTACCCGGCAATGCATGGCTGACGGCGGCCCGATCAGCGAGGTGCTGGAGCGGGTACGGTCCTGGGGGGCGCTACGGGTGATTCCCTGGGGCGCCGGCAAGTGGTTCTTTGCCCGAGGCCGGCTCCTGACTTCGCTGATGCAGCGGGTCGACCAGAGCGACTTCTTCCTTGGCGACGAAGGCGGCCGGCCGGTATTCTGGCCCGAGCCACGTCACTTCGGCGCGGCGCGGCGGGCCGGTATTCGGGCGCTGCCCGGCACCGATCCGCTGCCATTCCCTGATGAAGTGGGACGGGTGGGCAGCTTCGGCGCGGCGTTCCGCGGCATAGTCGATCCGGCCCGGCCCGGAGCGAGCGTCGTGGCCGCGCTGCGCGATCCCGCCACCGCCCTCACGCCATACGGCGGCCTGGAGACGCCAATTCGCTTCGTGCGACACCAGATCGGCATGCAGATCCGCAAGCGGCGACGCAAGCGCTCTCCCGCCACCGTGAGCTGACGATGTGCGGCATTTGCGGTCTCGCCACCCATGGAGCGGAGCCCGAGCGCGGGCTGGTGGAGCGGATGACGCGGACGATCGTCCACCGCGGCCCGGACGGCGAGGGCATCTTCACCGCCCCAGGCGTGGGCCTCGGCATGCGCCGACTCGCAATCATCGATCTGGTCAGCGGTCAGCAACCGATGCCGAACGAGACCGGCGAGATCCAGGTGGTCTTCAACGGCGAGATCTACAACTACGTGGAGCTCAGGCGGGAGCTGGAAGCCAAGGGCCATCGGTTCCGGACCCAGAGCGACACCGAGGTCATTCCGCATCTCTACGAGGCCCATGGCCTCGAGTTCGCCACCCGGCTCAACGGCATCTTCGCCATCGCGCTCTGGGACAGCCGGCTTCAGCGATTGCTGCTGATCCGCGACCGCGTGGGCGTGAAGCCACTGTTCTACGCCGTCCGTGACGGTACGCTCTACTTCGGCTCCGAGATGAAATGCCTGCTCGCCGCCGGAGCGAGCGCGCGTCAGCTCAACCTTCCGGCGGTCGACCGGTTTCTCACGTTCGAGTATACGGCGGGCACGGAAACGCTGTTTGCCGACGCGCACAAGCTTCCGCCGGCGAGCTGGCTCACCTGGACGAGGGGGGAGATCCGCACCGGCAGCTATTGGCGGATCGCACCGCGCGATCCCGCCAGCGACGTCTCCGACGACGAGTGGGCCGAGCGACTCCGGCACACCCTGGACGAAGCGGTGAAGCGTCAGATGATCAGCGACGTCCCGTTGGGCGCGTTCCTGAGCGGCGGGATCGATTCGTCCATCATCGTGAGCGCGATGAGCCGGGCGTCGGACCGTCCGGTGCGGACGTTCTCGATCGGATTCAAGAACCAGAGCTACAACGAGCTGCCCTTCGCGGCGGCGATGGCCCGCCACTGTCATACGCTGCATCGGGAGCGGGTGCTGGCGCCGGAGTATCTCAGCATGGTCGACGAGGTCATCGAGCACCTCGATCAGCCGATCGCGGACTTTTCGGTGTTTCCGACGCTGCTCGTCTCCCGGGTGGCGCGAGAGGAAGTGACCGTCGTCCTGAGCGGCGACGGTGGTGACGAGTTGTTCGCGGGATACGATGCGTATCTGGCGGATCGGGCCGCGGCGCGCACCGTTGATCTGCTCCCAAGACCGCTGCGACACGCCATAGCGCTGGCGGCGACGGCGCTCCCGGACACGCCGCGAAAGAAGGGCCTGCTCAACAGCCTCAGGCGCTTCCTCGAGGGAGCCACACTGCCGGCCGCCTGGCAGCACATGCGTTGGATGACGTTCCTCTCACCGGCGCAGCGCCGCGAGCTGTACAGCGATGAGTTGCTCGCCGCGGCGGCCGACGGCGCCGACGCCACAATCCGGAGCTATCTCGGGAACGTGGGTGACGATCGGCTGCAGCGGCAACTCTTCTGCGATATGCTATTCTATCTGCCGGAAGACATCCTCATGAAAGTCGATCACATGGGGATGGCGGCCTCGATCGAAAATCGAGTCCCCTTCCTCGACAACGAGGTCGTGCAGCTCGCGGCGCAGATGCCCAGCCGACTCAAGTGGCACGGCCGGACGCGGAAATACATCCTCAAACGCGCGTACCAGGACGCACTGCCGCCCGTGATTCTGGCGCGGGAGAAGCAGGGGTTCAGCATTCCGCTCAAGACCTGGCTCAACGAGGAGTGGAACGGGCTCATGCACGACGTGCTCGACGAAGCCACCTTGCGCCGCGACGGGCTGTTCAACCCGGCGACGGTGGGCCGCTGGATGGTCGAGCACGAGAGTGGGCGGGCGAACCACAGCCATATTCTCTGGGCGCTCATGGTCTTCCAGCTCTGGAAGCGACGATTTCTTGCGTTGCCGAGCGCCACGAGCCAGGCCGCTCCTTCCATGCCGGCGGCGAGTCTGGCATGACGCGAGACCTTCCGGCCTTGGCGGCCAACCAATTCGACCTGATCGTGATCGGCGGCGGCATTTATGGCATCTGTGCCGCGCGCGATGCCGCGCGGCGTGGCCTCGCCGTATGCCTGCTGGAGCGAGGCGATTTCGTGGGCGAGACCTCATCCAACAGCCTCCGCATCATCCACGGTGGCCTGCGATATCTCCAGCATGCGGACCTGCGCCGCATGCGCCAGTCGATCTGCGAGCGGCGACTGCTCCAGCGGCTCGCCCCGGGGCTGGTGCGCCCCCTTCCCTGTCTGATGCCGACGTACGGTCACGGGCTCAGGGGCAAGGCTGTTCTCAGGATCGCGCTCGCGGTGAACGATCTCGTGGGCCTCGACCGCAACGCGGGGCTCGGACCCGCGCTCCGGCTTCCGCCAGGACGAGTCATCAGCCGCCACGAGGTACTCCAGCTCGCGCCCGAGCTCCCCACTGCGGGGCTCACCGGCGGCGCCATCTGGTACGACTGTCAGGTCTCGAGCTCGGAGCGGCTGGCGCTGGCCTTCCTCCACTCGGCGGCGGCCGCGGGCGCAGCGAGCGCCAACTACGCGGAAGTGACCGGCTTCCTGCGTGACCAGGGCGGGGTCACCGGGGTCCGGGTGACCGATCGTCTCACCGGCGACCAGCTCGAGATCCGGAGCCGAGCGGTGCTCACCGCGACCGGACCATGGACCGACAGCGTGCTGGAGCAGCTCGGGAGCGGGCACCGGCCGCGCCAGTTTGTCGCGTCCAAGGGCTTCAACGTGTTGCTCAAGCGCCGGCTCTTCGAGGGTCATGCGGTGGCGCTGGCCGGGCATGTGGGCTTCCGCGACGCGGATGCGCTGGTCCACAAGGGAGTGCAGCACTTCTTCGCCGTACCCTGGCGACGCCATTCGCTGATCGGAACGCGACACCTTCGCTATGCGGGCGGCGCGGACGATTTCGCCGTCACCGGCTCCGAGCTCGACCAGTTTCTCGGCGAGGTGAACGCGGCCTATCCGGGCGCCCACCTCTCGAGCGACGATGTACTCGCGGTATACTCCGGGATGCTGCCCGAGGCCGGGGCCCACACCGGCGCCGACGTTCGACTGCAGAAGCATCCGACCTTCCGCGATCATCGGGACGAGGGCTGGAGGGGACTCTACTCGGTGGTGGGGGTCAAGTGGACCACGGCCCGCTACGTGGCGCAGTGGGCCGTCGACCAGATCGCCCGGCGGATGACGCCGGCCGCCGGGCCTGCCCGGCCGGAGTCGGCCCCGCTGCCGGACGCGGAGCCGGCCGGGCCCGACCCGCTGCTGTCACGCGACTCGGTCCGCGGTCGCGACCCGATCGCAGAAGCGACCATCCGGCGGCTCGCCGCTTACTACGGTCCGCGCGCCGAAGCGATTCTCCAGTATGTGGATCAAGCGCCGGCGCTCGCGCGCCCGCTCGCGCCGGATACGGAGGCCATCGGGGCCGAAGTCGTGCATGCCGTCCGTGAGGAATCGGCGCAGCGCTTGAGCGACCTGATCCTGCGTCGCACTGATCTCGCGGCAGACGGGCATCCGGGCATCCACGTCCTGGCGGCCTGCGCCGATCTGATGGCCGCTGAGCTCGCGTGGGACTCGACCCGGCGACAGCAGGAAATCGAGCTGGCGGAGACGGCGCTCAGGCGCCTCCACTGCCGCCCCGCTCCGCGGGACGGAGCTCACGAGATCCCCCCGGAGTCCCCCGCGCTTCGGGCCGTCACCACGTCCGGAGTCATCAACGCATGAGCACGGTCGCACGTCCGGTCGCCCCGGAACAGCCCTGGCAGCTCCGGCTGTTCGGCCTCACCCTCAAGAAAAAGCAGAAGCTCGATTTGCTGCTCCGATTGTTGGGCACGCCGAGCTCGGGTGAGCGGCTCCTGCTCTGGACTAACGGCG
>JBGPVE010000008.1:0-26322 GCA_041491545.1 Gemmatimonadota bacterium | reverse complement strand
GAGCGCATCGAACTGCGCGGCCAGGAACCGCATCTTGGAGGCGAGCTGCATCCCCTGCTTGCGGATGAAGTGAAACTGCCGCGCCCGCGCCGGGTCGAAGAAGACGACGGCCTCGCCGGCCAGCAGCCCGTTCTTGGTCCCGCCGAAGGACAGCAGGTCGACGCCTACATCGCCGGTCAGCGCCCTCAGTGGGAGATCGAGGCTCGCCGCGGCGTTGGCAAGCCGGGCGCCATCCATGTGCAGGAAGAGCCCCTTGCTGTGCGCGAGGTGGGCGAGAGCCTGGATCTCGTCGGGACGATAGACGGTGCCGTACTCGGTCGCCTGCGTGATGGAGACGACGCGAGGCTGCACGTGATGCGGAATCCCGATGCCGCCCAGTCGACTCGCGACCTGCTCGAGGGTGAGCTTTCCACCCACCTGTGGCGCGGCGAGCAGCTTGCACCCGATGAACTGCTCCGGCGCGCCACACTCGTCGACGTTGATATGGGCCACGTCGGTGCAGATGATCGCCTGATGCGAGGCGACTACCGCTTTGAGGCCCAGGACGTTCGCCGCGGTGCCGCCAAAGACGAAGAAAACCTCGACCTCAACACCGAAATGCTCCCGGACCCGCTCGATCGCCTGGGCCGTGAGCGCGTCATCCCCATAGGCGGCCGCATGGTCCTCCGCGGCGCGCGCGAGAGCGCTGAGCACGGCAGGGTGGATGCCGGCAGTGTTGTCGCTGGCGAAAAAGCGGTTGCCGCTCACTGCTCCGGAACCCGATCGTCCCACAGAGCGAAGATGTTTCCGTCCGGGTCACTGACCATCGCCATGATGCCCCAGTGCTGCTGGGCCGGCTCGGCGAGGAAGCGAACGCCGCGCTCCCGCAGCCGATCGCAGAACTCGAGCAGATTCGGCACGTGGAAGGTGACGCCGGTGTGACGGCCCACCAGCGCCTTTGCATCCGGGTGGACCGCCGGATGCACGCCCAAGTGCGGCTCGTCCTCGAGGAATTCCGCACCGAACGAACCCTGCTTCATGAGCGGCAGGCCGAGGTCATCTCGGTAGAAGGCGATGGCGCGCTCGATGTCGTGCACGAACACAGCGACGCTGTACATAGCGCGAACCATATGGCCTCAGCCGAGCGCTTGGGCGAGATCGTCGATCAGATCGTCGGGATGCTCCAGTCCCACCGACACACGAAGCAGGCTCTCCGGTGTCCGGGTCCGCGGTCCTTCGACCGAGGCTCGGTGCTCAATGAGGCTCTCAGGCCCTCCTAAGCTCGTAGCTCTCGTGAATAGCCGGAGACGGGCGGCGAGCGCCAGCGCCTCCGCGCGTCCCCCTCGCACCTCGAACGACAGCATGCCCCCGAAACTCGCCATCTGTCGCTTGGCCACTGCGTGCCCCGGGTCCGACTCCAGGCCGGGATAGTGCACCGCGGCGACGGCGGGATGACGGGCGAGAAACCGGGCGACGGCGAGCGCGCTGTCGCAATGCGCTCGCATCCGGTGCGGTAGGCTGCGAATGCCGCGGAGGACGAGCCAGCACTCGAAGGGCGAGGGGACGCCCCCGCCGGTCGTCTGCACCAGGCGAATCCGCTGGAACAGCTCGTCGTTCTCTCGGGCGACGATCGCGCCGCCCAGAACGTCGCTGTGGCCGCCGAGGTACTTGGTGGTCGAGTGCATCACGAGATCTGCGCCGAGCGCGAGCGGCTGAGTGAGCATCGGGGTGGCCCAGGTGTTGTCGCACGCCACACGCGCACCTGCCCGCCGGGCCAGCTCCACGATGCCGGTGATATCGCTGATCCGGATGACCGGATTCGAGGGGGTCTCGATCCAAATCAGCCGGGTATTGGGCCGGAGCGCCGCTTTGACCGCCGCGAGATCGGTCATGTCCACCGCGCTGTGCTCCAATCCCCACCGCTGAAACACCTCACCCAGCAGCTTCGATGTGCCGTAGTACGCCTCGTTCGGCGCGAGGACGTGGTCGCCCGGAGCGAGCGATTGGAAGACGGCCGCGACGGCGGCCATGCCCGACGCGAAGGCGGCGGCGGCGGTGCCACCTTCCAATCGGCGAAGGCACTCCTCGAGGGCGTCCCGGTTGGGATTTCGGTCGCGGGAGTAAATGAAGCCGTGGGGGAATGTCCCATCCGGCGCCCGCTCGAACGTGGTCGAGAGATGGATCGGCAGGGTGACGGCCCCAGTGCTCGGATCCGGCTGTTGACCCGCGTGAACCGCAATCGTCTCGAATCGCATCGTGACTTCCAACTCAGTAAGTAAGAAGGATCGGCCGGGCGCAGCTCAGTGCGCGAGCAATCCCAACAGAAGCTTGACGAGCAGAATCGCGCCGCCGAGGGCGGCAGCGGCGAGAAGAACGATGGCAGCGACCATCCCCAAGAGGAAGCGCCGACTCGCCCGCCGCGCCTCCACCGGGTTGTTCAGGTGACGGCGAAGCAGGCTCAGATTGCGCAGGTCGGACTTGTAGACGGCGTCGAACAGGTCGCCCAACAGCGGTACCGTACCGACGCCGGTGTCCAGCGCGATGTTGGCGACCATACGGAGCAGAAGACCCCGAGGCACGCCGAACCGGGCCGCCTCCAGCAGAATATAGGCGGAGAAGAGGGCCCCGATCGCATCGCCCAGGCCGGGTATGAGCCCCACGACGGCATCGAGGCCAAAACGGAAGCGCGTGAATGGAAGACCGATCGACGCATCGAGCAGCCACGCCAGCCGCTGCAGTCGCTCGAGCCGCGCCTCCTCGGCCGGCGTGAGGGCCAGACTCGAGGGACTCACGGTTCGATGCCCGCCGCGGTCGAGAGGCTCAAGACCATAACCCAATCTTCCTGCGATTCGGCGCCGAGCCGGAACTCCGTGGCGCCGACCGTGATGAAGCCGCACTTCTGGTAGAACGCGATCCCGCGGCGATTCCGCTGCCAGACAGCGAGCCAAAGGCCACCGGCCCTCCGCCGGTGCGCCTCCGCGATGCAGGCGGCCATGAGCTGCTGAGCGACACCGCGGCCATGCCACTCCCGGGCGACATAGAAGCGCCCGACCTCGATGGGATTGGGAAGCTCGACTCCCGCCGCGGGCCGCGTCGCGCGCAAGTAGGCGTAGCCGGCCATTTCGTCAGCCAGCTCGACCACCAGATAAAACGCATCGGGGTCCTCGAGCTCGGCCGCCTGCTTGGCTTCACCGAAGTACTCCGCGAGGTAGGCCGCCATATTTTCGGCGGTATTGTCGTCGCGATAGGTCTCGTCGAACGTCCGGGCGGCGAAGCGCGCGAGCCGCTCCGCATCGGAGCGGGTGGCGAGGCGGACTGCGGGAACGGGTGCCGGAGCGGTCACGGCCCGATATCGGCTGGGGCCTGGGGCCGGCCTTGGGAGGCGAGCGCCGCAGCGACGTTTCGGCGCATGCCGGCGAGGCCGGGCCGTTCCAGCGGCGTATCGCCGAACCGCCGAGCGAACTCCGCCTCGTCCATGCGGTCGAAGAAGTCCACGGCGATGCCGTGCAGATCTGTGCGAGGCCGAAACTCGGGGATCTGGGTGACTTCAGCAAACCGGCGATTCCACGGACAGACGTCGTTACAGATGTCGCAGCCGAATGCGAACCCCTCGAGTTCGGGCACCCGCTCTTCAGGGATCGGACCTCGATGCTCGATCGTGAGATAGGAGATGCACCGGGTTGCGTCCAACACGCGGGGCGCCACGAACGCGTCGGTCGGACAGGCATCAAGGCACCGCGTGCAGCTCCCGCAGCGGTCGAGCGCGAACGGCGGATCTGCGGCGATGACGAGATCGGTGAACACGGAGCCGATGAAGAAGAACGACCCGACGCCTTCCCGTATCAGCATCGTATTCTTGCCGATCCAGCCGAGTCCGGCGCGCTGGGCCAGTTCCCGCTCGGGCACGGGTCCGGCATCGGAGAAGCTGCGGGCGAAGCCGGCGCCATTCTGGCGGAGAAAGTCCGCCAAGCGATTCAGGCGCTGGAGGGTCACCCGATGATAGTCCTCGCCGCGAGCGTATTTCGCGACGCGCGGCGGTCTCAGATCGGCCGGAGCGTCCGGCGAGTAGTAGTTGTCGAGCACGACGACCACCGACCGCGCCTCCGGCGCGACGAGACTGGGCGTCTTCCGCCGAGCGGTTTGGCGATGGAGATAGCGCATCGTTCCGGCGAAGCCGCGGGCCAGCCACGCGTCCAACTCGGCGGCGTGCGGGGTGGGACGGAGGTCGGTGATTCCGCATCCGACGAAGCCAAGGCTCTGGGCAAACGCCTTCACCCCTCCGGCGTCGAGCGTCACCGTGCCGGTGGCCTAGCCGCCGGCGCAGCTTGAATCGAGCGGCTCCCGGGCGGGTGCATGGAGAGCGAGCTGATGGGCCCGGTGGGGGCGCCCGCGGCGACGTCACCGGTGATGAGGCGGGCGCCGCGCTGATAGGTGAGATACGAGAACGCCCACTGGATCATGACCAGCACTCGATTGCGGAACCCGATCAGGAAGAAGATGTGCACGAATATCCAGGCCAGCCACGCGAAGAAGCCGCCGAAATGCAGCCCGCCGATGTCGGCGACCGCGTGGCCGCGGCCGATGACGGCTAGCTGGCCCTTGTCCCAATAGACAAACGGCGCACGCGGGGAGCGTTTCGGCTCCTTCCTTCTCGGTGCGTCACTGAACACATCGGGCGGCTTCGCCCGCGCGACCTCCTCCCGGATGGTGCGAGCCGCATACTCTCCCATCTGGATCGCGACGGGGCAGATGCCGGGCAGCGGCGCCGGGGTGCCGTGCTCGTGATGGGCTGCATCACCCAGCACCAGCACTTCCGGGTGGCCCGGAATCGAGCAATCGGGCTCGACGATCACCCGACCCTGACGGTCGAGCGGGACCCCGAGCGTCTTGAGCAGCGGGCTCGCCGTGTTGCCGGCGGCCCAGACGACCGTCCGCGTGGGGATGGTCTGCCCTCCGGCTGTCACCGACCAGGGTTGGATGTCGGTGACCATGGTGTTGGTGCGCACTTCGACGCCGAGTCGCCGGAGCTCCAGCGCGGCGCGCTCGCTCAGCTCTTCGGGATAGCTACCGAGAAGCCGGGGTCCGGCTTCGACCAGCACGACGGTGGCCGAGGCGGGACTGATCTGGCGAAAGTCACGCTGAAGAGCGTACCTGCGTATTTCGGCGAGGGCGCCGGCCAGCTCCACGCCGGTGGGTCCACCACCGACGACGACGAAGGTGAGATACGCCTGCCGCAGCGTGGGTTCAATCTCGCGCTCGGCCAACTCGAAGGAGAGCAGCACCTTGGTCCGAATCGCGAGCGCGTCCTCGATGCTCTTGAGCCCCGGGGCCAGCGGTTCCCAGTCGTCGTGACCGAAGTACGAATGGCGCGCACCGGTGGCCACGATGAGGTAGTCGTAGCTCAGGCTCGCGCCGTCGGCCAGCAATACCTCGCGCTGCCTGACGTCCACCGCGACGGCGTCGCCCAAAATGACGTCGGTGTTCTTGTGATCGCGGACCACGGAGCGGATCGGGTTGGCGATATCGCTCGGGTTGAGCGCGGCCGTCGCCACTTGATACAACATCGGCTGGAAGAGATGGTGGTTGCGGCGATCCACGACCGTGACGCGCACCGGCGCCTTGCCCAGACCCTTCGCGGCGTAGAGGCCGCCAAAGCCCCCGCCCAAAATGACGACATGAGGCCGCGGATCGACCTGTCCGGAAGCGAGCAGCGCAGTAGTCACAGTCCCATCGTCTCCCGCCGCCACCGCGCGAAGCGGATCACATCCTCCACGGGCGGCACGGCATTCTCGTCAGCGTAGGCCGTGTACATCCTCCACCGCAGGTAGGCTCGATCCGGCAGGGGAAGGAACGGCGGCTGGCGCCACCAGTCCCGGCGGCGGAATGCCCACGCGGTCCGGACCAGGTCGAGGGCCAGCCTCGGACTGAATACGGCCCGCCAAGCGAGGCGGGCCGTGAGGGACAGCCAGGAGGCACCCATAGCCCTAAGATAACACCGTAACCGCGGGTATATTGTGCACGCTAAGGCCGCCGCCTGGACGACCACCTCGCCTTCTCGGAGTGACTTCGCCGTGACCGCAGACAAGATGCCCAACTCCCCGTTCCGGGCCACCGCAGACAGCAAGCGGCCAACCGAAGACGAGGAGCTGCTCGAGAGTCGGCGGCCGAGGGAGCGACCCGACGCTCTGCGCAAGACCGATCCGTGGCGCGTCCTCCGGATCATGGGCGAGTTCGTCGAGGGGTTCGATACGCTCGGCGACGTGCACGCCGGCGTGACCATCTTCGGCTCGGCCCGGACGACCGCCGACGATCCGCAGTACGCAGCGGCCGTAGAGACGGCGCGGTTGCTCGCGGAGGAGGGGGTTCCGATCATCACCGGCGGTGGCCCAGGCATCATGGAGGCGGCCAACCGCGGTGCGATGGAAGGCGGCGGGCTTTCGATCGGATGCAACATCGAGCTGCCCTTCGAGCAGGGCACGAACCCGTACGTCACGCGGGCGATCAACTTCCGCTTCTTTTTCGTCCGCAAGACGATGTTCGTCAAGTACTCGACCGCGTTCGTCGTCTTCCCGGGCGGATACGGCACGCTGGATGAGCTGTTCGAGGCGCTCACGCTGATCCAGACCGGAAAGGTGCACCACTTTCCGGTCATACTATTCGGCAGCGACTACTGGCGGGGCCTGGTTGGGTGGTTGACCGAGACGGTAGCCGCGGAGCGGAAGGTGAATCCGGCGGACCTCAAGCTGTTCCACGTGACCGACGATCCGGCCGAGGCGGTGAAGCTCGTGATCCAAGCGCGAAACGCGAGAACTGACGCGTCATGACCAGACCGTCTGCGCCGTACCTGCGTGGGCAGCGGATCGATCCGAAACCGATCGACGGCCGGGAGAGCGCGGCCGATCTGATCGACAACGCCTTCCTCGCCTACAACGCGGGGCGGCTGCGCGAAGGATGCGCGCTCTTCACGCAGCGGATGCTGGAACCCGGCACGACCGTCGGCATGAGCCTCACCGGCGCCATGACGCCGGCCGGGCTCGGCATGAGCTGTCTCATCCCGCTCATGGAAGCCGGCTTCATCGATTGGCTCATCTCCACAGGGGCCAATCTCTATCACGATGCGCACTTCGCGCTGGGACTGGCGATGCACCGGGGCACGCCGCACGCGGACGACGTTGAGCTGCGCGATAAGGGTGTCGTGCGGATCTACGACATCTTCTTTGACTATTCGGTGCTTCTCTCCACCGACGCGTTCATTCGCGAGGTTTCGGCGAGGGACGAGTTTCAGCGGCCGATCAGCACAGCGGAATATCACTATCGGCTGGGCGGCTACCTCCTCGAGCGGGAGAAGGCGCTCGGCCTCACTCGTCGCTCGGTGCTGGCCGCCGCCTACGAGCTCGCCGTCCCGATCTACACCAGCTCCCCGGGCGACAGCTCGATCGGCATGAACGTGGCCGAGCAGGCGTTAGCCGGCAGCAAGCTGCGCTTCGACGTGAGCGCCGACGTCAACGAGACGGCGGCTATCGTGCTCGAGGCCAAGCGGAGCGGCGGGAAGAGCGGGTGCCTTATCATTGGCGGCGGAAGTCCCAAGAACTTCATGCTGCAGACGGAACCGCAGATCCAAGAGGTCCTCGGCATCGACGAGCGAGGACACGACTATTTCCTCCAGATGACGGATGCCCGGCCCGACACGGGTGGGCTCTCGGGCGCCACGCCTGCCGAGGCGGTAAGCTGGGGCAAGATCGATCCCGATCAGTTACCTGGCACGGTCGTCGTATACATCGACAACTCGGTGGCCCTGCCGCTGCTTACGGCATATGCGCTCGCTCGCCGCGAGCCGCGCCCGCTGAAGCGGCTCTACCAGCGCCGCGAGGCTATGATGCAGCGGCTGGTCGAAGAGTACCGAGCGGCGCTCGCGTTCCGAGATCGTCGCGCCGAGGAATCGCTCGCCCAGGCACAGCCCGCCTCAGGCGGGACGGAGACGGTCGCGCGTCGGTGAACGAGGCTGCCTCGAGGCCCGGGAAGCCGAGCGAGGCTGTTTCAGGCGCGTATCGCTGGTATGCGCTCGGGCTGCTCTCATTCATCAATCTGCTCAACTACCTCGATCGCAATGTCATTTTCGCGCTGTTCGAGCCGATCAAGCGCGACCTGAGCCTCACCGACACCCAGTTGGGCTGGTTGGGCTCCGCGTACATTCTGGTGTTCTCGGTGGCGGCCCTCCCGCTGGGCGTCATCAGCGACCTCCGCTCCCGCCGCGCGGTGATCGCCGCCGGGGTTGCCGTGTGGAGCGGATTCACCATGGTGGGCGGGCTCGTACGAAGCTATTGGCAGCTCTTCACCTGCCGCGCGGCCGTCGGGATTGGCGAAGCGGCATTCGGTCCGGCGGCGGCGTCGCTCGTGGCCGATTACTTCCCCGGCAAGCGCCGAGCCGCCGCGATGGGCATTCTGTCGTCGGGGATCGCGCTCGGCGGCGTGCTCGGCATCGGACTCGGCGGAATCCTGGAGAAGCACTATGGCTGGCGTGTCGCGTTCTTGGTCGTGGGTGTGCCAGGGTTCATCTGCGCCGTTCTGGCGGCGCGCCTGGCCGATCCGACGCGAGCACCAAGCCGACTCAGCGTGCGGGCCTACCTGCAAACCCTCGAGGGTGGGCTCACCGCCCTCGGCCGGCAGTTTCTCGGGACGCTGATCGGCGGCGCGGCCGGTGCCCTGGCGGCTTTCGCTCTGGACCAGACCTTTGCTGCTGACTCCAAGCTGGACATCGCGGCACTCGGCGCCGCCGTCGGGCTCGGGCTCGCGGTCGACATCCTCCGATGGGTGCGGCTCATTCGGCGGGGACAGATCTCTCGCACGCCGTTCGGCGGCGGCATCGGCAGCACATTCGACGATGTCGTGAGCGCCGGGCGCCGGGTGCTGGCAACGCCGACTCTGGTCTACGTGTTCGTGGCCGGCGCCATGATCTCGTTCGGGATGAATGGCATCGTGGGGTGGGGACCCACCTTTATCGCGCGGGAACTGCAGCTCTCGGCCTCGGACGCGGCAACGTTGCTCGCCAAGTGGGGACTCCTGGCGGGAACCGCCGGAACGATCATCGGCGGGGCGATGGCCGACTGGCTCCGTAAGTACACCGAGCGGGGCCGGGTCATCACGGTCTCACTGGGAATGCTGATCGGCGGACCAATGGCGATCTGGCTCCTCACGGTGCGGGAGCCTTCGACCTTCGTTCCGCTATTCTTCAGTGCGTTCTTCTTGCTATCCTGGTACAACGGACCGCTCATCGCGGTCATCTTCGACGTGGTTCCGGCGCGGGTCGGTGCGACGGTGGCCGGTGCCTATCTCCTATTCATCCACCTTGCGGGCGACGCGATCGCCTTTCCGCTGGTCGGCGCTCTCTCCGACCGGTTTGGGATCGACCGCGCCGTCTTCGTCCTGCCGAGCGTGGCCGTGGCGGGAGGGCTGGTCATGCTCGGTGCGGCCCGGACCGTGGGCCGCGACATGGCGCGCGTCGTCGCCGAAGGAGGAAGATCGAATGGGTAGAGGAATGCTGGCGGCGTCCCTGGCGCTGGTGATCGGGGAGACCGCGGCGCAGTGACCGGCCGGGGCCACTCGCGCGCGTCGTGCTGGAACGGCTAAACCGTCAACGAACGCGCCGGTACACGCGCACCGGAAAGTCGGAGCCGGTCACCGTCGTATCGAGCACGTACCGTTCGGCGAGAACGTCGGTCAGCGGCACCGCGACGCCGTAAGTCTGCTCGGTGTAGCCATCCAGGACAACGAAGCGCGGCGGAGCGGCCTTCAGCCGTTGTGTGAGCGCCGCCGATTCGGTGGGGTGCACGCCCAGCATGAAGGCCAGCGGGTGGCTCACGTTCTCGAACGGACGCCGATCGGACTGAAGCTCCCAGATCATCGCGCCGGAGATCATGCGGTCATCGGGGCTGGAGTGCTCCCGGAGATACGAGGACGTGCTCGCCACCGTTTCCGGTGCCCATACCGCTTGGTAGCGGCGGTCGAGCAGACGGCCGGCAGCCATATATGCCACGCCGAGCACGGTCAGCAGCACGCACAGCGTGGCGAAGGCTCCGAGGCTTGGGCTCGCAGCCTGGCGCTTTCCGATCAGATAGAGCTCGATAAGCAGCAAGGGCGCCATCAACGCTTTGAGAAGCACTCGGACGAGATGCGGCGCGCCCACCGCGCCCGATCCGAGCAGCGCAAGGAACGCAACCGACCCCGCCAGGATTCCCCACGCCCGCCACCGGGCCGGTCCCTCACCAGGCACCTGCCAGAGTGCAAGAACCAGGGCCGGAACGACGAAGTATCCGTAGGTCGGCGGTTCGAAGGCGGGGAACGCCTCGGCGACACCGACCGCAATGGCGAGGTACGTCGCGATGAGCCCAAGCGCGAGACCGGTATGGCGCTCCGCCCCCCACGCCGCGAGCAACTCCAGCAGCACGAACGCCAGAACCATCGAGAGCGCCGGCAGAAACTCTTCGGCGTACTGCGGAAAGAATCCGCGGTGCAGCGTCCAATAGGCATAGACCAAGGCCAACCCGCCGACCCAGCAGCCCAGCATGACGAGTGAACCTCGGTCCCGCGGCACTGACTTCGGCGGCTGGCCTCGAGTGACGAGCGGCAAGGCGAGCGCCAACGCAAGGGCGAGCAGAAGCCCGGCGTTCATGGCGGCCACGGTTCGGAGGTAGTCGAGCGTCATCGCTGTTGGCAGCGTCGTGGGCCGACTCGGCGTCGGGCCTACGACGTGGGCACCCGGGCCCGGTGGCACCACGGTGCCCAGATTCCGGACAACGATCGTGAGAGGATCGAGCGGACTCGCCAACCACTCGGCGGCGGACATGTATCGGCTATAGAACAAGCCGATCACGGCGCAGGGGATAAGAAAACCGATGCCCAGGAGCATGACACGCCTCACGAGCGCTGGAGGCTCGTGACGACGCATGACGAACAGGTAGACCAGGGCGCCGAACAGAACGCCGAGGCTCGATTCGCGAACGTAGAATGCCAGCGCCAAGCACACGCCGGCTCCGATCAGTCCAAGCGTGTCAGGTGGCCGAGGATGGCGCCGCACCAGCGCAAACATGGCGAGGCAGCACAGCAGCGTCGTGAACGGCTCCGTGTGCACCGTCGCCGACCAAGAAACGGCGAACGGGAGCGACACGTAGATCAGGGTCGCGACGACTCCGACGCGGCCGTCCCACAAGCGGCGCGCGATGAGGTAGATCATGAGGCCGATGCCGACGTTCAGCACGGCAACGCATGCCCGAACGGCCAGATAGCTCTTGCCCCAGATCGCGAGGAGCGCTGCCATCACGTAGGCGTAAAGCACTTGCCGCGCGTCGTAGCCCACGAACGGCACGAGCCCGTCGAGTGCCAGACGGCCGTCCATGAGATGGGCCCCCTCGTCCGGATTGATCCAACGGTGGGGAACCAACCAAAACCGGACGGCCAGGCCCACGGCGAGAATCGCCGCTACCCAGAACGTCTCCCGCCGGGGGGTGCCGAGGCTTTTACTGAGCTGACTTGGTGGGTACATCCGAGGCGGCGGGGCCGACGAGGTGAAAATGCGGATTCATCTGAACCGAGCCGGAAAAGGGCAGCCCGCGCGCGACCTCGAGCAGTAGCGACGGCCCGATCACGACGTCGGCGGACAGCCTGGGATTCCACACGACGGTCTCAATCCAATAAACGCCCTCGGGCAGATTTGCTTGCAGATCGAACTCCAGCTCGAAGTCCCCGTCGCCCGGGAGCGCGACACCGTGGTCCTTGGTGCTCGTCACGAATAGCGCGTGTCCGCTCGACACCACACGAAAGCGGAGCGCTACCATATCGGGGTTGTCGGGACTCAAGCCCGAAGTCGTGCCCCCGACCCGCACCCGCACCCGCGAACCGGAGCGGATGGGCCCCGGCGTCGCCACAATGAGGGACTCGAGCCGGATTGGATGGGGAGCTTCCGGGTCGGTCAGGCCGACGCCCGCCGAGCGAAGGTACAGCGAGATGCACTCGGCCGGTGTGCCCGAGCCGGCCACCTCGCCGCGGCGCAAGAAAATCGCATCGGTGCAGAGCGCCGCCACTCGATCGAGCTGATGGGAGACGACCACGACGGGAATGCCACCGCGCACGAGCGCGGCGAGGCGCTCGAAGGCGCGTTGCTGGAACGAAAAGTCTCCCACGGCCAACACTTCATCGATGATCAGCACCTCGGGATCCAAGTGGACCGCGATGGAGAACCCGAGACGCGCATTCATACCGGTGGAGTAGCGCTTGACCGGCGTGTCGATGAAGTCGCTGATTCCGGAGAAGGTGACGATCTCGTCGAACTTCCGGGCGATTTCCGCCTGCGGCATCCCCATGATCGCGCCTTGCAGAAAGACGTTCTCCCGGCCCGTCAGATCGGGATGGAAGCCCGCGGCGATCTCGATGAGGGCGCCAACCCGACCGTGGATACGGCAGAAACCTTTGGACGGCCGGAGGATCTTGGTGAGAATGCGGAGGAGCGTCGACTTGCCGGCCCCGTTGGCTCCGATGATGCCCAGCGCCTGACCGGGGGCGACGTTGAAGGTCACTCCCTTGAGGGCCCAGAAGTCGCCCTCGTCCAGTTGGTCCCGCTTGGGTCCCTTGCCAGCGATGCGGTTGGCCAACGCTGGTATGAGATCTCTTAGGCTATCGTGGATCTCGCCGCGATGGAATTTCTTCCAAAGATCGTGGACCTCGACGCCTGCAGTCTGCATAGCCACTCAGGATCTGGGTTGGACGGATCGGAGTCGAAGCGGGCTCGAGTCACGGGAACTGACTGTAATCTCAGTGTGGCCTGGCGGGAAAGCAAAAGGCATGCCCGAGTCGCCCCGTAACGTCAGGCACACCACGGCCTAACGAGCATTTCGGTAGACCAGGTCCAACAGCTCCTGATACATCGCCTCCGCCAGTTTGGGGTCCTCCGATCGAATCGCCTGGGTGGCGCAGTGCCGAAGGTGATTTTGCAGGAGGGCGCGCCCTGCGCCGCGGAGAGCCTCCTGCACCGACGCCGTTTGGGTGAGGACGTCGGCGCAGTAGCGCTCCTCCTCCACCATTTTTTGGAGCCCGCGTACCTGCCCCTCGATCCGCCGCAGACGAGTCAGCACCGCCTGCTTCGTCTCCGGATCGAGCGCGACGGCGTGGGTGCCGTCGCCGGGGCGAGACCCGCAAGGACAACTAGGAGCAGCCATCAAGTCGTCAGGCAAGGATCCCCCCTCTAGGCCGTTCTCAGCCTTAGGCTGTTGCTCACCACGCTGATCGAGCTTACCGCCATCGCGGCAGCGGCCATGGCCGGTGTGAGCAGAATTCCGAAGGCGGGATAGAGCGCGCCCGCGGCGATCGGGATACCGATCACATTGTAGACGAATGCCCAGAACAGATTCTGCTTGATCACGCGCATGGCCCGGCGGGAGAGCTCGATGGCCTGCGGCACGCCGAGCAGGTCGCCGCGGATGAGGGTGACGGTGCCGGTCTCCATCGCGACGTCGGTACCCGTGCCGATCGCGATCCCGACGTCGGCCTGCGCGAGCGCGGGCGCGTCGTTGAGCCCGTCACCCACCATCGCCACCACCTTCCGCTCCGCCTGAATTCGCTTCACCTCGTCGAGCTTTCGGTCCGGCAAGACCTCGGCCACTACGCGGTCGACGCCGACCGCTCGGGCCACACTGTCCGCGGTGCGGCGATCGTCACCGGTGAGCATGACCACCTCGAGACCCAACGCATGCAGTCGGCCCACCGCCTCGCGGCTGCTCGGCTTGACGGGATCCGCGATGGCCAAGAGCCCCGCCGCGCGCCCGTCCACCGCGACGAAGACGGGTGTCGCACCATCATCGGCCACCGCGCGCGCCAATGCATCGAGCGCGGCCACATCGACGCCCCGGTCCTGCATCAGCCCGCGATTCCCCAGCGCCACGTCGCGGCCTTTGACCCGGCCGGTCACACCCTTCCCCGGGTCGGCCACGACCGCCTCGGGCTCGTCCAAGGCGAGGCCGCGTCCGTGCGCGGCCTCCACCACCGCCTCCGCCAACGGATGCTCGCTTCGGCGCTCCAGCGACGCGGCCAGTTGGAGGAGATCGTCGCGGGTCACTGCCCCCGTGGAGCTCGAGCCATCGGTGGCGTCCCCCGGAACCGGCACGAGCTCAACGGCGGTCACGCTGGGGCGACCTGCCGTGATCGTGCCGGTCTTGTCCAGCACCACGGTCTGCACGCTGCCCGCCCGCTCCAACGCCTCGCCGCCCTTGATCAGCACACCGCGCTCGGCGCCGCGCCCCGTGGCGACCATGACCGCCGTCGGCACCGCGAGCCCCATGGCGCAGGGGCAGGCGATGATGAGCACCGTGACGGCTGAGATGAGCGCGTGCAGATAGTTGGGCTCGGGGCCCACGTCGAACCAGACGACGAACGTCGCGATGGCGATCGAGATGACGACCGGTACGAAGACGGCGGAGATCCGATCTGCCAGGCGTTGGATCGGCGCCTTCGAGCCCTGCGCCTGCCTTACGAGCCGGATGATGTGGGAGAGGACCGTGTCCCGCCCGACCCGCGTCGCCCGAATCGACAGGGCGCCGTTGCGGTTGAGCGTGGCCCCAACCACTATGGCACCGGGGGCCTTCGCCACGGGCATCGGCTCGCCGGTGAGCATCGACTCGTCAACGGTGCTCGTGCCCTCGAGCACCATACCATCGACCGGAATCCGCTCGCCCGGGCGAATCAGAATTTCGTCACCCACGACGACCTGCGACGTCGGGATATCGCTTTCCTGCCCATCCCGGCGTACCCGGGCCGTGTCGGGCCTGAGTCCGATCAGGCGGCGGACCGCGCTCGAGGTTCGACCCTTGGCTCGCGCCTCGAGCAGGTTGCCGAGCAGAACGAGGGTGACGATCCAGACCACAGCGTCGTAATAGACTTGCGGCGTCACGCCGCGGGCGACGAGCCAGCGATCCGCCACGGTCACGAAGACGCTGAACAGGAACGCGGCGCCGGTGCCGATCGCGATGAGCGTGTTCATGTCCGCGCTCCGGTGCCGGAACGCGACCCAGGCGCGGGTGTAGAAATGCCGCCCGCTCCAGAAGACGACGGGCAGGGTGAGACCAAGCAGAATCCAGTGCACAGCGTCGGGCGACACTTGGGCCATCGGCATGCTCAGTGCCATCGCGAGCACCGCGAGTCCGGCACTCACCCAGAACTTCCGCCGGAGATCGGCGACCTCCTCCGCCCGCTCCACATCCTGGGTTTGGAACAGCTCCTCCGCACTGAGCCCGGGCGTCGGCAGCTCAGCTCCGTAGCCGGTGCCACGAATCGCGTCGACTAACCGCTCAGGCGAGGTGGCCGCCGGGTCGAAATCGACGGTCGCCGTGTTGGTCATAAGGCTCACGCCGGCGCCCACCACGCCCGGAGTCTTCTCGAGGGTTCGCTGGATCCGCGCGCTGCAGGCGGCGCAGGTCATCCCGCTGACCGGAATACTGCACGTCTCGGTCACTGCTTCGTATCTCCCGCGTCTTCGACAATGATCTTTCCGCGCACCATCCCCATCCCGCACGCGAACTCGTACGATCCTGGCGTGGTCGGAGTGAACTCGATTGGCGTGGTCTGCTGCGTGGGGAGATAGGCACGGATTCCGAAGTCCGGCAGGACCACCTCTTCCGTGCAGCTCGAGCGATCGACCCGGTGGAAGTCGAGGCGCACCGGCCGTCCCGCTTGCACTCGGAGCGTCGCGGGGGAGTAGCTGTTGTTCACCTCTATCGTGAATCGTTGCGTCTTGCCGCTCGATGCGGCAGCCAGCGCCGGCTCGGCCGACGAGAAGAGGAAGTACCAGTTCACCCAGATGATGGCCATGAGCCCGGCAACGGCCACCACGATCTGTGGGCCCAGACTCACGGGGTCGCCTCCAAGACCGCGACCGCCCGATATCCCGCGTCGCGCACGGCGGCCTCAAGCTGCTCGGCCGTCGCGGCGGCATCGTCCAACTGAACCGAGGCTCGCCCCATTTGAACCGACTCGACGCGAACGCCGGGCACGGCCGCGAGCGCGCGGCTCACCGCGTTCACGCAGTGACTGCAACTCATGCCCTCGATGTGTAGCGTGAGGCGTCTCACGGCCCTGCCCTTCGAATGCGGGTAGATATACCAGTGGCATAAACGATATATAGGGGGGTGGGGTATGTCAACGCGAGTCGGAAGCCGGCACGGTGCGCCGCAACTCCTCGTGCCGGAGAGGCGCCACCAACATGGGGTACGCATCGGCGCAGGACGCCCAAAGCCCGGCGAAAGCCGGATCGCGCGGCTCACCAGAAATATCCGAAGGCTTTTCACCACAAGGATTTAGCAAGTCACGACCACGGGCACGGCTCCTGCCTGATCCTTCAGGCATGAATGGGAACGGGGAGTCTGAGCGCGTGCCCGCACCGCCGCCCGACGAGGCCGTGGTTCCACTCATTCCGCTGCTCCGCCCCGGAGAGGCGGTGGCCGATCGCGTCGTCCTCTCCACCTGGCACGAAGCGCTGTCCGACTCCCTGGGCGTCGACCTTCCCCACGACCTGTTCGCCCTCTGGCTCTACCCGACGATAGGCGGCGTCGAGCTGCTCGGACCCGAAGCGCTGGCGCAAGATCACCTGCCCGTGCCCGTACCCAAGCCCACGGTCACCGACGAACAGGCTGACGCGCTGGGCGACATCGTCCGGGAAGCCGGCTATCGATCCGTCGTGTGCGTGCCCATCCGCTTTGCCCAGACCGATGTCGGTCTCCTGCTCGTGGCCGACCTCAAAGCCGATCGCTACGGTCCCCGCGAGCGCGCCGTGATCGGCCAACTCGCCCAAGCGCTCGGTCCGACGCTCGCCCGCATCGCCCGAGTATGGGCGCCGCCGGCCGATCCCAGCTCGGCCACCGATTTCGTTGCCCAGGTCGCGACCGCCTGGACCGAGGCACGCTCGCCGCGAGACTTCCTGGCGCTGGTCTCCCGCGCCGTCAGCCCGCTTCTGCCACACGATCGACTCGAGCTTCTCATCCCCGGCCCGAACCGGGGTCAGCAGTATCGGCTCGGCGCCCACGCCGGCAATCCGCCGTGGGCCGAGCCGTCGCTCATCGTCTCGCGCGAGGTGGTCGATCTGGTGGCTCTCTTCGCCGGCGAGCCGAGCGTGCGAATCGACGACACACGCGAGGATTCGCGCTGGCCGACGGGATATCCGGCGGACGACTTACCCGAGGGTCAGGCGATCCGCTCACTGCTCGGCGTGCGGGTGATGTCGGGCGGGCGGCTCGTGGCCCATCTCTTCGCCGCGGGCGTGGCGCCCGATCTCTATGAGAGCGAGGACCTCGAGCTGTTCGAGGAGGTGGCGCGGCTGTTGGCGCCCAAGGTGGAGGCCTACGTTCTGGCGTCGCAGCTCTTCGTGTTGCGGAAGCAGATGGGCGCGCTGCGAAACGCGCCGGCGCATCTGGCTCGCGTGGCGGACATGCTGGCCACGACGCCAAAGTTCGCGGAGGCCACCAGCCGCCTGGCCGATGCAGTGCGGGAGATGTTTCCGTGCGACGGGCTCGCGATCGCGCTCCGCGTGGGCGAAGGCGATCGGGCGGTGCTGATGGAGCCGGGCGAGACGCGGCATCCGGCCGATTTGCCGCGGGCGCCGGCCGCCGGCACGATGCTGGGCCAAGTGCTTCGGGGCGAGCTGGCCGATGCGCTGACGGAAACGCCGAAGCAGTCGGAGCTGATCGTGCCGCTTCGCGCGGCCGGCAGAGTAGTCGGCGCGCTCATCCTCAGCGCGCGAGGGTTCGGTGCGCTAGGCCGCTCCGACGTGCTTCCGCTGCAGCAACTGGCCGATATCGTGGCTCCGTATGTCGAGCTGTTCCGCCGAGCGGCGACGCTCCCCGCACCGGTCACGCCGGGGTTGAGGCGTGTTCGGTGACCCGAGTCGAAGCGTGGATGATCGCTGTCATTGCTCGCTCCCGTACGGCCGGACCGGCGCGCGGACGGTGACCACGCCGTGCCCCGCGAAGTCGAGCTGCACGACTACCGTGTCGCCCGGCTCGAGCTGACGGGAGAGCGCCGAGAGCATGAGATGGATCCCACCCTCGTCGAGTCGAACCGACTTGCCGGCTGGAATCGTCAGTGGGCCGGTGGCCTGCATGCGCACCACGTTGCCGGCCCGCCGTTGGCGGTGGAACGAGGCCTCTCGCGCGACGTCGCTCTTTGCCGACGACAGAGTGACCGCCTCCGTGCCCTGGTTCTCCACCGTGAAATACGCCACGGCGACGTCGGAGCCAGGCATGGCGAGCACGTAGGCGCCACTCACTCTTACGGGGGGCTTTGGGCTGGACGGCTCCGACACCGGCGCTCCTGGGGCTGATGGCTCGGAGGTCGGCGGTTTCGAGGCTGGGGCCGGGCCTCCGCGCACGGCCGGCCCGGATAGGGACAACAATAAGGGAAGGTCGTGCGCCCAATCCGCCTGGCGCACGCCGGACGGATATATGGCGCGGCCGACGTTGTCCGGCGTGTACGCGATGATGTACGCCGCGTGCCCCACGGTGTAGTTGATGCCGTCCGTGGTGTCACGCTGGGCGGGCATGATGTGGGCGGCCCGTTGAGCCTGCACCACCTCATCCTCGGTACCGGTGAGCCCGATGAACGACGGATCGAAGTGCGCCAGCCACGCGGTGAGTCGTTCTCTGGTGTCGCGCGCCGGGTCGGTCGTTACGAAGACGACGCGGATGCGGCGGGTGACCTCATCCGGCAGCTTCTTCATCACGGCGCCGAGGTTGGCCATGTGCACCGGGCAGACGTCGGGGCAGTTGGTGTAGCCGAAGAAGAGGAGCGTGAGAAAGCCGTCGGTCCGCTCCCGAAACGAGAAGCGGCTGCCGTCGGTCGCCGTGAGCGTGAAGTCGGGCTTCGGAAGCGGATGGTCGGGCACGGCGCCATGGAGCGCCTTAGGGTCGGGCTCGCGCGCGCGCGGCTTGCAGCCGGCTGTGACTAGGGCGAGGGCGAGCATGAGCGCCGCCACCGTCCCGACGGCTCTCGTGTCAGGGCGAGGGGTCATGCTGGATAATAGCGCGGCACGACGCGGTGCGGGGCGGCCCGAAGGACCGCCCCGCCCAACGATCAGGTTTTCGCCTGGCCCCGCCTCAGCAAATGATATACGAGGAGCAGCAGCACCGCGCCGACTACGGACGCGATGAAGCCAGCCGGCTGGCCCTCCTGATACCACCCCATTGCCTGTCCGAGAAACTTGGCGATGAGCGCTCCGGCGATGCCGAGCAGCGTCGTCACCACGAAACCGCCGGGGTCTCTACCCGGCACCAGGAGCTTGGCCACGGCCCCGACGATCAGGCCGATCACGATGGTCCACAGCAGTGCCATACGTCCTCCCTGAGAATGATCTCAACCGACGGCGAACCGCAGAGGGAGATACGCTACGCGCGCCGGCTGGACTGTCAAGCGTCAGCGGGTGTGGCCGGCGGGCCTCCACTCCATGTCGGGCTGATTGACTAAGTGAATGGCGGGCTCTGGGCCGGAGTCCAGGCGGAGCTTCCACGGCACCGGCTTGCCGTCCAGGAGGTAGTCGATCGTCAGGTACGTAGTGTCCCCGGCTTGGCGCTCGTGAACGGCCGTCACCGAGTGGACCGTTGCGTGACCGGGCGTCTGAAAGGTGACCTCGCGTTCGGCAATTAGGAACGCGCGCCCACCGTATCGCTGATCGGAGGTTGTCCAGAGCCCGCGAATCCCGACGGGGAGCTCGGTGGATTCCGCGCCCGGCCAGAACCGGATGGCTGCCGCCGTCAGGGCGGTGATGAGCGCCGCCGCTGGAATGAGGCGCCGCCGTCGAGCGCCGGCACCGACATCAGGCGCCTCCGCCGGCTGGGCCTTCGGCATCGGCCCTTTGCGCCGCCGATCGAGTTGGAGCACGGTGCCGACGCCATTCAGGAAATCTCGCAGATCGACGGCCTGCGACAGATTGCCATCCGTCACGCCGCCCGTGTATCCGGCGGCCCGCGGCGCATCGCCGGTGCCGTCCACTCGATCGGGCTCTGGAGAACCAGGAGTCGTCATGGCGCTGCCGCTAGCTCGGACAGCCGCGGGGCGACGGCGCCGTCGTTGGGTTGCTCGACCGTCCAGCCCGTGGCGAGTGCATCCGCGAGGGCCGTAACGGCCCGGCTGTCGAACTTGGTCCCCGCGCCTTCCTGAAGCAGCATGAGCGCGCGCTCCGAGGGCCACCCCTCCCGGTACGGCCGGTCAGAGACCAGCGCGTCGTAAATGTCCGCGACGGTCAGGATGCGTACGGCGAGGGGAATCGCCTCTCCTCGCAGGCCATCCGGGTATCCGGTGCCGTCGAGCTGCTCGTGATGGTGCAGCACGAGCGGAATCGCGTCACGGAAGGCCCGAATCGGCATCAGAATTCGAGCCCCCATCGCGGGGTGCTGCTGCACAATGCGCATCTCTTCGTCGGTCAGCCGAGCCGGTTTGTCGAGGATGGCGACGGGCACGCCCACCTTGCCGATGTCGTGCAGCAGGCCGCCACGATGGATGAGGGTCAGATCGTCTGATGGCAGCTCCAGTCGGCGTCCGATTTCGAGGGCAACGCGTGTCACCCGCTCCGAATGGCCGGCCGTCCAGGGAGAGACCGCGTCGATCGTCCGAGCCAAGGCAGTGAGCGCGCCCCAACTCAGTCGATCCAATTCTCGGACGTGAAAAGCATTCGAGAGCACGAGCGCGAGCTGATCGGCCAGCTGACGCGCCTGACGCCGCTCCGCTGGACTTGGCTCTGACGAGCGCGTCCAGCCGAAGGCCAGGACGCCGTACGGCTTTCGTCCTTTGAGGAGGGGCAGCGCCACCAGCGCCCGATCCCGTGAGGAACCCAACGATGCCAGATAGCTCCGAGTCGGCTGCGCCGAGTCTGCCCGTAGCTCGTCCGGGCTCGCGGCGAGCTCGGCCAGCTCCTCCGGAGACGGCCGAATCTGGTGCTCGGCGGGTGTCGCCTCGGCGGCGGCTTGTACCGTCACCGACCAGCGCGTCGCATCATCGGGGTCGGCGAGCGCCACGACGACCGCGTCGCAGCCGAGTATCAAGCGCGCCCGCGCGAGGAAGGTGTGGAGCACGGGCTCCGCCGCTTCGGCGGATAACGCCGCCCGGTCGATCTCGTGCAGCGCAGCCAAGGTCGCGAATTGCCGGTGCAGCGCGCCGGACATCTGGTTGAACGAACCGGCGAGTGCCGCGAACTCATCGCCGCTCCGCACGTCGACGGTGCCGGCAAAGTCGCCGCGCGCGATCCGCCGCGTCGCGGCGTCGAGCTCCTGAAGCGGGGTCAGGCTGCGCCGGATCTGCACGTGGCTCAGCACGAACACCACCACCAGCGCCAGCGCGACCGCAAGCGCGAATGTGCGCCGAAAGCTCGCGAGGGGAGCAAGCACGGACGATTCGGGCAGGCTCAGGATCACGGTCCAAGGCGGCGCGGCGAACGGCCTGCCCAGAAACAGATTCCAATACCCAGCCAGGTGTCGCTCGTTTCCCTGCTGCCACGTGAAGGTGCCCGTGCCTCGTCCCACCAGCCTTCCGAGCTCGGCCGCGGCCGGGCGCGGCGAGCAGGAGAGGGGCTCCCCGGTGGCCGTCAGGAGGCAGAGCTGCATGCCGGGCGGCGCCGGGCTTCGGTCGGCGCGGCGGCTCCACATCGTCTCGCCACTCACCGCCCCCCAGAGGCGAAGCGTGACGCCGTCCGGTCCTGCGACGTCGCGAACCAGAAAGATTCTCGCGCTGTCGGCCGAAGGCACCGCGACGAGCGCGACCCCGTCGTGCGCGAGATGCAAGAGCTGCTTGCTGTCGAGCGGTGGAATGGGGCCGATCTCTCCCAGCAACGGCTCGATCGGCCGGCCGGGCCGTTCGAGGGCGAGCGAGGTGAAACGTCCGGTGCGGCGGCCCTCGATGTTCAGTGCGTCGGCGAGGCCGGCGATGCGGTCGAAGAGAATCGCCCCGGTCGCCTTGCTCTCGTCCCGCAGCCGCTGCCGCGCTTGGTTCTCCAGCTCGCTCGTCACCTGGCGGTAGGCGATGGCCGCGAGAGCGACGACAGGCACTAATGCGCACACCACGAACAGACCCAGCACTCGCCGGGCAACCCGAGTCTGAAGAAACGAGGCCGGCGAAAGGAGTCGCATCAGAACTGCGACGCCAGGCCGATGAATCCGCCGTCATTGGCGCGGACGACATCGTCTTGGCTCGCCTTGGCTGTGAACGGCGCCGCACTCTTGCCGTCCGGGCCGGAGCTGTAGAGATCGAACGTCGAATTGACCGGGACCAGGAAGCGATCCCGGCGCGCGCCGGCCGGCACGGCCCCGCCGCCCGCGAGCGCGAAATTCAGATACTGATAGGGATTGCCCCAGGGATCCAACATGCTGCCGCGCCCGATGGTAGCGAGGTCCGGCGGCAGCGGCTGGCCCTGCATCTCGATGGACATCAGGTCGGTTTGAATGGCGCGGATGTCCCCGATCGCGCGCGCGACCCGGGCCTTCTCGATCGTGTTCATGAGCTGGGGGATACCGAGACCCGCGAGAATGCCGATAATCAGCATGACGCTGAGGAGCTCGATGAGGGTAAAGCCTCGGCGGGCGCCGACCCAGAGGCCGGTGCCGGTGTGCACTCCGGGTCGAGCTAAGTGCGCGGCCATGCTGCCGGGACGATGGGCAAGTGTGGTGCCCCGGTTCAGCGAAGTCTATGTCGTTGTCGTGTAGAGGGATGGGACAGAATACAGAAGCTGCCTTCCGATCTGCTGATGGCAGTTTGCGATGCCGCCGTGCGCCTCAGTCGGCGGGGGTCACCTGTGGCTTCCGTGTGGGCCCCTCGATCGGCAGGAGAAACCAGAACGTGCTGCCCCGCCCGTAGATCGACTCGGCGCCGATCGTCCCGCCATGCAGCTGGACGAACTGCTTACAGAGGGCGAGGCCGAGTCCGGTGCCCTGCTGCTGGCGGCTGGCCGAGCTGTCCACCTGGCTGAACTCCCTGAAGAGTTTGCTCACGTCCTCCTCTTTGATCCCGATGCCGGTGTCCGATATCGAGATCCAGACCGCATCGCGATTGACCAGCCGTGGCTCCTCGCCGGCGCGCTCCGCCGGCACGGGCAGCGGCGCGCGGGTTTGGACCGCCGACAGCGTGATCTCTCCCTCTTCCGGAGTAAACTTGGAGGCGTTGGATAGGAGGTTGAACAGCACCTGACGCACCCGCCCCGCGTCGGCGATCACGTTGATCGACTCGTCGTCCATCCGGAGCTCGCAGCGTTGCTGCTTTGCCGCCCGGAGGCTCGCGGTGTCCGTGATCGCGGCGGTGATCGCCCCGCGGACATCGGTGGCGCTGAGGCTGAGCGTCATCCGGCCGGCTTCGATCTTGGAAAGATCGAGGACGTCGTTGATCAGCGTGAGAAGCTGCTGGCCGTTGCGCAGCACGGAGCCGAGGAAATCCTGCTGCTGGTCGTTCAACGCCCCGATGCTGCCCGAGAGGATCAGATCGGAGAAGCCGATGATGGCATTCAGCGGCGTGCGCAGCTCGTGCGACATGTTGGCCAGAAAGTCGCTCTTGAGCTTGGTTGCCCGCTCGAGCTCGGCATTTTTGGCGGTGAGGGCGCGCTCGTTGCGCTGAATCTCATCGAACGTACGGGCCCGGTCGAGGCCTACGACGGCCTGGTCAGCGAGGGTTCTGAGGAGCTGCAGATCGTGGCCGCTGAACGGCCGCCCGTCACGCCGATTGTGCACGCTGATCGCGCCGATGGCGACGCCCGCCGAGCGGAGCGGCACGATGGCCGCGGTCTGGAGGCGCACGTCGATGCCGGGCAGCCGCGCCGTGCGGGGGTCGGCGTCGGTATCGTCGCAGATGAGGGGCTCGTCGTGATTGATGACCCAGCCCGGCAATGAATTGTCCGCGGGGAGCAGATGACCTTGGACCAAGCTGGTCACACCCGCGGCCGCGACCAGCTTGAGAAAGCGACCCTCCTCAACCACGAGCGAGAGGACCGACCCCTCGGCCTGCGTCAGGTCGAGAGCGGCCTCGGCCACGGAGCGAAAGACCGCCGACAGGTCGGTGCCGTGCAGGAGCACCGAGGCCATGGCCCCGAGCCGCTCGAGCTGGCGGTTGCGCGCGGCCGCCGTATCGAGCGCGCTGCGGAGCGACTCGCGGCGGCGCCGGGCCAGCTGGTTGCCACGGCGAAGTGCGACGATGGTCAATGCGGTCGTGACGGCAGGGAAGGCGATGCCGAGCCAGTGCCGATGGAAGGCGAAGTAAACGCCGACCCACCCGACGATCACCGCGAGCGCCGATACGTATTTCGGTACGTAGAAACGCTGCCACGGGGCTTGCCCGGCCGGAGTCTGAGTCGTGACGGGGATCGGGGTCCTCACGGGTTGTCGCGAAGCAACTCGAAGAATACGGTTTGTCCGGTTTCGAGCATTCGTTCGAGATAGGGACGGCACAGCCCGCACTGCCCGCCGCAACCGGTTGCCTCCAGGATTCCGGCGAGATTCCACCCCGCCCGGCGGGCCAGCGGCAGCAACTGCTCGAACGGCATTCGACGGCACACACACATTGAGACGACCACCGAACCGGAGCGCGTGGTCACGCGGGGTCCGGGACGATCATGGATTGGTCGGGCGGATGTCGATTTCGCTCACCAGCGCCCGCTCCGGCAACCGCACGGCCTGCAGGATCGTGGCCGCCACGTCTTCGGGCAAGAGGATCTTGTTTGGATCGGCCTTGAGCATCGGTTGGTCGCGCAGCATGCCGGTCGCAACCGATCCGGGGCACACGGCGATAACGCGGATGTTGTCCCGCCGCACCTCCAGCATGAGCGATCGGCTGAAGCCGAGGACGGCATGCTTGGAGGCGGTGTAGGCGGTGCCGCCGGCGAACCCGCTCCGACCCGCCAGACTGGCCACGTTCACGATCGCGCCGCGCCGCCGGCGCCGCATTTCGGGCAGCACCTCCCGGGTCACGAGGAAGAGGCTCCGCAGGTTGGTCGCCATGGTGGCGTCCCAGTCGGCGAGCGTCAGCTCCTCGATCGGCTTGGCGATGAGAATGCCGGCATTGTTGATCAGGGTATCGATCGGGCCAAGCTCATCACTCACGTGGCGGACCGCGGCCCGTGCGTCGGTCTCGTTCCCGACATCCGCAGCCCGGCCCGCGGTGTGGATCCCCTCGCCGCGAAGCTCGGCGATGAGCTCGTCGACCTTGGCCGCCGTGCGAGCGCAGACGCCAACTCGATAGCCGGCGCGTCCGAACGCGAGGGCGGTGGCGCGACCGATGCCTTGGGTGGCTCCGGTGACCAGAGCGATGGCAGGATGAGACATCGACATGAAGATAGCTGGGCCCCTACCGGCGCAAGGCTACGATCTCCCGCTGCACCTGCTCCAGCCGCTCCATCAGCGCCCGGTGGCGCCGCTCCGATTCGTCGGGATGGTGCCCCATGAACACCAGGGTTCCGTTGGGATAGAGCGTCACCGTGTGCACGTCGCGCAGACTGTCGAACCCCCGCTCGTGGGCCCGGGCGATGAGCTCGCCGGCGTTGATGCGGAGCCGGGACATTTCCGACTCGTGAAGATGTCCATTTTCCATCAAGCAGATGTCGCGGTCGCCTTCCAAAATGGCCGTCTGCGAAGGACCGCGGTAGTAGGTGCGCACCAGAGCCGCGTTCACCCCGAGCAACGTCGCGGCGCCGATCAGGCCACCCAGCAGCGAGGTGTCGTTGCCGATGATGGCGTTCTGGACCGTGTTGGAGAGCATCAGCAGCACCACGAAGTCGAACGGATTGAGCTGGGCCAGGAGGCGCTTGCCGAAGCGCCGAAGCCAAAAGACCAGGGCGAGATACACCACAACCGGGCGGACGACCTTCTCCAGCAGGGACACCGGCGTGTCCGGCGCGCCAAACCACACCAAGTTCTGCCACAGATTGTGCCAAATGCTCGTCTCCATCGGCATCGCCCCCTCGCGATTAGCTTGAGATCATGGGCAGCCCCGCAGGACACCCGATTGTACGGCCGAACCTCGCCGGCCGAAAGCCGGACGGTCCCACCCCCACCTGGGCGGAGCGGATCCGCGCGCTCCGGCACTTGCCCAAGCTGTTGCGGTTGGTCTGGAGCACGGAGCCGACCTATGTCCTGAACATTCTGCTGCTCAGAGTGGCGCGGGCCGTGGTGCCGCTCGCCGTTCTCTGGGTGGGCAAGCTCATCGTCGACGAAGTGGTGGGGGCGATCGGCCACACCGGGCCCGCCCCATGGGGACGCCTGGCCCTGCTCCTTGCGGTCGAGTGCGGCATCGCCGTCGTGGGCGAGACCCTGAGCCGCATCTCCGCCCTGCTCGAGAGCCTGCTCG
>JBGPVE010000007.1:0-26816 GCA_041491545.1 Gemmatimonadota bacterium | reverse complement strand
TGGACCCTTGTTGGCATCTTGAGCGTCGGCGCGGGTCGGGACGAGCAGCCCGAGGACGGCGCTGACGGTCACGACGGTCGCGATAGGATGCCGCCGCCATGTGCTGGCCATGGTAGGCTCACTGGGGCTTAAGGGGAGACTCGGGAACCGAAACAGCTGTCGGCGTGTGGGGGACGTGCCCTCGGAGTAATATCGCGGCGAACCGGCGCCCGCAAGCGCGCGGTCCCACCAGGCCGTGAGCCTCACGATATTTCGTGAATTCGTCTCCGGAATCCCGCGGTGGCTGGCCCCACCGTTCGCGCCTTAACCCACAATTCGGTAGACTGTTAGCCGTCAGCAGCGGAGCCTGGCGCGGCCGGGTATAGGTCCTGCCAATAGAGAGGGCCCCAGCCCCCGAGGAAGCGAGATAATGGATGTTGCGACTGACGACGGCGCGGGGCCCAGAGCGTGTGACGCTGCAGGTGGAAGGCGAGCTGGTATCAGCTTGGGTTGATCTGATGGACAACGAATGTCAGCGACTGCTGGCCACTGGCCAGATGCTGCAGATCGACCTGGAGTGTGTGACCTATCTCGACTCGCGCGCCGTACTTCGCCTGCGGGCGCTGAAGGGCGCCGGGGCCGATCTGGTGCGGTGCCCGCCGCTGATCGAAACGATGCTGGCCGAGGACTGACTCTGTGACCGCGACACCGCTGAGAGCGCGACCAACGTGGTGGCCCTAACTCTCTTACGGCTCAAGAGGCGCCGCCCAGATTCGAACTGGGGAATGGAGGTTTTGCAGACCTCTGCCTTACCACTTGGCTACGGCGCCGGGAGGATGGTGAAACTACTGGCGCCCATGGGCTCCCGCAATCCTGAGGCCGGGCCGCCGCCGGAGCCTTCAAATCGACTGAATGGAGGGGAACGCACCCGCGGTCGCGGGTCGCGCTAGCTGACCTGTCGGGCCACGGTCGGGTTGATGGTAAATCGGAAGTGCTGCTCCACCAGCTGGCGAACCCTCTGGCGTGCACGCATGGCCGGCCGGAAGTGCATGTGGCCGAGCGCGTCGCGTACCGAAGTGCTGAACCCGGGATGGGCGCTGGTGAGAAGCCGGATGGAGGTGGTGTCCACCATGCCCGTCGTGTCTACCACGAACTGCGCGTAGACCACGCCCTCAGTCCCGTTCGCCAGGAGATCGGGAGGATAGATCGGCGCGGCGCTCCACTCGACGCGCTGAACCACCGAATCCACCTGGAGCACGCTGAACACGCTGTCGGGCCGCCCGAGGTCCGGTCCCACCGGAACGTCGCCCCGAGCACCGCTCCGCGTCTCAACCTCCTCCCGCCGACCGACGGCGGGCCGGCGCGTCAACCAGCCCTCACCCGATTCCGTCGTGATCCGACCGTTGTCCACGTCGGCGCCGATTCGACCCCACTGAAAGACCTCCGGCTGGTGGGAGCGCACATCCACTCGATCGGGAGGAAGCAGGAAGAACACCCGGGCTTCACGCTCAGTCTCTGGCAGCGCAATCCCGCCGGAGGTCGCCGCGGCGGCAAGCCAGATGACGCCGCCGTGCGCGAGGATACTCAGGAACGCGTATTCGGCAGTCTGGAGGACTCGACGGTCGGACTCTAGGAGCGTGACGCGCATGGGTGCCGCCGGGTGTCAGCGGGGGAGTCACCAGCCATCTGTATATATATGATGCCCGGTCCCGGCCGGGGCAAGATCCGGGCTCTGAACATGCCGATAGGGTTCCTATAAGATCTTGAGGCCAAAGGCGCTACCGACCAGCCCCACAGCCAGTTCCGCCGTCCGATTGTAATGGTCCAGGACCGGGTTGATCTCCACCATGTCCATCGACGCCATCCGGGCGGTATCCGCCAGCATCTCCATCGCGAGGTGTGCCTCCCGGTAGGTGGCGCCCCCGCGAACCGGCGTTCCCACGCCGGGCGCCTCGTCCGGATCGATCCAGTCGGCGTCGAGCGAAAGATGAATGCCGTCGGTGCCGTTGCTGGTGATGGCGAGCGCGTCCTCCATCACCGACTTGAGGCCCCGCTCGTCGATCTCCCGCATGGTAAACACCCGAATACCGAAGTCGCGGGCGTGGTCGCGCTCGGCCGGATCCAGGTCGCGGATACCCACCAACGCGACGTTCTCCGGCCGCACCGCCGGCGCCGGGCACGCGATCTTGGCCATCGCGGAGTCGCCGTAGCCGAGGAGATGCGCCACCGGCATTCCATGCACGTTGCCGCTGAGGGTGCTGGTCGGAGTGTTGAGGTCGCCGTGCGCGTCGAGCCAGAGGAGTCCGAGCCGCTTGCCTTGCTCGGCGAACGCGGTGGCCACACCGGCGACCGACCCGGCGCCGAGGGAGTGGTCTCCCCCGAGCACGAGCGGTGCATGACCCTCGCGAATGGCTTGCGCGGTGGCGGCCGCGAGATCGCGGCAGACGTCGACGATGGTGGGCAGGAAGCCGAGCGGACTTGCGATCTCCGGCAGCGAGGCCCGGTCGGGAATGCGGAGGTTACCGACATCCTCTACTGTGTGCCCCAACGCCTCAAGCCGCGCCGCGAGCTGCGCGATCCTGAGCGTCGACGGCCCCATGTCCACCCCGCGGCGACTCGCTCCCAGATCGAGCGGGACGCCGATCATGCGAATCTTTCTTCCCACGACTCCTCCCCGACCGTGGTGCGCTACGAGACCGCGGGCGCGGCCGAAAGCTGTCGGGAGGACTGAAGCGTGGCAAGCGACTCGGTGGACGCCGTGAGATACGCGTTGGGATCGTGCATCAACGCGCCTTCGGGCAGATAGGCGTAGAGCGGTCCGAGCTCGTCCCGGATGCGGTTCCGGTAGAAATCGGGCAGGCGATCGGTCTCGCCGTTCATGAACGCGCGCACGGCGGGATCGGTGTCCAGCAGGCGGCGCATGGTCGTGTGATACTGGATACGCCCGAACCCCTCGGAGGAGATCGCGCGCATCACATTCATCCACCTCGGAATCCCGCGGGGCGTCGCCCCGAACCGGCGGCCGATGGCGCGCCAGGAGAACGAGTAGCTCGTCACATCGACCAACCGGTCGTAGAACTCGGTCCAGCTGTAGTTCTTGGGCCGGACGTTCATCGCGTGATTGTTATTGAGAAAATGAAACGGGAACGGCAGCACCCGGCCCGCGCGCTGATAGTCGAGATTCATCGGCGCCGCGCGCCCGAATGCCGAGAGCAGCGAGTAGGCGGGGAACGCGCCCGGCGACAGATCGATGAACTTCTTGGTCAGCTCGAACGGCTCGGGGCCCATGTCGCTGTCGAGGCCGAGCACGAAATTGGTTTGGATGTACGGGATGTAGCGCTGAATGAGATTGATATGCTCGGAGACCTGCTTGACCTTGTCCATCCCGGTTCGTCGAGTCTTGGATTTGTTGCCCAGATCGTACCACGACTCGATGCCCGGTAGAATGGCCTGAAAGCCGTTCTTCTGCAGCCGCTTGAGATGCGGTTCCGCCAGCAGCGACAAGCTGCTCTCGGCGACGTGGCGCATGCGGCCGGGCGGCACCGCATCTTCGATGGCCGCCATGTAGTCGTCGAAGCGCACGCCGAAGTTGGGGTCGTGCCACGCGACGATCGGGTTCTTGAACTTGGTCAGCAGGAACGCGAGATCGTCCCTCAGCAGCTGGAAGCTGAGCGGCTGGTAGTCGACCGTCGAATCGATGCAGAAGCTGCACGTATAGGGGCAGCCAAGGCTCCCGAGCATCGGGACGATCTTGATGGTGGGCGCCTTGGCGAGCGTCGGCTCGATGAACTTCCATCGTTCTTGGACGCCGGGCAGCTCCTGCGGCTGCCGCTCGGCCGTGATCTGGCGGCCCATCGGCCGCTGCGGCGAGCAGTCGAGCAGCAGCTCCTCGACAACGGCGCGGTCGGTGAAGCCGAGCACGTAGTCGAAGTACTTGGCACTATCCTCGGGATAGCACCGCGCGTGGGGACCGCCCAGCGCCGTGATGGCCCCCCGCTGACGAAACAGATTGCTCAACGCATAGGCCAGCTGGGCCGACTGCGTGAACGCGCCGATGATGAGAAGATCGAGATCGGGCGGCAGCTCCGCCAGCAGGTCCTCGAGCCCCGTGTAACAGACAAAGCGGACGTCGTGGCCGGCTTCCTCGCACCAGACCCCGATCACCTGCGGCATGATGCTCGCGAGATTCGCGTTCATCACGCGGCCATACAGCGAAGGCTTCGGGCTCTTGGTGACGAGATCGAGGATGCCGACGCGGAGTCGACGCATGCAGGCTCCTAACCCTTTGGGGGAAGTGGGTCCTACCTACCCACGAGCAGCCCCTTAAGGGCCGAGCCCGCGACGTTCGAGAGACGATACTGCGGGAGGAAATCAGCGGGGTGGCCCGAAAGGTACCAGGCCGGCCTCGGCTTGACTAGGCCTCACCGGCGGGGCGCAGCTCGACCCGGACGGTCCGCGTGCCTAGTGGACCGGATGCACGCCGTCCACGAGGTAGGACGTCTCGGCGAAGCAGGTCGTCGGAATCCCCCGGTGCTCGGCGTAGTGAAGCGCCACGCGCTTGCCGATCGCAGCGTTGAGCTCCGGCACCAGGGACTCATCCCGGACGCTGAACTCCCAGATCGTCGGCGCGACGCCGGGCACGATCGACATCGCGAGTTCGCCTTCATAGGTCTTACAGAGCCATCCCTTGTGCGAGAACTTCTGCAGCACGCCCGCCCGCTCCCCATCCGAATAGCTCCAGTGCAGCGCGCTGAAGGCATACAGGGCGAATCCCGCGATCGGCAGGAGCACGAGACCGGCGAGAATCGCGAGCAGCTTCCAGCGGCGCCGGGGGGCGGGGACTGGGTCCGTCGTTGTGGTCGGGCTCATAGCTAGATACTAGTACCTCGCGCCGCTCCCAACCACAAGCACCCATCCCGCCCGTTGCCGGTCGGTCTGAAAGCGCCGGGCGAGGTCGATCCGGATCGCCGCGCCGTCGGTGGTGCGGCTGGGACCGAGCCGAAGGCCGATCCCGGCATCCTTCCCGGTCCGATGCGGCATGCCGCCGTACCAGGCGCCGCCGTAGTCGAAGAACCCGGTAAGCCCGAGTCCCAATGACTCGCCGAGGTCCTCGATCGCCGTCCAGCGATACTCCCCGACGAAGTTGACAAAGCGATCGCCGGTGAAGGCATGGGCGTAGAAGGCGCGCGGCCCTCGGTTGAGACCGAGATCGAATTCGTCGCCCGGCACCGGGTTATCCTGCCATCCCGCCTGCATCTGGAGCGAGATCGTGTGCAGCCGGGCAGGCTGCGTGACCCAGGTTCCGGTGAGCTGCACCGTGCCCGAGTCGAGCCCGGCCGAGCTGTAGAGTCCCGTGGCCGCGCCGCGGAGCGTCACAAATCCACCCGGCGTCCGCGCGCCGGCCTGCGCCGTACCCTGCAGGCCGATGCCGTTCCGCTCGTAGCCGAACGCCGAGGGCGCGGCGTAAGCGCCGACCAGAAGCCCCGGGCTCAGGTCGACATCCTCTTCGCGGAAGAAGCTGCGAAAGTTGTGAACCACGAGAAAATGGGCGCGATTGATCCACACATATGGCCCGATCGCGGCCGTGACCGTTCGAGGAAACGGCTCGGCGGAGGCGGAAGTCTTCGGGATGAAGTCGTCGCGCCGGAGCTGCGCGAACAGGCCGACGCGCACAAAGCCGTTGGACGAGGCCATGACGGCGCGTGCGACGTCCGCCCGAAACAAAGCGTACCGTCGCCGCAGCACGCTCGCCGCGACCGCATCGCCGCCCACGAATCGGAGCACGTCGCCCCGGAAGTCGATCGCGCCGATCTGCACCGCCGATCGCGCGGAGAGGCTCAAGAATCGCTGCCCCATGCCGAGGGTGATCGATCGTCCATCGGAGCGGGCCTGGACGCCGGCCTGAAAATAGATCCGGCTCGCGAAGAGGCGTGGCTCAGCGAACAGCGCCGTGACTGCCGAGCGGTCCGGATTGTTCGAGTAGCCGATCGCGCCGTACGCGGCCGTGCCCAGCAGGTTCAACTCGGCCAGCCCGAGCGAGAACGCCGTCTGTCCCCCGGTGCTGCTGAATTCGACTTGCGGGCGCGTGCTCCAGCCGTCCATGGTCGTGACTCGCAGCACCAACCCGGAGTCGGTGCGCACGCTGTCCACCAGCACGCGCCGAAAGATGCCGAGCCCGCGAAGGTTGCGCGCCGTCTCGGCCACGCGGGCGGAGTCGAACGGCTCACCGACTTTGAAGAGCAGCTCGCGCTGGACCACGCGCGGGCGGGTGGTGACGTGGAGCGAGTTGCCGGCGCGCGCGAGCCACCCCACCTCGTCGGCCTCGTTGAAGACACCTTGCCGCTGGATCACGATGCCACGCACGATCGACGAGTCGCGCGCCGTCGAATCCTGCGCGCCGGCCATCGGCGGCAGTGCCAGCAGCGCGGCGGCGGCGAACACCGCGGCGCCGGCCTTCACGGGCGCGCCTCCGCGACACTGTCGAGAATGCGATCCGGCACGACGCCGCTCTCCCGAAAAACATCCTCTCGAAATTTCCCGGTGCGAACGAGCCATCCCTGGTACCCGGCCTCCTGCGCGCCCCGCACGTCGGACCAGAGATCGTCGCCTATCATCGCCACTTGCCCGCGATCGGCCCCGCCGACACCGAGGCTCGCCGCCGCGGCGTGAAAGAAGGCCGGGCTCGGCTTCCCGGCCAATGATGCCGGTCGCGAGGCGGCGTACTCGAGGCCCACGACAAACGGCCCCGCATCGAGAACCAGTGCGTCGCCCCGCCTCCAGTATCGGTCGCGGGAGAGCGCGATCAGCCGCGCGCCGCCCAACAGATAACCGAACGCCTCTTGCATGAGCGCGTAGCTCCAGCGCTCACCAAGATCGCCGATCAGCACCGCCTCCGGTGCCGCGGCGCCGGATCGGCCGGAGGTGCCACCGGTGAACTCGAAGTCGGGGAGATCCACGAGCGAGCGCACGGGCAAGAACGGGGCCAGTATACGGCATCCCTGGGCGCGGGCGATGTCCGCGGCCGCGGTCACCGGCGTGAAGATTTCCGACTCGGTTGCCTCATATCCGTAGCTCCGAAGACCCTCGGCCAACTCGGCCCGCGGGCGGCTCGTCGTGTTGGTCACGAAGCGGAACGGAACGCCCTCCCGCCGCAGTCGCGCGAGCGCGTCGGTTGCGCCCGGGACGGCCGTGCCGCGTACGTATAGCGTGCCGTCGAGGTCGAAGAGGAAAGCCACAGGCGAGGCTGGCATGCTGCGTGCTGCGGCGCTTAATTCCATGCAGTCCTGTCGGAGGTCCAATGTACGCGTTGCTCGCGCTGGTCCTGCACGGCGCTTTGATTTCGCCCGCGCCGCCTTCCTATCCCTTCCGCGTCGGCGAGACGCTGCGGTACACCGCCATGCTGGGCTACCTCCCGGTGGGCTCGGCCGCCATCGCCGTGACCGGCCTGGCCGACGAACGGGGCGCGCAGACGTTCGTGTTCACGATGTCGGGCGAGGGCGGCGCACCGGGGTTTCGCGTCAGCTACGCGATGAAGTCCTGGGTCGGAACCGAGCAGTTCACCTCGCGGCGGTTTCAGCGCCACATCGCGCAGGCGGGCCAGATCACCGATGAACGGTACGTGATCTTTCCCGACTCGGCGCGCTACCATATGGAAGGTGACCCGCGCGCGTGGGTTACGCCGAGCGACGCGCTGGATGAGCTCGCTTTCCTGTATTTCCTGCGGACGACGCCGCTTCAGATCGGCCGCACTTACACCTACTCGCGATACTTTCGGACCGGCTTCAACCCGGTGCAGGTGCAGGTGCTGCGGCGCGAGACCGTCGACCTGCCAACCGGCGAGCAGGCCCCCTGCTTGGTGCTGGCGCTCTCGACCCGTGGCGGCATCTCGGAGCTCTGGCTCACCGATGATGCGCGGAGGCTGCCCGCTCAACTCCGAATCCCGCTCGCCATCGGCCAGGTCACGCTCCAGCTCGCGGGCGTCACCAACCCTCAGTAGCGGCCGAGATAGCTGTCGATCTCCCAGGGGCTGACCTGGAGGTTGTACTGCAAGACCTCCTCCCGCTTGGCCTCGAGGAACCGCTCGGTCAGGTGCTCGCCCAGTGCCGCTTTGATCACGTCGTCCTTCTCGAAATACTCCAGCGCTTCGTGCAGATCCCGCGGCAATTCGTCGATCCGATACTTCCGGCGATCGCGAAAGCTCATCCGGAAGATGTTGCGATTGACCGGCTCGCGGGCGGGCAGCTTCTGCTCGACGCCCTCGAGTCCGGCCGCGAGCTGCACGGTGAGCGCGAGATATGGGTTGGCCGACGGATCCGGCATCCGAAGCTCGCAGCGGGTGCCGAGTCCGCGGCGATCCGGAATGCGGACCAACGGCGACCGATTTCGCATCGACCACGCCACGTTCACCGGCGCTTCATAGCCGGGCACCAGGCGCTTATAACTGTTGATGAGCGGGTTGGTGATCGCGCAGAAGCCGCGGGCGTGCTGCAGTAACCCTTCGATGTAGCTCAACGCGACCGTGGATAGCTGGTGTTCGGCTTTCGCGTCGAAGAAGGCGTTCTCTTTGGGACCGCGGAAGAGCGATTGGTGCGTGTGCATGCCGCTGCCGTTCTGTCCCTGGATCGGCTTCGGCATGAAGGACGCGAGGAAGCCGTAACGGCTCGCGACATTGCGGACCACGAACCGGAAGGTGGCGAGGTTGTCGGCGGTCGTGAGCGCGTCGGCGTATCGGAAGTCGACCTCATGCTGCCCGGGCGCCACCTCATGATGGGCGGCCTCGACCTCGAAACCCATGAGCTCGAGGTGCTCGACGATGACCCGTCGGATCTCCTCGCCCTTGTCGACCGGCGTGAGATCGAAGTAGGCACCCGAGTCGTGGGTCGTGGTCGTATGCGCGCCGTCCGGTCCCTTCTCGAAGAGAAAGAACTCCGCCTCGCAGCCGGCCATCATGGTGAAGCCCAGCTTCTTGGCCCGCTCGATTTGGCGCTTGAGGGTGGTGCGGGGACAACCGGCGAACGGTTCGTCGTCCGGCGTGTAGATATCGCAGAGGAGACGCGCCACGCGTCCCCCCTCGTCATCGTAGGGGAGTATGCGGAACGTGGTCAGGTCGGGCTTGAGGAGCATGTCCGACTCCTCGATGCGCACGAAGCCCTCGATCGACGAGCCGTCGAACATGATCTCGCCATCGAGCGCCTTGTCGAACTGACTGCGCGGCACCTCGACGTTCTTGTTGATGCCCAGAATGTCGGTGAACTGTAGACGCAGGAAGTCCACCTTGAGCTGCTCGGCGAGCTCCATGACGTCCCGCTTGCCGGCGCCGCTCAGGTCGGTGGGGAAGCTATCTGGGGCGGGCCGGGACGACGTGCCCAGTGCCATGCGGCCTCGGATCGGTAAGAGACCAAAGGAAGGTAAGAACGGCCGGAGGGTGGCGCGAGAGGCGCCGGTCGTTACATTTTCGCCGCGCGCCTCTCCCGCTGCCTTTGGAGACGCATGACCGCTTCACCTTCGACCACCTGCGCCGCCTGTGGCGCCACGGGTTCCGGCAACTTCTGCAGCCACTGCGGATCGAGCCTGGGGACTCGCTATTGCCGGCAGTGCGGGGCCGAGCTGTCCGGCCGGGCGCGCTTCTGCCACCGGTGCGGGGCCGCCAGAGAAGGTAGCCCGGCCGCCGCGGCCGAGCCGACCCCCGCCCCGCGCCGCTCCGAGCGAACCGCGTGGATTGTCGCCGGCGCCCTCACCGCGGTGCTGATCGGGGTCATGATTCTCAAGATCTCGGGCGGCGCCCCAACGCCGGTCGCACCGAATATGGCGAATACGGGCGCCCAGTCGGCGGCGCCCTTCGTCGGGGGCGCGCCGTCGCCCGGCGGCGCCCCGGACATCAGCCGCATGTCCCCCCGCGAGCGATTCGACCGTCTGTTCAACCGGGTGATGGCGGCCGCCGAGCGGGGCGACACCGCCACGGTCGTCCAGTTCACGCCGATGGCCCTCGGGGCCTACAGTCAGCTCGACGCCGTCGACGCGGATGCGCAGTACCATGCCGGTGAGCTCATGACCCTCGTCGGCGAGTCCGCCGGCGCCGCCGCGCTGGCCGACTCCATTCTCGCCGACCAGCCGGGGCATCTCTTCGGCTACATCCTCCGCGGCAAGGTCGCGCGGGCGCAAGGCAACACCACCGCCCTCCGCCAGGCCCACAGAGAGTTCTTACAGCACTACGCCGCCGAGATCAAGAGCAATCGCCGGGAGTACCTCGAGCACAAGCCGGTGGTGGAGGCGTTCGACCAAGAGGCCAAGAAGGAGCGGTAACCCCCGAACTCATGCCCCGCACTATTCACGTTGCTCACAGTCCCGACTCCGACGACGCGTTCATGTTCTATGCGCTCGCCGAGGGGAAGATCGATACCGGCGATCTCCGATACGTGCACGAGCTGTCCGACATCGAATCCCTGAACCAGCGGGCTCGGCGGGCCGAGCTCGAGGTGTCGGCGGTGTCGATCCACGCCTATGCCTACGTCGCCAAGGACTACGCGCTGCTCGGCAGCGGCGCCTCGATGGGGGACGGCTATGGGCCGAGGCTGGTGTCGCGGGAGCCCGAACCGGCCGATTCGCGGGCGGCGCTTAGGGGGAAGCGGATCGCGGTCCCAGGCAAGCTGACGACGGCCTATCTGGCCCTCAAGCTCTATCAGCCCGGCTTCGTCGAGCTGGTCGTTCCGTTCGACCGCATCGAGGACGCCGTCCAAAGCGGCGAGGCGGATCTCGGTCTCCTGATCCACGAAGGGCAGCTCACCTACGCCGACTCGGGGCTGCATCTCTGGGTCGATCTGGGAGCCTGGTGGCTCGCGGAGACCGGATTGCCTCTTCCGCTTGGCGGCAACGTGGTCCGGAGAGACCTCGGCGCCGAGGTCACCCGCCAGATCGCCCGAGATCTGCGCGCAAGCATCGTCTACGGCCTGGAGCACCGCGCTCCGGCCCTGACCCACGCCCGCCAGTTTAACCGGGGGCTCACCGACGAGCGAACCGACGCCTTTGTCGGGATGTACGTGAATCAGTGGACCGTGGATTACGGCCCCCGGGGCCGGCAGGCGGTTCAGATGCTATTGGATCGGGCGTTTCAGGCTAGAATCATCCCCCACCGAGTCGCAGTCGACTTTGTGGATTGACCCCGCCCCATCGGGGCCCCTAGCTTTCCTGATCCCCCACTCCTGACACTTCGAGCCGCTGGATTCCGTGACTGCGACCGCCCATGTGCGCTGACGACGGCGCGCCGACGCCAGAATCGCCCCGACCGCGCGGGTCCAAGTCCGAAGGACCCGTGACCATCATGGTGGTCGATGACGAAGAAGCAATTTGCAACGCCATTCGGAGGTTCCTCCTGCAACAGGGGTACGAGGCGCTGACGGCCTCGAGTGGGGAGGAAGCGCTCGAGATGCTGCAGCGCCACAAGGTGACGGCGATCCTGCTCGACGTGAACCTCCCGGGAATGAGCGGGGTCGATCTGGTGCCGCGCATCGTCGAGATGGAGCCCCATGTCGCGATTCTCATGCTTACGGCCGTGAACGACGCCACGGCGGCCGCGCTCTGCATGCAGCGTGGCGCCATGGACTATCTCACCAAGCCGATCGACCTGCCTCACCTCCGCCGCGCCATCCAGCGAGCCCTGCAGCAACGTCATGCGATGGTGGAGGGTCAGCAGATCAATCGCTGGCTCAAGGAAGAGGTCGCAGTGCGGACGGCGGAGCTTCGGCTGGAGCGGGCCAATCTCGAGCGGATCTCGCTCGCGACGCTCGAGGCGTTGATCAACGCCCTCGAGGCGAAGGATCCGTATCTGCGGGGCCACTCCGCGCGCGTCGCGGACATGGCGGCGACCGTCGCCGCCGAGATGGGGCGCAGCGATGAGGAAGTCGAGACCGTGCGCACCCGCGGGCGCCTGCACGACATCGGCAAAATCGGCATCCGCGAGGAGATCCTCAACAAGCAGGGGCCTCTGACCGACGAAGAATACGAGCACGTCAAGCAACACGTCGTCGTCGGATCCCAGATCCTGGCGCCGCTCGTGCACCTCGGCGAGGTGATCGCTTTCGTTCGCAGTCACCACGAGCGGTGGGACGGCGGGGGCTATCCGGATCGCCTCGTCGCTCAGGCGATACCCTGGGGCGCCAGAGTGATCGGGACCGTGGAGATCTACGACGCGCTCACGACGTCGCGTCCGTACCAGGAAAAGATGGCGCCCGCCATCGCGGTCGAGCGGATGCGGGAGCTGGTCGGATCCGTCCTCGACCCCGATGTACACGTCGCGCTCGCGGCCGTCGTCGAGCGGCGCACGGCGCTGATCTTCCTGGACGACGAGCGCGCATGACCGACGGGTCGGCTTCGCGGACGCCGGACCGGTCGGGACTTCGCATCCTGCTGGTCGACGACGATCCCGCGATCGCCCGACTGATCCAGCAGCTCCTCAAGCTCCACGGCTTTCCTCAGGCGACGTACGTCGAGACCGGACAAGCTGCGCTCGCGGCCGCCGACCAGGCCGACCTCGTTCTCCTCGATCATCAACTGCCGGATGCGAGCGGCCTCGACATCCTCGAGGTGCTGCGCAGCCGGCCCAGCCCGCCCGCCATCGTCCTGGTCACCGCGCACGGTAACGAATCGCTGGCCGCCAAGGCGCTGCGCAACGGAGCCGACGACTATCTCGCGAAAGACGCCTCCCTCCCCGAGCTGCTCCCGCAGGTCCTGGAGCGGGTGCGCCGCAACCGCGCGCTGCGGGAGGCGCTGACGGCAGCCGAGCGCGAGCTGATGCGGGCGGAGCGGCTGGCCGCGGTCGGCGAGATGACGGTGACACTGCACCACGAGATCAACAACCCGCTCATGGCCGCGTCGGCCGAGGTCGAGCTGCTGCTGGGCGAGCCGAGCGGCCAGAGCGCCTCGGTACGTGAGAGTCTCGAGGCCGTGAAGCACTCCCTCAACCGAATCCGAGACATTGTCCGGCGCGTGGGCGAGCTCCGTCGAGCCGATTCGACAGCCTATCCCGGCGACCTCCGCATGATCGACATCTCGGGGCCGCGAAGCGTGCGAGCGGTGCAGCGAGGGGCCGCGGTGCTCTACGTGCCCGAGGAAGATGTCGTCCGGGTGAGCTCCCTGCTCCTCCGCGCCGCCGGCTTCGAGGTTCGGACCTGCGCCACGGTGGCCGAGCTCACCAAGGCCGCGGACGCGATGGACGTGCAGCTCGTGATCGTGGGAGGCGCCGGTGCGGCACCGCTCGCCGGCTTTCGGCCCGCGCCCGACCGCATCTACCGGCTGGTGGCGCTGGTCGCGGGCGACCAGGGCGTCGCGGCGTCGGCCGGCGCCGATCACGTGATCCTGCTGCCGTTCGATCCGGAGACTTTTACGGGGGAGTTGCTGGGCGTCTTGGAAGGAACGCAATAGCTCGCGGCGGTCAGGTCGCGGCGGCCACCTGGGTCCGTTTGGCTTCCTGATACGCCATGCCGCGGAGCCGGATCACCCGCTGCGCGATCGGCGGGTGCGAAGCAAAGAAGTCGCCCAGAAAGCCCTCCCTCGCGGCGAAGCGGTTGCTCAGCGGGTCGACGATGCAGAGATGCGCCGCGCCCTGCGTGATCGCCTTGGTCGGGGCCGTCGCCTGACCCAGCTTCTCCAGCGCCGATGCCAGGGCCGCCGGATTGCGAGTGAACTGCGCGCCCGTGGCGTCGGCGAGGTATTCGCGCTTTCGGCTCACCGCCACGGCGAGGAGTCGCGAGATCAGCGGCGCGACCACCAACGTCATGAGCCACAACACCAGGATCACGAGACCAAGCGCGCCTTCCTTCTTGTCCCTGCCGCCGGAGGAGCTGCGGCTCGAGCCCCCCGCCCCCAGCGCCCCCCGACCGATCATCCGGCCCATCCCGTCGGACATGAGCGCGATCGCGCCGACCATCGCGGCCAAGAGCGTCATCAGCCGCGTGTCGAGGTTCTGTACGTGCGCCATCTCGTGCGCGACCACGCCCTGCAGCTCGTCGCGGTTGAGCGTGGCCAGCAGGCCCTCGGTCACCGCGATGCTCGCGCTCGCCGGATCGCGGCCGGTGGCGAAGGCGTTCGGATCGGCATCAGGAACGATCCAGATCCGGGGTTTGGGCAGCCCCGACGCGATCGCCATCTCCTCGACCACGTTGACCAGTTGCTTCTGCTCCGGGGTCGCCGCCTCGATCAGCTCCCAGGCCCCCGTCGCCCAGAGGATCCGGGCCGGGCCGAAGCGCCAGGAGTACCCGCAAATCGCACCGGCCACGAGCGCGGCGATGATTCCGATGAACGGCACGACATGGTGATAGGCGTTCGGCGGGGCGTTGGCGGTCAGCAGGTGGATGGCGAAATCGCCCCCGAATCCCACCCAGGCAAAGAAGAGGACGAAACCGACGACTAGGAGTCGGGAGCGCCGCCGGTTGCTCTGCTGTTGCGCGAAGAGGTTGCTGTCGCTCACGCCGTCGGCGGTCGGTTCAGCGACAGATCGACAGTCGGAACTGCCCGCTCGGCTGCGTCCTCGATCTGCCACAGCTCGGCCGGCGCGGCCTTGGCCAGCCCGGCCACCAAGTTGGTGGGAAACTGCATCTGCTTCGTGTTGTACTCAGTCGCCGTGTCATTGTAGAGCTGGCGCGCAAAGCTGATCTTGTTCTCGGTGCTGGTGAGCTCCTCCTGGAGCTGCAGCACGTTTTGGTTCGACTTGAGCTCCGGATAGTTCTCGGTCAGCGCGAAGAGCCGCCCCAGCGCCTGCGTCAGCTCCCCTTCCGCCTTTGCGGTCGCCTGTACTCCGGTCGCCGCGACGGCCTTGTTCCGCGCCGAAATGACCGCCTCGAGCGTGGAGCGCTCAAAGTCCATCGCACCCTTGACAGTGTTCACGAGGTTGGGAATCAGATCGTGACGCCGCTTGAGCTGAACGTCGATCTGCTTCCAGGCGTTGACGACCCGGTTCTTGAGCGCCACCAACGAGTTGTACGTCCCCATGATCCACAACGCGACAGCGGCGAGGACGACCAACAAAATAATCGTGGGCATGGCGCAGTTCCCTCCAACGGTGAGAGCTGAGGTCGCGACGATCCTGCCTGACAGGCAGGATTATTGGATGGGGAGGATCGCCGCCATGGCTGCACGGATGCTCTCGGCCAGCACCGACTCGCCGTCGGGGAGTCGCAAGGCGGGATGACGCTCGTCCACCAGCACTTCCACACCCGGCGCCACCGGGATCCGGCGGCAGGTCGTCGGTCGGGCCTCCCGGACTTCGCTGGGCGGGGCGAGCCAGGTCTGCATGGCTCGCCCTACCCTGCCACGGGCGGTCCCGGGGCCACGAACCAGTTGGAGCTGCGCCGGCCGGGGCAGTCGGGGGCCGAGCGCGCCGGCGACCCGACGCTCGATCGCGTCGCCCGTGACCTCCGTAAGCTCCTGGACGATCGTGTCCAGCGTGGCCCCCTCCATCTGCCGCAGCTTGATCGCCAGCACCTGAAGCAGATGGCGATACCCGTACGTGGCGGCCGTACCACGCCCGTCCGGCGGACTGACCAGGTTACGGGCTACGTAAAACCGTATGGTTCGCTCGCTCGGCCGCGACCGCGCCACGGAGCTTACCGGCACGATGGCCGACGAATCGAGAATCCCGCCGGCGAGCGCCGCCAGATCGCGCACCCCCCACGGCGCCAGCCCTCGATACTCTCGAAGAATGGTCAGCGGGTCGACCGCAACCGGGGACGACAGCACGGCAGTCACGCGGTGCCGTTGTACTTCCGACCTTGGGGAATCAGACGGGCGGCCACCGCGTCGGCGAGCGCTTCGAGCTCGAATGGCTTGACGAGCATGGGACAGGCGCGCAGCTCTTGGGGCCAAACGGCGGACACGGTGTAGGGGTCCCCCGACATCAGAACCACGCGGCCGCGCAGGTAAGGCCACTGATGCATGAGCGCGATGTAGAACGCGTCGCTGAGCGTGTGCTTGAGTCGGAGATCCAGCAGGATGACGTCGAACGCCATCTCATTCAGCAGCGCGTACGCCGAGTCGGGATCGGCCGCTGTCCTCACCTCGTACTGGAAGAAGCGCAGCGCGCGCTCCAGTGTCTGGCGGAGGGCCGGCTCGTCATCGATGACGAGAACTCGACCCTTCACGAAGCGACCTGGCTCTGCGTCTGGCTTGCCGTCCGGATGGGCGCCTCGAAATACCGTCGGGCGAGCAGGCATAGTGCATCCTCGGGCGATAGGGAGATCCGAAGCTCGCCGGCCGTCAGGCCGAATACCTCGCGAAAATGCATCTGCAGGGTCTTTGCTCTCCCGTACCCCAGCTTCAACGCCACGTCCTCGATCGTATAGCCCGGGTCCAGCAGCAGCCGATGGGCGTAGAGCACCCGGGCGAGCAGCATCACCATCTTCGGGGATGGCAGTCCCAGCTTCGAGAACCACCGCTCGCAGGTCCGCCGCTTGAGCGACGCCCGCTCGGCCAAGGTCGACACCGTGGGACCGTCTTCCGGCGCATGGAGAGTCGTCTCAAGCGCCCGGCGGAGCCGGTCGGGCAATCCAGGGAGCACCGCCACCAGTTGCTGCATCATCTGCTGGGAGGCACTCTGCTCCAGCTCGCTGTGCAGCGCCCGGTGTAGAGCCGCGGGCGCGTCGTCGAAGCGGTGAAAGAGCACCTGGCGAATGCCGATCCGGCCGAGGCCGAGCAGCACCCCGGCGGTTTCGGGCGCGAGCGCCGTGTAGACGAGCAAGGGGAGCGAGGGGAAGTGCTGGTGGAGCCGTTCGATCTCGACCGAGCGTGGCTCGCCACCGAGCATGGGGTCGACCACGGCCATCTCGACCGGGCGCGTTCGAATCGTCGTGACCGCCTGCATCCAGGTGGCGGCCGCGATCCATTCGTATCCCTCCGACGCGGCCGTCCGCAGCCGAAGCAGTCGCTCGGCGGGTACGGCGGCCAAGATCGGCACTTGTCGCAAAAGCGCCCCTTCGTGTCGCAAAAGAGCCCTATTCGTGCCCACCGGCTGGCCCCAACTTGGCGCGTCCACTAGTCACGCAATTCTCTTTTGAGGATCACGCCATGTCCCGCACTCATGCCGCTGCCTTGCTCAGCCTGCTTGTTGCCTCCCTCGTCGCCACCGCTTGCTCGGACGCCAGCACGGCGCCCCGCACCGCACCGAACTTCAAGTGCGAGAGCCAAGGCTCCGGGAACGTCGTCTGCCACTAGACCGGACCGTGCTGCCGGCACGTGGGCAGCACTACCCCGGATGCGCCTCTGCGTAAGCGCGCAAGCCGGCGGCCATATCTACGACGGCCGCCGGCGGCGCCGCCGGCTCGGGCACGGACAAGCAGGCTTCGGCGTCCGCGCAATCGCCTAGGTGTCGGAGCAGACCCTCAAGCCGGAAATACCACTCGTTGAGCCGATGCTGCTCCGCGAGATGGAGGCCCTCGGTCCACTCCTCCCGCGCCCTGGCGATCTGGCCGAAGCGCGCGAAACCGACACCGACCTTGCAACGGAAGTCGACCGCCATCGTCGGCGGCATACGGCCCACGTCGTGGCGTAACTGGAGCCGATGGCGCTCGAAGGCGACCCGGTTGAGAAGCGCCGACTCCACCTGCATTAACTCGAGGCGGGCATTCGCGCGGATCACGAAACTCGAGTTGGATGCGAGCACGATCTCGAACGCGCTCCGCGCGGCGTCATAGTATCCTAGCTCGGATAGCTTGACACCGACTTCGCCGAGCATCCGCATGCGGTTGAGCGGATCGTGTGCGAGGATGAACGCCTCATAGCTGGCTCGCAAGGCTTCGCAGTAGAGACCCTGCCGCTCCAAGACCGCACCGAGATCCGCGTAGGCGCCGCTGCGCACGTCCGAGAGCTCGGGCCCGGTCGCCTCCGCGATCACCGCCTCGGCCATGAGGCGCGCCGCCGGAAGATTGCCTTGTCCCCGCAGCACGGCTGCCCGGCCAAGCCTCGATCGAAATACCGTCCGCAGGTCGCCGACGAGCTCCGCTGCCTCCTCGGCAGCCGCGTAGGCCATGTTCGCCCGGGGCCACTGAGCCTGAAACCGATTCAGCCGCCCAGCGAAGAGGGCGATAGTGGCAAAGTGCGCGGGTGGCACCGGGCCCCGATACATCCGGGCCGCGAGCTCCAGGATTTCGAGGCCCTCGGCAAAACGGGCTTCATGCTCGAGGAAATAGGCGAAGGCCATCAGCGTCGGCCGAGCCGCCGCCGAGCTGGCGTCCTCCTGCAAGCATAGCGCTTCGATGATGCCCTGGAGGTGCCGCGTCTCCGCCCGCTGATCGTCGAGGTCGGCCACGAAACGTCGGGTGCTTTCGAGCTGCCAACGATAACCTTCGCGATCCTCGTCGGATCCGTCGATCGCGAGCCACCGCTCCACCAATCGAGCCACCAGGTACCCGCCGAGCGCGCCGCGCGAGGCGATCTCATCCTCGTACTGGCGCTCGCGGCGCGCCCGCTCGAGGAACTCACCGTGGCTCAGAAGTGCCCCTGGCTCAGCGGGGGGCCCAAAGAGGCGCTGGGTTGTGAACACGATGGCTTGGGTCTCCGGACAGGAGCCAAAGAATGTCAGAGCTGTATCGCTAGTATCGCCCCGTGAGCGGCGCGGAGCAAGGGGACAACCTTGTGCCGCGCTTGCCGGACGCGGCTTGGCGGAAAATGATGCGGGAAACTGCACGCGGGCATGCGAAGTTCAACTCATGAGACGCGGAGCTACCCTGATCGAACTGCTTCTGGCCTTGGCGATTATCGCGCTTTTGAGCGCGCTGGCCGTACCGCACGCGGTCGGCATGCTCCAATCGATCGCCACCGATGGCGCGGCCCGCCGGCTAATGGCGGCGCATCGGGTGGCGCGGTTCGCGGCCATTACCCGTGGCCAGCCGACCCTGCTGGCCGTGTCGGCCGACTCCCTCGTGGTCCGGACAGTCACGGGCACCGACACCCTCACCGTCTGGCGCGCGGAGGGGCCGGCGGTCGACGGGGTCGCGCTCACCGGACCCACCTATCCGCTCAAGTTCAGCCCGATCGGACTCTCGCTCGGTGTCGGTAATGCCACCTACCAGCTCACGCGCGGCACCGCTAGCCGGCAGGTGGTCATCTCCCGCCTGGGTAGAATCCGGCTACTGCGTGGCGGATGAGAACGTCACATCCACGTGGACCGTGATATCCTCGTGCATTTTGAGCATGCCCAGCATCTTGGAGAGGCCGCCGATCTTGTAGTCCTTGAGATTGAGCGGAAAGTCGGTGCGCACTCGGGCCCGATCACCCGCGAATACCACCGACCCTGGAAGCTCGACAGCCCGCTCGACGCCGTGGAGAGTGAGTTTGCCCTTGAGGGTCACCGGCATGCTGTCCCCCGTGCCAGCCCCGGCTTCCGCAGCCTCGAGATCGAAGCGCATGGTGGGAAACTTGTCGGTCTCCATCGACTTGTTGAGATCGCGGTCGCGGTGATCGTTGCCGGTCTTGAGCGTTGCCACCGGAGCCTCGACCCAGCCGCGTACCGCCGCCACGCCGGCACCGCCCGTCATCTCGCCGCTGACCGTGGTCGTCGTGCCTACGAAATCGCCGGCGGTCGCCCGGCCATCGAAGCTGAGCGTGCTCTCCACCAGCTTGCCCGGCTGGATCGACTGCTGGGCCCAGGCACGGGCGCCAGCGACGAGCATCAAGGCGCCGGCAAGCCAGACTGTTCGAGCCTGCATCATCGATTCTCCTAAGGCTGGCGGTGGCATTCGGCCGCGTCATCGAGCCCGTATTTCCGGATCTTGTGCAATAACGTCGAGCGCGAAATCCCCAAGGTCAGGGCCGCCTGGCGCCGGTTGCCGCCCGTGTGCTCCAGCGTCCGCGCGATGTGCAGTCGCTCGGCGGCTTCCAGGGAGACGGGCAATGGAGATTCGGATGGACAGATCGCGGCGCGCAACAGCTCGACGTCGAGGTTGGGCGGTGCAAGCCCCAAGAACAGACCGTCTATGCCCGGCCCGGCCAGCCAGTCGGACGCCACTTGGGGCTCGCCCGTCTCGAACACGCGATGGCCTGCGGCTCGAAGCGACTCAACCAGCGACCGCCGCCGCTCGGCGTCCTGATCGAAGACGAGGAAGTGAAGAGGGGGCATGAGGTTGAAGCTACAGCGGAGTGAAGGCGGCGGCCATCGACGGCCGCGCGCCGGCTCAGGAGTGCAGGTCGACCGCCCTCGAGTACATCGGTCCGAGAGCTCCTTCGGTCACCACGTGAATCAGGTCCGGCGCAAAGCGATCGAGTGCTCGGGTGACGTCGGCGCCGAAGGGCGAGGACAGCCGCACGGCCGAGTAGCCCGGACAAGGGATCGACGGCCGGCGGATCACGCCATCGTCGTCGGGCCCGGGCAGAGGGTACTCCGGGGCAAGCACTTGAACGGTGTGGCCGCGAGATCGCAGTCCTTGGCGCATGGCCGCCACCACGGCGTTGACCTCGGGCAGATAGGTGTCGGTCACAAAGCTGATGCGCACGGGCGAAGTCTCACGGCTCGACTTTGCGGCCCTGAAACAACGCAGTCACGAACCGGCAACAGGCCGGCGCCACCTGTGGAGTCGCAGCAATGTCCGCATCACAAGGGTTGACCCACTTGGAGCCGGGCGACCGGATCGACGCCCCGCTCCTCGTCGCGGACGTCGAGCGGCGATGCTACGGCTCCGAGAAGGACTGCACCGTGCTCATCCTCGGCGATGCGAGCGGACGGATTGGCTCACGACCGATTTGGGACGCCGAGCAAGAGCGGATCGCCGGTATCAGCAAGGGCGATGTGGTTCGCGTCGCCGGGATCATGGGAAGCTATCGAGGCAAGCGTCAGATCGAGATCGCGTCCATCCGGGTGCTGCGGCCGGGCGTCGTGTCGTGGTGGGATCTCGTGCCGTCGGTCGGGAACGTGGCGCCGTATTGGGAGCAGCTCGACCGCTGGCGGGCAGAGATCCGGCGCCCCCGTCTCCGCCGCACGCTCGCTCTCTTCTACGATGACGCCGCCTTCCGGCGCCGATACGAGCTGTGCCCCGCCAGCCTCTTCGGGCATCACGCCAAGCTGGGCGGCTTGCTGCGTCATACCTGGGAGGTCGCTGCCGCCGGCCGGGCCATCAGCGCGGCGTGCGGAGCCGACCCGGATCTGGTCCTGGCGGGCGCGCTCCTGCACGACATCGGCAAGCTCGAGTCGTACGTCTGGGAGGGAGCGTTCGCCATGACCGAGCCCGGGTCCCTTCTGGGTCACGTGGTCCTGGGTGCGCTTATGCTCGATCGGCGTGTCAAAGAGGAGCACCCCGCTCCCTGCACCGATCAGGAGCGCACGTTGCTGTATCATCTCGTTCTCTCGCATCACGGCCGGCTCGAGTTCGGCGCGGCTGTGCAGCCCATGACGCTCGAGGCGGAGGTGCTCCACTACGCCGACAATGCGAGCGCCAAGACGGCGAGCATGACCGAAGCACTGGCCGATCAGGACAACTTCCTGGGAAACGATCCGGTGAGCGCACGGGGCATTTGGCAGCTCGATCGCCGCCGCGTGTACCGCGATACCAACGACTGGGGGCTTTTGCCGGCACCCGGAAACACATAGCGACCGAGCCGAGCGGGCCGCTCTCGTATCCTGAGCGCAACGCGCGCGCGCCGACCACAACAAAGAACGGCCGCCTAGTCGTGGCTAGGCGGCCGTTCCACGCATGGACCTACCGACATCTACCCCCAGGCCGGATAGCCATCCCACCTGGTTTGTCAATGCGAGCGCTGCGAGTCGGATCGGATCGCGGACCAACCCTTCGCACTGCTCTCCGAGGCGCCAGATCGGAGAGGGTGAAGCACGCGACTGGCTTCCCCCGCCTGAGCCCGGGTGATCATCGCCCCGCTCGGCTTGCCCGCCGTCGCGCGTTTCGAACGCATGGTTCGAGCGCGCGCCGGACAGACACGCCTTCAAATTAGGATTCGGTGGCCAAGTCGCAAGTGCCTGTGTTTATTCGGTTTACGATGCTTCGTGGTGGATAAAACGTGGACAGCTAACCCGTGCGGGCAATAACACCTAGGCCACCATATCCACAGAATGTTGACATGTGCATTTCGAGTTGTCGACACGGTGGGCCGCTCAGGACTCGAGACCCACCTCGATATAGCGGTAGGTGGGTTCCAATTCGGTGGTGCCGAACAAGCAACCGGCCGCACTCGCCGCAAACCATCCGGCGACGAGAGGACGGGGAGTTTCCAGCTCCTTGATGATGGAGCCGAGCCACCGGCGGAGGTGACGCACCTCCGGCGCCCGCCGGCCCAGCAGGGCGAGCAAAGCGCCGGAGCCGGAAGTCGCGCGGAGGAAGTGGGCCAGACCGTGAGCCCGCTGGCTGAACTCGACGGCCTTGACGCCCGGCTCGTCGAACAACACCGCGCCCTCGAAGACATCCATCGGCGGAGCATCGAGTCGGGGGCCGAGATAGACGTAGCGGCGGCCGTTCTGGGTCTTTCGCTCGATGACGGCGGCGGCGGTCTCGCTGGTCAGCCGTCCCGCGTGCAGCAGATCGTCGTCCATCAAAATGCCGACTGCACCCGTCCACTCGAGCGCCGCGAGCGCCGTTTCGACCGGGCAGCCCAGCGCCTCATCGAAGGCGAACAATCGCGGCGCCTCGCCCGCCCGCAGGACAAAATGGGAAAGTCCTTCGGCCCGGTCGGTGAAGGTGCGAACGACAAGCGTTTGCGGGGTGGACATACGTGAAAGCTAATCGCAGGGCCCGATTGGCCGCCACGCGGCGGCGGCGCTAAGTTTGGGGAGAATCCGTCCCCCGAGAATGCGCCATGCGGGTCGAGTGGACCTCGTATCCCTCGCCGATCAGCAGCCTCACGGTCATCGAGTGTGACGAGGGACCGTTGGCCGTCGAGTTTCCCCATCGGGCCGATCGCATCCGGTGGACCGTTCGGCTGCGCGCCGCTGTGCCGGAATTGCACATCGTGCAGGGTCCCTGCCGCGCGACTACCGGCTGGCTCGATGCGTACTTCGCGGGGTCGCCACGCCCCTTCGCATTCCCCAAGTACCTGAGGGACTGGTTCGACCTCTCTCCCGCGCAGATCGCAGTCTACAAGGCGCTCCGAAAGGTGCGGTTCGGCGAGACCCGATCCTATGAGGAGATCGCCCGGGCAACGGGCCTGCATCCCCGCCAAATCGGGTGGCTCATCTCCGGCAACCACCTCGCGATCCTCATCCCCTGCCATCGCATCGTCGGCAAGGACGGAAGTCTGGTGGGCTATAGCGGCGGCCTCGACAGCAAGCGCTGGCTCCTGGCCCACGAGAGCAAGGCGGCCGGCGTCATATTGACAAATCCCGCGGCGACCTGAACCTTATCAGCTATGTTTTGCGCGGTCCCTTCCGTCCATACCTGAGTCATCGCCCGCCGTCCGGAGGCCGAGTCCGGCCGGCGTTTTCATTGTTTGCCCGGCCACACGGGCCGGGGCTTTCCCGGAGCCTGCGAGCTCCCCTTTAATGAGGTCGGTGAAATGGCGAAGGGCACGGTTAAGTGGTTCAACGACGCCAAGGGGTTTGGATTCATTGCGCAGGACGGCGGCAAGGATGTGTTCGTGCACCACACGGCGATCATCGCGGATGGCTTCCGATCTCTGGCGGAGGGCGACAATGTAGAGTTTGAGGTGGTCGAGGGTCCCAAGGGCCTTCAGGCCGCCAACGTCCGTAAAGTGTAGACTCGGCTTCTCGACAGCTTACCGCGCCATCACCGGCAACCGCCCGTACCAGCACTGCCCTGTCGCGGCACGGGGTAGGGCTTGGTTCTTGCGGTCGAGTCCCCAAATTCCATCCCTTCACCCGGGGCCAACTCCCGGCCGAGAATCCGCCTATGCCGCATTCCGCTCGGATTGCCTGGGGTCTTGCCGCTTGCCTGGCCGTGGGCGGCGCGGCGCGCCTCGGCGCGCAAATGGCAGCTACCGACACGGCCGGACTCGAGTTCCACGGTTTTCACCCCGGTGCCCAACTCGCAGAGGTCACGGCCCGGGTGGCGCATCTTGACGGCGCTAAGCTTCACTGTGAGCACGCCAAGGTCGATCGGCGCATCACCGAGTGCCGCGGCATCTTGACCGATCCAGACCTGGGCGGTCAGGTCGAGGTCTGGCTCTCGGCCGTCGACAGCGTGACCAGTGTGCTCACATTGTCGGGCGACGTCGCTCCCGATCAATTCGAGGAATGGCGCAGTCGGCTGGAGAGTCACTACGGCCACACCGGCGCGAAGGTCCAAGGTCCACAGTGGATGATGCAGTGGATCCGGCACGGACGCATGATCCGCCTGACCTGGCGTGTCGATCACGGGAGCAAGACGGCGTCCGTGGCGCTGGTGGATGGTCACGTCCTCGACGCCTGGGGTCGTGAGCGGGCTCGACGGCAGGCGCAACGGCCCCCGCGCTCCTGAGAAGCGGGGACCCGGCCGCGGTGTCACCGAAGCCGAATCAAGAAGCTTCCCTCGGATTCTTCCAGTGTGTAATCCCGGATGAACCGGCTCTGCTCCTTCAGCGTTCTAAGGAGCGTGCGGGTGCGGGTCCGGATCGGAGCGCCGCCACCCGCCTTGCCCCGGCCGGTGATCAGGCGAACGACTGCGCCGGGCCGGGCTTTGGCTTGCGCGGCGAGAAACCGCTCGGCGTTCGCGACTGCTTCGCCGACCCGCTGCCCGTGCAGGTCGTAGATCGCATCCGGCGCGCTGTCTGTCCAGTCGGGCATGCCACCTCCGCTCGATCCCAAGCCTATTGTCTTCCGCGCGCCGCACGAATAACCTTCGCGCTCCTGTGCACATAGACCACCTGGCATTGCACCAGCGTTTCGGGCGGTCCGCGAGCCGTGCTTGGCGGACGCTCGAAATTGCGCTGCCGCTCCTGATGGTCTCGGCTTGTCGGTCCACCGACCAGCCGGTTCTCATCGGCGTGACCGGTGCGTTCACCGACCCCATAGGCGCACCAATGAGGCGCGCGGCCGAGTTGGCGGCCGAAGAGATCAACGCCAGCGGCGGAGTCGGCGGGCGCAAGATCGAGTTGGTCGAGCGCAATGATTTCGCTGATCCCGACTCGGCGGTCTTCGTCGCCACCGATCTCTACAGCGCCGGGGTCGTTGCGGTCGTCGGCCATCTCTTTTCCTCCACCACACTCGCCGCGGCCCCGGTCTACAACGGCGGCGCCGATCCGGTCGTCGAGCTCTCTCCGTCGTCATCAGCTCCCGAAGTGAGCACCGCCGGCCCGTATACCTTCAGACTCTGCCCCAGCGATCTCGCCCATGGCGCTGTCTTGGCGCGCTGGATCCACGAGCGACTCAACCTGCAGCGCGGCGCCGTACTCTATCGCAATGACGACTACGGGCGGGGTGTCCGGCAGACGTTCGTGCAGGAGTTCACCCGGCTGCGCGGCGAGCTGCTTTCCATCGATCCGTATTTCGGCGATCGGCCCGACCCCGGCGTCTATCTCGATCGACTGGTGAAGCTCGGCAAGATGCAGTTCCTACTCATCGCGGGCAACCGCAGCGATGCCGAGGATATCATCCGCCAGGCACGCGCCCGAAAAATCAGCGTACCGATCCTGGGCGCCGATGGGCTGGAGGGCCTCGAAGAGACTGGGCCGTTGGCGGAGGGCGTGTATATCTCGCAGGCCTATCTGCCAACCATCACCACGCCCGCAAATCGAAAGTTCGTCGAAGCATACCACCGGAAGTATCCGGGCGCGGGTCTTCCCAACCAGCCCGCGGCGGCGACCTACGACGCGCTCTATTTGCTGCGCGACGTCATCGCGCGGGTAGGCAGCAGGCGGGCGGCGGTCCGCAATGGACTCGCGGCCGTGGGCAACTCAGCACCGCCGTTCCATGGGGTGACCGGCGAAGTCGCATTCGATTCCCTGGGTGACGTGCCCGCCGCCGAGGTGCATTTGGGAGTCGTGCACGGGGGCGGAGTGCAACTGGCTGAGGGACAGTAAAGATGTTCGGGAGCTTGCGAGCCCGAGTGATCGCCGGCATGGTGCTCCTGATCGGGCTGGTCTTCGTCCTTGCCGTGCTCGCAGTGAGCGCCATCCGCTCGCTCGACCGCTCGGTGAGTGAGGAGCTGGGCACGCTGCTGCAGACCACCAATCTGGGCAACGGTCTCGTCGCCTCGATCACATCCGAAATGCGCTCGGCCGAAGCCTATCTCGACGCGCCTTCGGTGGACGCGAAGACCGACTTTCTCCGCGCCGGAGATTCGGCCTATTCGTTTCAGCGCCGGTATCGCGACCTCATGTCGCTCACCACGTCCGATCGCTACATCCTCAACCGCATCGGAGCCATCCAGGCCCGGATCGAGATCGCCTACGCGCACGCCCACGCGTTGGTGGATTTGGGCCGCAAGGACGATGCGCGCAGGCTCGCCGTCCAGGCCCGACCGGCCGCCGATACGTTGGTCGGTGATGTCAGCGCTTTGACCGTCGCCCAGACCGACCGCTCCCTATCGCGCGCCAAGGAGCTCAAGTCCGACGCCGAGCGACGACGCTCGCTGCTCTGGCTGCTCTTTTTCGTGTCGCTCATGCTCGGCGTCGGCACGTCGTTCGCTACCGTGCGCTCGGTCGATCTGCCGCTGCGCCGGCTGATCGGCGCCGCCGAGCGCTTCGGCGGGGGAGATCTTCGCCCCGTCAAGCTCGGCGCGATGCCCGCCGAGTTGGCGCAGCTGGCCCGCGCGATGGACGACATGGCCAGCCGACTCCGTACCGTGGTCCAGGCGGTCGGACACGAGGCCGGTCAGATCAGCGGGAGCGCCAGCGACTTTTCAGCGATGAGCGAGCAGCTCGCCTCGAGCAGTGGACAGATCTCGACGGCCATGGTCAAGATGGCGGGGAGCGCGGAG
>JBGPVE010000006.1:0-26840 GCA_041491545.1 Gemmatimonadota bacterium | reverse complement strand
GTCCAGCTCGTCGTTCAGCACCCGGAGCATGTTCAAGTTGAACTCGGCCGTGACGCCTTGCGGATCGTTGTACGCCGCCTCGATCGTGCGGACGTCCTTCCGCAGATCGGCGCCCATGAGAAAGCGATCCTGCGGGCCGAGGCAGGCGCGCACCCGGGAGAGCAGGCGAATCGCGGCCGGAGGATAGAAGTTACCGATCGTGCTGCCGAGAAAGGCGAACAGCGCCGGCGAGGGAATGTCGCGGGGGAGATTCAGCTCCTCCGAGATATCCGCCACCGCCGGCGTGACGGCTAGGCCCGGGTAGCTCCGGCGCAGCCGCTCCGCGGTTTCCCGGAGGAACGCGGCGCTCACGTCGATCGGCACGTACAGCTCGGCCGTGCCGGCGGAGCGCATCGCCGTGAGGATGATCTCGGTCTTCTCGGCGCTTCCCGCGCCCAGCTCGACCAACGCACGCGTGCCGAGCGACCGGACCAGCGAGGGCATCCACGCCTCGAGCAGCGCCCGCTCCGCGCGGGTGAGGTAGTACTCGGGCAGCCGGGTGATCTGCTCGAACAGCACCGAGCCCCGGTGATCGTAGAAGTATTTCGGCGGCAGCTCCTTCTGGAGCGACGAGAGCCCCGCCGCCACTTCGGCGAGCATGCGCGGATTCTTGCTGCGCGCGGCTCTGAGAGTCTGGATCTTAGCCATTGCGAGCGCACCGGAAGCCGCTGAAGATCTGGCGGCGGATAGGGTAGTCCCAATTGCGGAAGCTGTTGCGAACGGCGCCCGGCCGCGTGGCCCACGAGCCGCCGCGCAGGACCTTGTATTCACTGCCGAAGAAGACCTCGGAATACTCGCGATACGGGAAGCTCTCGAACCCCGGATATTCCGTGAAGTCGCTCGAGGTCCACTCCCACACGTCGCCGATCATCTGATGGCAGCCGATGGGGGAGCGGCCGAGCGGATACGCGCCGACCGGCGCGGTATCGAAAGCGAGCTGGTCGAGATTGGCCAGCTCGAGTGTGGGCGGCTCAGCACCCCACGGGTAGCGCCGCTTGGTGCCGGTCTCGGGGTCCCACGATGCCGCCGCCTCCCACTCGATTTCGGTCGGGAGGCGCTTCCCGGCAAACCGCGCGTAGGCCTCGGCTTCGTGGTAGCACACGTGGCAGACGGAGCGCGCGGGGTCGAGTCGGCGCACCTGACCCATGGTGCGCGTGGTCCACTCGCCCTGCTCCTTGGACCAATGCTTGGGCGCCGTGACGCCCGCCTCTTGCAGCCAGCGCCATCCCGCGTCCGACCAGTAGCTCCGGCGCCGATAGCCGCCCGCTTCGACGAACTCCAGAAAGGCGCCGTTGGTCACGGGCGTCACGTCGATCCAGAACGGCGCCACGTGGACCTGATGCACAGGACGCTCGTTGTCGTAGGCGGCGGAGCGATCGTCGGTGCCGATCGCGACCGCGCCGCCGGGGAAGCGCACCATCGCGCCCGGCGCGAGCCCCGATCCGGCAGGCAGCGCTCTTTGCGTCAGCGGCAGGTAGGGCGCGCCCTGCTTGAGCTGCAGCGTCTGGAGCATCGTCTCGTTGTGCTGATACTCGTGCTGCAGCACCATGTTGTAGACGTACGCGTCCCGGAGCAGCGCTGGGCCGCTATCGAAGTCCGCTTCCTCCAGCCGCGCGAGCACCCGAGCCCGGATCTCGTCCATCACCGCCTGCACCCGCGCGAGCCGCGGCAGCGGCAACTCGCCGCGCGCCGATCTCGGATGCTCGAACGGATTGTAGAGGCCGGGCATTTCGACGAACTCGATCGGGCCCTCGAGATTGCGCGTGAGCCACAGCTCCTCGAAGTGCGCGATGTGGCCCAGATCCCAGAGGATCGGGCTCATGAGCGGGTCGTGCTGCCGGGCCAGGTCGTCGTCGGAGAGCGGAGCCACGAGCTGCATGGTGCGCTCGCGCGCTTCAGCCAACTCGGCCGCGATGGCCGGCACGCGGTCATCCGAGAGCGATCCCAACCCCGTCTGAGGTTGAGAGCGTCGTGAAGAATCAGAATGCATCCTCACACCTTTCAACTCGACTCCGTCACCCATCGAGCGCGGAGAAGAGCGTGTTGAGCGATTCCGCCAGCAACGGGTGGGCGAACACGGCATCTCGAAGCGAGCGAGCCTTGACCCCGCCCATCATGGCGAGCTGCAAGACCGACATCAGCTCGCCCCCTTCGATGCCGAGCACGGCCGCTCCCAAGACGGCCCCGGACTCGCGGTCGACGACCGCTTTCATCAAACCTCGCGACTCATCCATCTCCAGGGCACGAGCGACGTAGGTCATCGGTATGGTCGCGACCTGAATGTTACGGCCCTGTTTCCGGGCCTCCTTCTCCGTGAGCCCGATGCGGCCGAGCTGCGGATCCATGAAGACGGTGTAGGGAACGAGGCGTCCCTCGATGCTGGCTGTGCCGCCCTCGATCAGGTTGGTCCGGATGATCCGGAAGTCATCGTACGAGATGTGGGTGAACTGCGGGCCACCCTTCACGTCGCCCAGCGCGTAGACGCCGGGCGCGGTGGTCTCGAGCCGGGGGTTCGCCTTGACGAAGCCTTGCGCGCCCAGCTCGACACCCCCCGCGGCGCAGTCGAGGCGGTCGGTATTGGGCGAGCGTCCGGCGGCGAGCAGGAGGTGCGATCCGTCGATGGTACGGTCGCCCTCGGGGGTCCGAATGCCCAAACGGATGCCGCCGCCCCGCGGCGCAACGCAACGCGCATCGGCGCGGACGATCACCTCGACCCCATCCTCTTCCAGGATCTTGGTCACCGCCGTCGCCACGTCTTCGTCTTCCAGCGGCAGCAGTTGCGCACCCCGCTGCACCACCGTGACCCGGCTCCCGAACCGCCGAAACATCTGGGCGAACTCGAGCCCGATGTATCCACCGCCCATCACGAGGAGGTGCTCGGGCACCTCGGCCAGCTCCATGATCGACGTCGAGTCGAGCGCCGCGACCCTGTCCAGCCCTTCGAGCTTGGGTCGCGCCGGCCGGCCGCCGGTGTTCAGGAAGACCAAGTCCGCCGACAGCTCGCGCGGGGTTCCGCCGTTGATGGTGGGCTCGACCGCCATCTTGCGCGGGCCCACGAACCGGGCCTCACCGAAGATGAGCTCGACCCCCTGCGTGCTCTCGAGCCGCCGCTGTCTGCCGGTGCGGAAGGTCTCGACGATGGCCCGCTTCCGGTCGCGCACTCGCGCCAAATCGACTGACACGGGGCCGGTCCTGACTCCGTAGTCAGCGCTGCGCCGCGCCAGATAGGCCACCCGCGCGCTGGCGACCATCGTCTTCGTAGGCGTGCACCCTTCGTTGATGCACGTCCCGCCCACGTGGCTCCGCTCGACCAGCGCCACCCGCCGACCGCTCGCCGCGAACGCACGGGCAAGGGAGGGACCGGCTTGACCGGCGCCGATGATGAGAGCGTCGAAATGTTGCGCATTCGCCATGGGGGCCTCGTGTCCGTGCCCGGGCAGGTTGGGAAGAGAACACGGGTGTAACGAGCCGTTCGGGAAAAAGGTTCCGTGGCCCGGGCCGATGGCGCTCTCACGACCCTCACTGGCAATACCGCGCCGATTTCCGGACCGCAAGGGGCCGAACCGGGCGGTCCGGGCCGTGCCACTGCTCAGAGTGGGGGCTGCATCACCAGAGCCGCCGCGACCTGCATCACAGCCGCGGGGCTGGGGACGTGCGCTGCGGGGGCAGGACCCGGTCAGGCCGTGGCGGCCGACCGATTGGCTTTCTCGAACTCCTTCATGAAGTTGACCAGCGCCGAGACTCCCGTCTTGGGAAACGCGTTGTAGATGCTGGCTCGCATGCCGCCGGCCGACCGGTGACCCTTGAGCCCGTCAAGCCCGCGCTTGGTGGCCTCCGCCACGAACTTCGCCTCCAGGTCCTCGGTCGGGGCCCGAAAGCACACGTTCATGAGCGAACGGCTGTCGGGCCGCGCGGCGCCGCGGAAGAAGTCGCTCTGGTCGATGAAGTCGTAGAGGATCTTGGCCTTCTCGGCGTTGTGGTCCGCCATGGCGCGCAGCCCGCCGAACTCGCGGATCCACTTGAATACCCGGCCCATGACGTAGATGCCGAACGTCGGCGGCGTGTTGTACATCGACCGCTCCGCCGCGAACGTCCGATACTGCAGCATGGTCGGCAGGTCCTTCGGGCCCGCCTCCACCAAATCGTCCCGGATGATGACCAGCACCACGCCGGACGGCCCCAGATTCTTCTGTGCGCCGGCGTAGATGAGACCGTACTTGGTGACGTCGATCGGCCGGCTGAACATGTCGCTCGAGGTGTCGGCCACGAGCGGGATGCCGGCCGGCACCGGCGGCTCGCTCTTCCACTGCGTGCCGTAGATCGTGTTGTTCGTCGTCATGTGGACGTACGCGGGACGCTCGGAGTAGCGGATGGCGCCCGCCGCCGGGATGTAGTTGAAATTGGCGTCCGCGCTGGTCGCCGCCTCGTGCACCTTGCCGAAGGGCTTGACCTCCTTCACCGCCTTCTGCGACCAGACGCCGGTCACCAGGTAGTCCGCCGTGCCGCCCTTGGGGAGCAGGTTCATCGGCACCATGGAGAACTGGAGCGACGCGCCGCCCTGCACGAAGAGCACCCGGTGCCGATCCGGAATCCCGGCCAATTCCCGGCAGTCCTGCTCCGCCTCGGCGAGCACCCGCTCGAACACCTTGCCGCGATGGCTATGCTCCAGAATGCCGACACCGCTGTCGGCGATGTCCCAGAGGTCCTGCTGCGCCTGCCGAAGCACGGGCTCGGGGAGGATGGCCGGTCCGGCGCTGAAGTTGTAGATGCGGTCGCTCATGAAGGTCTCGTGCTGAGGTTAGGCCGCGTGGCCGCCGCGGCCATCGATCGCGGTGAGGTCGACGCTCAAAATATGCTCATTGCAACGGCGGATCGCCTCGAGCGCCGCGGCGTCGGGCTCTCCGTCGAGATGGACGCGGGCGCAGGTGGCCTGCGCGCCATGATAGATGATATTCTCGACTTCTTCGACGTTGATCGCCCGGTCGGCGAGCACGCGGAAGACGTCGGCCAGCACGCCGGGCCGATTGCGATGGCGCACGGCGAGAATGTGGCTCGCGGCGCTCTTGGCCAGGCGATTCACGCAGTTGGGCACGCTGCCGGACTCCTTGAAGTCCTGCACGATCCGGACGACCTCATGGGCGATCGCCACCTGGGCTTGCTCGGTGGACGCCCCGACATGGTGAGTTCCGTAGACGCCGGCTTCGCGTACGATCGGGCTCTCGAAAGCGCCGGTGCCGCCGCCGGGCTCAGTCTGGAAGACATCGAGACCGGCGCGTATGCCCTTCCCGCGGATGGCGGCGGCGAGCGCCTGCTCGTCGATCACGCTCCCGCGCGACGTGTTGATGAGGTAGGCCCCCGGCTTCATCGCCGTGAGGAACTCTTCGTTGACCAGGTTCCGGGTGTCGGCGTTCGCGGCGACGTTGATCGATACCGCATCACTGACCCGCGCCACCTCGAGCGGTGTCTGGCAGTAGCGCACGCCCAGCCGTTCGGCCTCGGCGATCGTCAGGTTGCGCGACCAGGCGACCACATGCATGCCGAACGCCCGGGCCCGGGCGGCGATTTCGCGCCCGATCTGGCCCAGGCCGACGATGCCGAGCGTCCGACCGTGGAGCCCTCGCGCCTTGGAATATTCGGCCTTGTTCCATTTGCCGGCGCGGAGGTCAGCGGTCTGGTCGGGAATTCGCCGGTCGCAGGAGAGGATGAGCCCCAGCACCAGCTCGGCCACGGCGATCGAGTTCTTGCCTGGACAGTTCGACACAAAGACGCCGAGGCCGGAGGCCGCCGGCACGTCGATGGTGTCGATCCCGGCACCGGCCCGGATCACGAGACCGAGGCTCGGCCCGCTCTTGAGCGCCTCGGCCGTGACCTTGGTACTGCGCACGATGAGCACGTTCGGATCGTGCTCCTTGAGCGCACCGGGCAGCGCTTCGGCGGAGAGATCGGGCTGGGACACGACGGCGCAGCCCAGCTCCTTCAGCCCGTCGATGCCGACCTTCTCGAATTTGTCAGCAACCAGGACCTTCATGGATCTCCTTATAGTTCGTGAACGAACAACCCGCTGCGAAGCTTGGGCTCGAACCAGGTGCTCTTGGGCGGCATGATCTCGCCGGCATCGGCCACGGCCATGAGCTGATCGAGCGTCGTGGGATACATCGACACGGCGAGCGCCATCTCTCCCGAGCGCACCCGGCGCTCGAGCTCGGCCGTGCCCCGGATGCCGCCCACGAAATCGATCCGATGGTCGGTGCGCGGATCGGCGATGCCGAGAATCGGGCCGAGCACGCGATCCTGGAGCAGGCTCACGCTGAGCGATCCGATCGGATCCGCGCGGTCGATCGACCCCGAGTCGATGTCGAGCCGGGACCATCCGCCGTCAGAGTAGAGGCAGAAGCTATTGGGCGCATCCGGGACCGGGTTCCCGGTCGGCGTCAGACGCCCGAGGGACCGCAGCTTGGCGCGGAATTCGTCGGGCGTGAGCCCGTTGAGATCCCGCACCAGTCGATTGTACGGTAGGATCCGCAGCTGGTCGGCCGGAAACAGCACGGCCAGAAACCAGTTGTACTCTTCGTCTCCGCGGTGGGCGGGATTGGCCGCACGGCACTCGCGACCGGCGCGCCAGGCGCTGGCCGAGCGGTGGTGGCCGTCGGCCACGTAGGCCACCGGCACGGCGGCGAACCCATCGAGGTAGGGTGCCGGCTCGGCGACCTGCCAAACGGTGTGGCGCACGCCGTCAGGCGCGGTGAAATCGTAGAGCGGCGGCTTGGTGATTCCCTCGCGCACCAGGCGGTCCAGCGCGGGTGCCGACCGATACGTGAGGAACACCGGCTCCGCGTTCGCCCCCAGCGTGAGCACGTGCCGGGTACGATCGTCCTCTTTGTCCTTTCGCGTCTTCTCGTGCTTCTTGATGACGTCCCGCTCGTAGTCATCGATGTGCACGCAGGCCACCACGCCCGTCTGGGCTCGTCCGTCCATCACCTGCCGGTAGAGATAGAGCCGCGGCTCCGCCTCCCGGACCAAGGTAGCATCGGCGACGAATCGATCGAGGTTCTGCTTGGCGGTGGCATAGACCCGCGGATCGTATGGATCCGTGTCGGCCGGGAGATCGATGTCCGCTCGCCCCACGTGGAGGAAGCTGAACCGGTTGCCCTGGGCCAATGCGGCCGCCTCGGCGCGATTCACGACGTCGTAGGGCACGGCAGCGACGAGCGCGGCCAGCTCCGGGCGGGGGCGGAGCGCGCGGAAGGGATGGATGCGCATTGGCCAGCATCCTACCGCGCTTGGCCGCCAAGCGTCAAGCGCCAAGGTCTTTCGTCGCCCTGGCAGATCGCTTACGGCAGGAGGAGGAGCTTTCCGCTGGTCTCGCGCGCCTCCAGCGACCGGTGAGCGGCCGCCGCCTCGACCAACGGATACTCGCGGTCGATCCTTAGCCGGAGCGATCCGGTGGCCACCCAGCCCAGTACCTCCCCCGCCCGCGAAACCAGCTCCTCCCGCGTCGCGATGTAGTGGAAGAGGGTCGGTCGCGTGAGGTACAGGGAGCCCTTCTGATTGAGAACCTGCGGGTCGAAGGGTCCCACGGGCCCGCTCGATTGGCCGAAGAGCACCAGCATCCCGCGTCGCGCCAGCGAGTTGAGACTCTTTTCAAAGGTGGTTCGGCCGACCGAGTCGTAGACGACCTGCAATCCGGCGCCGTTCGTGATGCGCTTGACCTCCGCCTCGAAATCCTGGTTGGTGTACAGGATCACATGGTCCGCGCCCGCCCCACGGGCCAGCTCGGCTTTCGCTTCGGTGGACACCGTGCCGATCACCGTGGCGCCGCGAAGCTTCGCCATCTGGCAGAGCAGGAGCCCGACGCCACCCGCGGCGGCATGCACCAGACAGACGTCACCCGGCTTGAGCGGATAGGTCGACGTGGCGAGATAGTGGGCCGTCAATCCCTGCAGCATGACGGCCGCGCCCTGCCGGGCGCTGACCCCGGGCGGCAACATGACGAGTCGCTCCGCCGGCACAGCGGCGAATTCCGCGTAGGAGCCGAGCACGCTGGTGTATGCTACCCGGTCGCCGGGCTTCACCTGGGTGACGCCGCTTCCGACCGCGGCGACCGTCCCGGCCCCTTCTTGGCCCAGCGTGAACGGCGTTTCCAGCTTGTAGAGGCCGGCGCGCTGGTAGACGTCGATGAAATTGACGCCGGCGGCTTCGATCTCGATCAGCGCCTGGCCCGGGCCGGCCGTCGGCACCGGCGTTTCCTCGTATCGCAGCACATCGGGCCCGCCAACTGCGTGCACACGTATGGCTTTCACACTCTATCCCTCGCGAATGACCTCAGAAGATATCGGGGACCGGAAGCTACGGTCGCTCCGTCGGTGGATGATCTCCGGGCCCGGGCAGCGCTCGCTTGGCGCCGCCGGCGGCCTCTCCCGCCAGCAGGGCATCACCCGACTCGTACGCGTAGATCGTAGGCGCGCGATGCTGCAGCAGGCCGCCTGTGTCGGCCGTGGGTCCGTAGGTACTGTAGACCTCCCGATTCAGCATCCGCAACAGCTCCACCTGCTGCCCGCGATGATGGGCCGTGTGCGCGATGCGTCGCACCATGACCCAGGCCCGCGGGCGAGCCACGTCGAAGAACCGCACTTCCGCCTCCCACCACGCATCATCTCGCGCTTGGAGCGCCGCGAGCCGGTGAGCCGAGTCCTCAGCGTAGCGCTGCAGGAAGCCGAGCCGGTCTTCGACTGGGGGCAGTGGTGCGGCGCCGATGTCTAGGCCAAGGATGTCGCGGAACCAGAGGTTTTCGCTCATGCATTGGTGAACCATTTGCTCCAGCACGCTCCGACCGCGCCGATCGGTCGGATGCGGCCGTACACTGAGGTCGCCGTTCTCGAAGCTGGACCAGGTGCTCAAGACCTTGAGACGCTCGGTCGCGTAGGTGTCGATCAGGAACTGGTAGCGCATAGTCCGCACACGTGAAGGGTGAAACGGGTGACCGGGGATGATGCCGTGGATTTGGCATATCTGTCAAAGGTGACCGGCGCTACAGCCCAGACGGACCCCTCTCGCCCATTACTCCAGCGGGAGTATGCTTCCCCCAATGACGACCGAGATCGGAGCCAGGCGCATGGAGACCACCCCAGCCGTCCCGACCAGGCAAGCCACCCCCCAGCGCCGCTTGCCGGTGGGTGCCGAGGTACGGAGCGACGGCGTCCACTTTCGGGTGTGGGCGCCGCGACACGCTCGTGTCGATGTGGTGCTCGACCCGTCCGGGGAGGAGACGCCGCTGGAGCGGGACGAAGCCGGTTATTTCGCCGGGGTGGTCGCCGGCGCGGGCTCCGGGACGCTCTACCGCTACCGCCTGGACGGGGGGGAGGCGTTTCCCGATCCGGCTTCGCGCTTCCAGCCGGAGGGTCCCCACGGTCCGTCGCAGGTGATCGATCCCTCGGCCTTTGGCTGGACCGATGGTGCTTGGCAGGGGCTCGAGCTAGCCGGCCAAGCTCTCTACGAGCTTCACGTTGGGACGTTCACGCCGGAGGGCACCTGGGCGGCTGCCCTGGCTCGATTGCCCGCGCTCGTAGCGCTCGGTGTGACCGCCGTCGAGGTGATGCCGGTGGCGGAGTTCCCGGGCCAATTTGGGTGGGGGTATGATGGGGTCGCCCTCTTCGCCCCCACCCGGCTGTACGGCGCTCCGGACGACTTCCGTCGCTTCATCGATGGGGCGCATGCGCTGGGGATCGGCGTGCTGCTAGACGTGGTCTACAACCACCTCGGGCCGTCGGGAAATTATCTCCGGCAGTTCGCCGAGGGCTACTTCACCGATCGCTATCAGACGGACTGGGGCGAAGCCCTCGATTTCGATGGGCCGGCGGCGGGCCCCGTGCGCGAGCTCTTCCTCGCCAACGCCGGCTACTGGATCGACGAATTCCACCTGGATGGCCTGCGCCTAGATGCCACCCACGCCATCACCGATCGGTCCGGCGATCATATCGTGACCGCCATCGGACGCCGGGTACGGGAGAGCGCGCGCGGACGCGGTACCCTCGTCTTCGCGGAGAATGAGCCGCTGCACACATCGCTCGTTCGCCCCGAGCGAGAGGGCGGCTCCGGCCTCGACGGCATCTGGAACGACGATTTCCACCACATCGCGCGGGTGGCGGCCACCGGACGCCGGGAAGGCTACTATGCCGACTACCACGGCACGGCGCAGGAACTGATATCCGCCGTGAAATGGGGATTGGTGACCCGCACGCACGGCGTGTCGCCGATGCGGTTCGTCAACTTTCTGGAGAACCACGATCAGATCGCCCATTCGGCGCGCGGACTACGGCTGCATGCGCTCACGAGCCCAGGCCGGCATCGTGCGCTCACCGCCGTCCTGCTGCTGGCGCCCGGCACACCGATGCTCTTCATGGGACAGGAGTTCTCCGCCTCGAGTCCCTTCCTCTACTTCGCCGATCATGAGCCGGAGATCGCCCTGCTGGTGCGCGAGGGGCGCGCGAAGTTTCTGGCGCAGTTCGCGAGCCTCGCGGACCCAACCGCCCAGCGGATGCTCGACGATCCCGCGGCGCCAAGCACCTTCGAGCGGTGCCGGCTGGATTGGGCTGAGCGGGAGCGGAACGTGGCCGCGCTCGCCCTGCACCGCGACCTTCTCACGCTCCGGCGCCGAGACCCGGTCTTCGCGGCTCAGCGCGAGGGCGGTGTGGACGGTGCCGTCCTTGCCGACTTTGCATTCGTGCTGCGGTTCTTTGCCCAAGACGGCGCCGACCGTCTCATGCTCGTCAACCTCGGTCGCGACCTGACATTGGACCACCGTGCCGAGCAACTGCTCACCGCGCCGACGAACCGAGGCTGGAAGCTCGAATGGTCGTCGGAGGACTCTCGCTATGGTGGGAGCGGGACGCCCGAGGCCGCTTCGCGAGGGCTTGCTTCCCCCGGCGAAGCGGCCGTCGTCCTCACGCCGGCCTGAGGGCTGTCCCGAAGCACGTGCTGTCCCGTGACGACTCTCACACCGGTGCGGAGCAAAGGGAGCTCGAAGCTGTCCCATAGAGCGAGCCAGCTCGCCTCGATGATGTTCTCGGAGCACCCCACCGTGCTCCAGCGCTCGGCGCCGCGGGCGGACTCGACGATAACCCGCGGGCGGGCACCCGTCCCCAGATGCTCGTCGACGATGCGGACCTTGTAGTCGACCAGCCGCACCTCGTCGAGCTCCGGATAGTGGGGAACCAGCGCCTTCCGGAGCGCGCGGTCGAGAGCGTTGACGGGACCATCTCCCTCGGCCGCGGTATGCATGACTTGATCCCCCACCTTCAGCTTCACCGTCGCCTGAGCCATCACGCGCTGCCCGCCGCGCTTCTCCACGATGACCGTGAAGTCGAGCAGCTCGAACGGCGGACGGTAGTCCGGCGCGGCGCGGCGAAGCAGCATCTCGAACGAGCCCTCCGCCGCCTCGAATTGAAAGCCGCGATGTTCCAGCTCCTTGATCCGTTCCAGCACGGCGCTTGCGCTCGTCCCGCTCTCGAGCCCGAGCGCCTCGGCCCGAAGCCGGACGTTGCGACGGCCGGCCATCTCGCTCACGACGACGCGCAGCTCATTTCCCACGGCCGCCGGATCGACGTGCTGATAGCTCTCGGGAACCTTGGCGATCGCGGCCACATGGATGCCGCCCTTGTGGGCGAAGGCGCTCCGCCCGACGTAGGGAGCGTGCGCATCGGGGTTGAGGTTGGCCACAGCGGCCACGAAGTGCGACACCTCGGTGAGACGCCGGAGCTGCTCGCGGGGGAGCACCTCGTAGCCGAGCTTGAGCTGCAGATTGGCGATCACGGGAACGAGGTCGACGTTCCCACAGCGCTCGCCGTAGCCGTTGATGGTCCCTTGTACCTGGGTGCATCCCGCCTGCACCGCGGCGAGCGCGTTGGCCACCGCGAGACCGCCGTCGTTATGCGGGTGGATGCCGAGCGGCGTCGGAAGCCGCTCGCGCACGCGGCGAACGACGTCACGAACCGTCTCCGGCAACGTGCCGCCGTTGGTGTCGCATAGGACCACCCAATCAGCGCCCGCCTGGGTCGCCGCCGTGATGCTGGCCAGCGCGTAGTCGGCGTCCAGCGCCCAGCCGTCGAAAAAGTGCTCCGCATCGTAGATGACCTCGGTCCCGCGCGCCTTGAGCCAAGCGACGCTGTCGGCGATCATCCGGAGATTTTCGTCCCGCGTCGTCTCGAGTATCCGCTCGACGTGAAGCGTGGAGCTCTTCCCGACGAGCGTCACCACCGAGGTCCCGGCGTCGACCAGAGCGCAGAGATTCGCATCGTCCTCACAACGGACACCCGCCCGCCGGGTGCTGCCGAATGCCGCAACCTTGGCCCGGCGAAGGCCCGCCTTCCCGATCCGCCGAAAGAAATCGGCGTCCTTGGGATTCGAACCGGGCCATCCCCCCTCGACGTAGTGGATGCCGAGCTCGTCCAGCACGCGGGCGATCTTGACCTTGTCCTCCACGGACAGCGACAGGCCTTCCCGCTGCGTGCCGTCGCGCAGGGTCGTGTCGTACAGGCGGAGTTGCATGGTGTCCAGTCCAGAGGGCTCGGGGTCCAATAAAGAAAGCGGCCTCTCGATTCGAGAGGCCGCGTGTCGCTGACTAAGTCGCTTGGTCGCCTACCCGCGCGTCAGCACGCCGCCTCTCGGAGAGAGTCGAATGGGGCGAATGCCAATCGCGAGCGACGTCGGACGGGATAACATGATCAGGCAAACCTAGTGGGCCGAGCGCCGCCGTCAATGGCCCCGGCGGCGACGGGTGGCGGCAGCCTTCCGGGCCGAGGCTGACCGGGCCGCTTTGGACCGGGACGCCGAGGCCTTGCCGCCCTTCTTGCCGCCCTTGATGGATGGAGCCTTCGAGGCCTGGCCTCGGGGCATGGTGTCCCTCCAAGGAAAAAGGTGGGTGGAACGGGCGCTGGGCGCCCGTTCCCGCGAGATATAGATAAAGAGGGGATTTAGAGGGATTAACGGTGAAAGCGCGAGCTCTGAGCAACTCATCCGGCCGCATGGCTTGGGGCCTAAGGGCTGGTTCGGACGTCTCGCAAGGCGTTGAGCAGGTCGTAGCTTCCACTACTCGCCAAGATACGACCGCCCGATGCGCCCGCTGTGTGATAGGTCACATGGCCAGGCGGCCCAGCTCTGGAAGCATCGTCATGACGGAGTCCCGAACCGTTCCTGCTTGAGTTGCGCGAGGGCGATTCGAAGCTGACGCATGCGCCGCGTGCTGGGGTAGCGGTCGATGAGGCGCCGGAGCTCCGTCATTGCCCGGCCCGGATCGTCGAGCGAAATTTCGTAGAGCTGCACCAGCGCCAGCCCGACCCGAATGTCCGATTCCGGATCCATTGGTGTCTCGCCCGATCGCAGGCTGTCGAGCTCGGCTGCCGCCGTCTCCGGCTCCTTGAGCGGCCCAGCCAGCAGCGCCGCCCGCCGCAGCGTAGCCTCGGTCCGGCTTGCACTCTCCTGGGCTCGCTCGCGATACTCCTCGGCCGCCGCCTCGTAGTGTCCGCTAGCCACGAGGGACTCGATGCCGGAGTAGCCCGCACCGGTTCGCTGGAGCCCCGCGTCGACCAGGAGCCGCGCGAACCCGTCGATGAGCGGCTCGAGCACGCCGTCGAGCATGGCGACGATGAAGCCGTACAGCGCCCAGCATATGCCGACGAGGACGATGGCGCGCGGAACCACGCCGGTGACCGTGAGAAGCACGGAAACGACCGTGGCGAAGAGCAGGATCGCCGCCACGGCCAGCTTGATGAGTCGGAGCGGATCTTCGACCGCGCCGGCGGTCCATCGATCCGTCGGGTCCTGCGAAGAGGGAAGCGCCAAGCCCAAAAGCTAGGAACCGCCCAACGAGCCGGCAAGTTGACTTCCGCAGCGCCCCGGCCTAAATCCACGGGCTGTCGGTTTTCCGGACCCGCTCCGTATGAGGAGAGTCTTTCGTGCTTTCGACCATTCCCCGGCGGTTGTGCTCCGGCCTTGCCACCGCTTGCTGCCTGCTCGGCTCGTCGGCCGCCTTGCGGGCCCAACAGACTCCGCCTGCATCGCCGCCCGCCACCCCGCCGGTAGCGCCGGCGGATTCTCAGCTCACCAACACCGACGTGCCGTGGCGCACTAGCTACTTCCCCTTCATCACCGGGCTGACCAATGACGGTCCGCTCATCGCGTTCCGGGTGCGCCGGTTCAAAGCCGCCCCGTACGAGGATCGGATCGTTTCCAGGGCCGCATACGAGTTCGACGCGGGGATCGGATTCCGCGGCAGCCGCTTCGCGCTCGCCACGCTGTCGCTGCCCCGCCTGGGCGACGGGTGGCGACTGTTCGCGCTGGGCGCGGCGGTGCGCGAGGCGCGTTTCGGCTTCTACGGGTTGGGTAACGAGACCACCTTCGACCAGACGAACACCGAGAACGGTCACGATCTGTTCTACCGGGTACTGCGGCGGAGCTATCGCGCTCAGCTCGAGGTGACACGCCGACTCGTCGGCCCACTCCATCTGGCGCTCCTCGGTGAGGCCGTCTCGTCGCACTTCGTCGCGCCGGAGAACCAGCCTTCGGTCTTCGGCACTGAATTCGGCACCGATCTGAGCCAGCAGGATGCCTCGGCCCGGCTCGCCCTCGTGCTGGACACCCGTGACGTGGAGTACGATACGCACACGGGAGTGCTACTCGAGGCGGGCGCGCAAGCGGGGAGCGCCGGCGGCGGGTACCAGCGGGGCTATGCGATCTTGCGAGGGTGGGCCCAACCGGTCACCGGCACCGTGCTCGCCGCTCGGTTGGTGGGGTCGCAAATGTACGGCGCGCCGAGCCTCGACTCGCGCCTGGTGATTCCGGGATTGGAGCGCCCGATTCCCGTGCTCGGGGGCCAGTTCTCGCATCGCGGACTGGATACGCCGCGGTTCGTCGGCAAGGGAGTACTGCTGGGCAACTTCGAGCTGCGGCAAAACCTCAAATCGTTCGGGGATCTCGGGGCGATCAATCTGCTGGCGTTCCTCGATGCCGGTCGGGTCTTCGAGGACACCAGGTTCACGGTGACGTTCGACAATCTCAAGGTGGGGGGCGGCGGCGGGGTCGCGTTCAGAATTCTGCGCTCGACCATCTTCACGGTTTACGTGGGCCGAGGACCGGAGCGGACCACCTTCAACGTGACCAGCGGCTGGATCTTCTGAGCGATGTGACAGCGCCCTTCAGGCGACGCGCGCCACCTTGAGGCCGGCCGCCTGCAGTACTTCGGCGAGCGTGGTTTCTCCATGGTCCCGGGCGTACCACTTCCGCACCTCGGGATAGACCTGCTCCTTGGGAACGCCGTTGGCGCGCTGGTCCAAGACCCACGCCTGGAGCGCCGTGGGGCGCGGTCCCCAGTGGCCCAGCTCGGTGAAATCCGCGTCGAGGGCGATCACGACCGGGATCGACCGGGTGCCGTTGGTCAAATAGCGGTCCATCACTTCCGTGTGCTCGTCCCGCCGCAGAACCCGCAGCTCCACGCCAGGCGCAAGCTCGGCAAAGCGCGCCAGCATCGGCACGGTGTTCGAGGCATCGCCACACCAGTCTTCAGCCAGCACGAGCAACTTGATGCTCGAATTCACCGGCACCGCGGCCAGGGCCCAGCCGGGCACGCGGGCCACACGATACAGGCCTTCCCACAGCCCCCGGTGCTTGAGCTCGGAAGCTTTGATGAAGGCGTCGTAGCTGAGCGCTTGATCCCACAACGTTCGGAAGTCGATCATAGCGTGCAAACCCGATAGGGCCTAAGAAAGTTCCTCGATCCGCACACCCCGCTTGGCCAGCTCGTCCACGTAGCCGCGGAATGGCACCGCCTCGTCCGGAGTGCATACGCCTTTGGCTGTGATCCGCCCGTCGGCCTGCATCTGTCCAGTGATCGACAGCGAGTATCCGGTGGTGCGCATCATCGCGCTGATCCCGTGCTCGGCGTCGTAGTAGTCGATGAGGCGAAACCGGGCCCGGGCGGGCTTTCCGCCCTTGGTGCCGGTCACGTCGACCTGCAACGCGAGCAGATCCGCACCATTCGGCTTGAAGAGCTTGGGATGCACCGAGGCGATGAACAGATCGCGGGGGATGACGCGCTGGCCCTTCACCTCGATCGGGGTGTTGTCCAAGAGGCCGAGCTCGCGAATCGAATGCATGAGCGCCGCGTGACCCGGATAGCGGAGCGTCTTGTACTCCATGACGTCGACCTTGTTCTCATAGGCAAAGGGCATCGTGCTGATCCCGCCGCCGGTGTGGAACGCCTCGAGTTTGCCCAGCGGCGCCGGGAACTCCACGGATTCGAGCTCGCTCAGCGCGTCCACCTGCACTCGCTTGCCCCCGCGCAGCACCCACGACGGTGTCGTGTAATAATCGAGCGCGCCCTCGAGCGAGTAGACGATCTGGTAGTTGAGCGGGGCGACGGGCTGTTGCGGGAGCCCGCCGACGAAGATCTTGACCCGTTCGGTCCGATCCATCCGCCGGATGCCCTCGGCGGCCAGGATGTTCACCATGCCCGGCGCCACGCCGCAGTCGGGAATGACCGAGAGCCCTTTGGCGACCGCGGCGGCATGCAGCTTCTTCTGCTCGAAGACGATCTCGGTGTTGCCGCCGAGATCGGAGAAGTGGCAGCCGACTTCGACCGCGGCCTTGGCCATCGGCTCGTTGTAGTAGTACGGGATGGCGCTCATGACCACCACATGCGCCGCCATGGCCCGCTTCACCGCCGCCATGTCGGTCACGTCCAGCGTGAGCCGACAGAGGCGATCGCGCCAATCGCCGGCGAGAAACTTGGGGAGCGGGTTGAGTCGCAGGTCCGCGAGCGATACCTGGGTCACCGCGGGATTCTGCAAGAGATCGTAGGCACAGGCCGAACCCTGCAGTCCGGCTCCGAGGACCAGCATCTTCATATGGTGTGTACGTCCTGTCGAAAGTCGGGATCGAATAGAGCCCCGAAAGCTACCCAGGCCCGGCGTGCGCCTCAATGACCGGGATACCGGGTGACGATTAGATTGTGACGATGCCCTCCGGCTCTACCGCCGCCCGCCGTGACGGCGAAGCCACGCGCCAGAAGCTCCTCCGCGCGGCGCTCGAGCTTTATACCACGATCGGGTACCGCGCCACCACCACGCCGGCGATCGCCGCGCGGGCCGGCGTCGCCGAAGGCACGATCTACCGCCACTTCTCCGGCAAAGAGCATCTGCTCAACGAGGTGTACCGGGCGGCCCAGCGCTGGGTGATTGCCGTCGTCCAGGAGGCCGAGGCTGAACGAACGGGGCGAGCGCCGGAGCGGCTCCTGCGCATCGCGCGGCGTCTGATCGAAGCCGCGGAACGTGACCCCGCTGCGGCCCGCATGGTGCTGCAGACGCGAGAGGATCGCTACCTCGACGAAAAGAGCCGGGAAGCGGCGCGCGAGTTTCGGGAGGCGTTGCACAAGGTGATCGCGGCGGGCAAGTCGGACGGGCTGGTGCGAGCTGGGCCGGCCGAACTTTGGGCAGGCGTGTGGCTCGCGATCGTCACATTCGCGGCCGAGCGGGTGAGCACCCGTGAATGGGCGCCGGACCACCCACAAGTCGGGCTGGCCGTCGAGGCGGCCTGGGACGCCATCGCGTTCAGGCGGGCGGCCGACCCGGAAAGAACGTGAACTCCCTCGGCCGCTTGGGTGCGCCCCGCCACAGAACCCGCCGGCTGCGACCGGGCCCGACCGGTCGGACGATCAGCTCGTCCCCAGCGAGATAGCCGAGCGAATCGGGACCCCAACGTACGGCGTCATGCGCCTCCTGAACGAAGGGGGTCGGCGGTCCGTTCGCGCCCTCCGCGCACAATGACCCTCCGCACGCCAGCACGCGTGCGAACGGCGGATCTCCGAGCACCACGCTGAAGCTCGAGTCCGCCGTCAGCCGCTCGTCCGGCCGTGCGAGACGAGCGCCCGCGGACGCCGGCGGTGCGGCCAGACGATACACCTCCGCGCCCGCGCGCACGAAGAGCACGTCGCCGGCTCGGGCCCAGCCGACATGGTCGGGTGGCGCCGCGCCTTGGGGCAGGTCGAGCGCGCGCTCTGCACCGTTCATCAGATTCAGCACCCACACGGCACCGGGCACCGTATCGCGCATCGTGCGACCACGCAGAAAAGCGACCGTCACCCCGTCGGGCGAAAGCGCCGGCCCGGCTTCGACGACATCGGTGTATGTGATCTGGAAGGCCGGCCCACCATCGCCACGCACGGCGAAGAGATCGGCCGCGCCCGTAGGACCATCCCCCACGAAGATGGCGTAGGCGTCCTTCCCCGCCTCGGCATGGTTGTGCAGCGGCGAAAGACCGCTGGAGCAAGCAGTGAGGGATGAAAATAGCAGAGCGGGAATGCCACCCTTCACCTTCCGACTACCCTTCACTTCTCACCCTTCACCTTGGCTTTCACCGCGGCCTTGAGCAGCCACCACCCACGCGGGTCGACCGCGAACTGTTTGGGTGACCGCGACACGCCTTTCACGACCGCGCGGGTCTCACGGCCCTCGACGTTCACCTTCACAGTCTTCCCGTCGATCACGAGCTCGAGCCCGGGGATCCGATAGGTCCCCCACTCGTTCTTCTGCGTCTGCCGAATGTCGAGCGCGAGCCCGTCTCCGGAGCGGCGCCAGCCGATCTCGAGCACCGGATACCCCGGTTGGGTCAGCGCCTGGGTGAAGTACCAGTTTAAGTCCTGGCCCGCCGCCTCGGACATGATCCGGGCGAAGTCGGACGAGAGCGCCGTGCTATCGCGATAGGTGCGGTAGTACGTTCTGAGACCGGCGACGAACGCCGAATCGCCGATGAGGCCCCGGAGCTGGTGCAGCACCCACGCGCCCTTCTGGTAGTTGTTCTCGTTGAGGAGGGACATGAGATCCCGGACGCTGGGATCGATGATGGGGTGCTCCACCTCCTTCGACGCGAAGTACTCGTGCGCCGCCCGGCCCATCGCCGCGGTCAGAGCGCTCGCGCCTCCGGTATGCTCTTCCCACATCGCCGCGAGATAGCTGGCGAATCCTTCGGACAGCCAGAGATGATGCCAGTCGTCTTCGGTGACCGCGTCGCCGAACCATTGGTGCGCCGTCTCGTGCGCGACCGTCCGTTCCTCCAGCGAGCGGACACGGTAGAGACTGTCGTTGTAGAAGATGGCGGTGGAGTTCTCCATCCCACCGAACTCGGTGCTCGACTCCACATGCGCGAGCGAAGCGTAGGGAAACGGCCCCAGCAGTTGCGAGTAGTAATCGACAATCTCGCCCACGCGCCGGAACGGTCCGGTCGCGGCATACAACGAGTCCGTCGGATAGGTCCACACCGTCAGCGGGACGCATTGTACCGCGCAAGCCGATGGTCCGAGCCGCGCCACCGCGAATCGCGCCACACCAATCACCATGGTGTAGACCGGGATCGGCCGGGTTTGCTCGTAGTTCCAGACGAGATGGCCATAGGCCAGCGTGTCCACGCTCTTCAGCGTGCCGTTGGCGATCACCTGATAGGCCGCCGGCGCCTGCACGTGGAAATCGACGGTCGCCTTGTCGCTCGGGTGATCCTCCACCGGAAGCCAGCCGTGCGCCCGGTCCGGCCAGTCGGTCGCGAAGACGGTGCGGCTTTCGGCCTCGCCTCGGAAGGTGAGACCCCCGCGAATCTCGCCGTGATATCGAACGCGGGTGGTGAGGGAGTCCCCGGCCTTCCCCTCATGGGGGATGACAAGGAGATCGCCCTGCCGGCCCCACGGCGTGCGCGCGAGCCGGGTATTCTCCCGCCCATTCACCAACACGCGGATCACGCGCAGCGTCGAGTCGAGCTGCAGCTCGATGGGGTATTCCGAGCGGAGCCGCCAGGTCGTCTCGACCTGACCGAGCAAATGGCGCCCGCTGTCCCCCAGGACGACCGTCACGTCATAGTGGAGCGCTTCGTGTGTGGGCCGAGCGGTATCGGGCCGCGCGGCGAGCGGCGACTGCAGCACGGCCTGCAGCAGTAGGAGCGGGAGGATCACGGGCCGAGCCTAGCGCGGAGAAACTGGAGAATCCGCTTCCACGCCCGATCCACTTGGGGCCCATCGGACCCCTGCCGGCCCGGCTTGAGGAACCCGTGACCGGTGCCGGGAAAGACCTCGGACGTGTACGACTTGCCACGCGCGCTCATCCCGGCCGTCACGTCGGGAAGCTGCGCGTCGATCCGGGCGTCGTTTTCGCCGTAGATCCCGAGCACGGGAGCCTTGATGCGACTCAGCCCCGCGCTATCGGGCGCCGGGCCGTAGCAGACCACGGCGGCGCGAAGGTTCGGGTTGTTGGTCGCGTAGCGGAAGCTCTGCCCGCCGCCCCAGCAGAACCCGATCGCGCCGATTCGGTCTCGCTCGACCGCCGGCAGTCCGTTGAGATACCCGTACGCGGCATCGAGATCGGCCGTCACGCGGTCGGGTTCCAGCTCGGCCACGAGCTTGCGGCCCGAGTCCGGATCGGCCGGCGAGCGCCCGTACTTCGACGACAAGAGATCCGGCACGATGGCGACGAATCCCTGCCCAGCGAGTCGGTCCACGACGGTCGGCTCCCAGTCGGTGAGGCCGAGGATCTCGTGGATGACGATGACGCCGGGCGCTTTGGTCTTCTGCTCCGGATATGCGACGTAGGCGCGGACCGAATCCGGGGTGCCCGCCCTCTTGATGTAGATCCATTCGCCGTGCGTGGTCACCCGATCGCGGATCGGCCGCCGTGCGGCCACGGTCACACCGACACCCACTCCGAGGGCCAAAGCGCCGACCACGAGATGCGACGCCGCGCCGCGCCGGTGAGCGAGCTCAGTCATTGGCAGCGCCCTCCTGTGCGACGACATAGAGCTCCCCGCCAGCCGCGCGGAACTCCGCCGCTTTCTCCGCCATTCCAGCCTCGGCGGACTCCCTCGCCGCCTTTCGCAGATCTTGCGTGATCTGCATCGAGCAGAACTTGGGCCCGCACATCGAGCAGAAGTGGGCCAGCTTGGCCCCCTCGGCCGGCAGCGTCTCGTCGTGGTAGGCCCGCGCCGTGACCGGATCGAGCGCCAGGTTGAACTGGTCCTGCCAGCGAAAGTCGAATCTCGCCTTGGACAGCGCGTCGTCCCACATGCGGGCCCGGGGGTGGCCTTTGGCGAGGTCCGCGGCGTGCGCGGCGATCTTGTATGCGATCACGCCGGCCTTCACATCATCCCGGTTCGGCAAGCCGAGGTGCTCCTTGGGCGTCACATAGCAGAGCATCGCGGTGCCGAACCAGCCGATCATCGCGGCGCCGATGGCGCTCGTGATATGGTCGTAGCCGGGTGCGATGTCCGTGGTGAGCGGTCCGAGCGTATAGAACGGCGCTTCGGCGCACCATTCCAGCTGCTTCTCCATGTTCTCCTTGATGAGGTGCATGGGAACGTGGCCGGGGCCCTCGTTCATCACCTGAACGTCGTGGGCCCACGCGATGCGATTGAGCTCGCCCTGGGTCTTGAGCTCGGCGAACTGCGCCTCGTCGTTCGCGTCGGCGATGCTGCCGGGCCTGAGTCCATCGCCGAGCGAGAACGACACGTCATACGCGGCCATGATCTCGCAGATTTCCGGGAACCGGGTGTAGAGGAAGTTCTCCGCGTGGTGGGCGAGGCACCACTTGGCCATGATCGAGCCGCCGCGCGAGACGATGCCGGTCACCCGGTTCGCGGTGAGCGGGATGTAGCGCAGGAGCACGCCGGCGTGCACCGTGAAGTAGTCCACGCCCTGCTCCGCTTGCTCGATCAGCGTGTCGCGATAGACCTCCCAGGTGAGATCCTCGGCCACACCCCCCACCTTCTCCAGCGCCTGGTAGATCGGCACCGTCCCGATCGGCACCGCCGAGTTCCGGATGATCCATTCGCGGGTCTCGTGGATATGCTTGCCGGTGGAGAGATCCATCACGGTATCGGCGCCCCAGAGCGTTGCCCAACGCAGCTTCTCCACTTCCTCCTCGATGGACGACGTGACGGCCGAGTTGCCGATGTTGGCGTTGATCTTCACGTGGAAGCTGCGGCCGATGATCATCGGCTCGAGCTCGGGATGGTTGATGTTCGCCGGGATGATCGCACGGCCGCGCGCGATCTCGCTCCGCACCAGCTCGGGCGCCATCCCCTCACGCAGCGCCACAAACTCCATCTCGGGCGTGATCTCCCCGCGGCGGGCGAAGCGCAGCTGGGTGACGGCGGTCCGACTCCTGAGCGGCCGGCGGCGAAGCCCCTCCGGGACGAGGTCGGACCGCCCCTCGACCCGCTGGCCCTCGATCTCCGCCACCTCGCGGCCGCGAATCCAGTTGCGGCGCAGCGGAGGGAGGCCGGTTCGGACGTCGAACCCCTGGGGGCCGCTCGAGTCATACACCTGAAGCGGCGGCTCGCCCCCGGAGAGGCCGATCTCGCGTACGGGAACGCGCACGCCGCGCGACCCTTCGAGATAGACCTTGCTGGATTTGGGAAAGGCTTCAGAGAAGCCGAAGATCGGTGCGGTAGACATAGCGGTCACTCCGAGGAACGGACGAAGAGAGGCCGCGGATTGCCCGCGCCGCGCTCCCTTCGCCGGTATGAGCCGGATCAGGTTCCAAGGGTACGCTCTCAATCGGAGCGCTATCAGCAGGTAGCTCCGATGCCCCTGGCGGCTCTTGCAAGCTAATGATGGGGAGGAATGGGTCAAACGCACAGACGCGGCGCGCGGCGGGTCGGCCGCCGCGCTGGTACATTTGAGGGCGGCCCCACCGTTCGACCCTCAACCAGGACGACCCAATGACGCCCGAGCTCGGCCCGGCGGTGCTCGCCGATTCCCTCGAGATATTGCGCAAGTACAAGGAGCTGGGCGAGGGCGCGATGCGGCAAATCCCGCCGGCGGCGCTGTTCCAGACCTTGGACGGCGAAGCGAACAGCATCGCGGTGACCGTGAAGCACCTGGCCGGCAATATGCGCTCGCGCTGGACCGATTTCCTCACTAGCGATGGGGAGAAGCCCGACCGGAATCGGGACTCGGAGTTCGAGGTCGATCCGGGCACCAGCGCCGAGGATGTTCGGCGTTGGTGGAACGACGGCTGGCGGGCGGTTTTCGCGGCGATCGAGCCGCTCCGACCCGAGGATCTCGAGCGCACCGTGACGATCCGGGGGCAGCCGCACAGCGTACTCCAGGCGATCAATCGCCAGATCGCCCACTACGCGTATCACGTGGGTCAGATCGTTCTGCTTGCGAAGCACCTCCGCCGCGGCGAGTGGGAGACGCTGAGCATGCCGCGAAAACGATGACACTGACCAGAAAGGGGCAGCGATGCAGCACATCAAAGGCGCGGTGCTCAAGTCGCGGCTCGCGTTCGTCGAGGAGCATTTCGGTCGTGCCGGCTTGCAGCGTGTAGTCGAAAGCCTCGGCCCCGAAGACCAGCGACCGCTCCGAATCGTCTTCACCTCGAACTGGTATCCGTTCGAGCTGGGCACACACCTGGATGAGGCGATCGTGCGGGTACTGGGGGGCGGCCGGCCGGAGTTCTTCGAGCGGCTCGGCGAGGCGTCGGCTGAAAAAAATCTCGGCTCGTTGCACGAGGGGTATCTCACCCCGAACAATCCGCAAGCGTTTCTCGCCAAGGCCTCCGCCATCTACCAGATGTACTACGAAGGCGGGCGCCGCGAGTATCAGCCGACCGGCGAGCGCTCCGGAGTGCTCACCACCCATGATGCCGAGACCTTCAGCGGGCCGGACTGTCTAACGGTGATCGGGTGGCATCGCAAGGCGCTGGAGATGTGTGGCGCGCACGACGTGCGTATCGTCGAGGAGGAGTGTCGCGCGCGGGGTGGCACGGTCTGCCGGTATCGCTTCAGCTGGACTTGAGTGCCGACCGGCGCCTACGGCGACAGCCGCTCGACGCGCCAGCCGGTTTCGGCCCGCGTGTACCGGATCCGATCGTGCAGCCGGCTTTCCCGGCCCTGCCAGAACTCGATCTCGTCCGGCCGCAGGACGTAGCCGCCCCAATCGGGAGGGAGCGGGATATCGTCGCCCGGATATCGTACCGTCACCTCGCGCAGTCGCTCCTCCAGCACGCCCCGGCTCGCGAGCACCTGGCTCTGCCAGGACGACCAGGCCCCGAGCCGGCTGCTGCGCGGCCGCCGTGCGAAGTACTCCCCGCTTTCCTGCCGCGACACGCGACTCACCCGCCCCGTGATCCGCACCTGCCGCTCCAGCTCCGCCCAATAGAACACGAGCGCCGCGCGAGGATTGGCGTCCAGCTCGCCGGCCTTGCGGCTGCGGTAGTCGGTGAAGAACGTGAGCCCGCGGTCGTCGACGCCCTTGAGCAGCACCATGCGCGCGGACGGCCTGCCATCGGCCGTCGCGGTCGCCAGCGTCATGGCGTTGGGCTCGATCAGCTCGGCGCTGCGCGCCTCGGCGAACCACTTGGCGAACTCCTCGAGTGGATCCGGATGGACATCTCCCTCGTCCAGGCGGGCCTGCTGGTACTCACGACGAAGATCGGCGATGGACATGGCGATCAGTGAATGAGATGGAACTCGGTTTGCCGCTGGAACGCCCACCGAGGCGTGCCGTCGGGGTCCACCGCATACTTCCGCATCAGGCCCGGCAGAACGCTATCGAGCCGCTCCTGCAGCCAGCGTTGCTGCCGGTCGGCCTGCTCGCGGAGGGTACCAAACGGGGGGGCCGGATCGGCCGATTGCGCGGCGACTCCCGCGTGGACGCCCGGGAGCGTGAGCGCAAGCGCAAGCGCAAAACCGAGGAGGCTCCGCGCGAGAAACGTCTTGAGAGTTGGGGACATGACGAACAAGGATACTGCTTACGACTCCGCCCCGCCTAGGCCTTGCTGCGCCCGGGCTCCGGCACCGAAGACGAGCCCGCTGCGGCCGCCCGAGTTCACCAGCGCCTGCTGGAGCTGGCGGATCTCCTCGTCGGTGCGGCCCGCCGCGCGCAAGCTGCGGTAAGTCTGAATGCTCTTGGCCGCCATCTTGAGGGTGCCGAGGGCGAGCGTCGCGCAGCGCTCGCGAAAGCCCACCACCTCACGGCCAAGCATGTCGATCATCTGCTCGTACGGAAAGTCGACTACATCGTCGAGTGTCGGCTTGGTCTTGTTGATCCGGTCGGCCAGGATCGACGCGGCGGCCTGACTGATGGTGCAACCCTCGCCCTCGAACCGAACTTGCTCGATCCGATCCGAGTCGGGCGCGACTTTGACGTGCATGGTGACCAGGTCGCCGCAGCCCGGATTGCCGCCGGGCATGGTGACGTCGGCTCCCTCGAGCGTGCCCTTGTGCCGCGGGCGCTTGTAGTGGTCGACCAGGAACTCGATCTGGGTCTGACGATCCATCAGGGCTTCTCGATCGGAAGCCGCACCGCATTGCCCCATTCGGTCCAAGAACCGTCGTAGTTCTTCACTTTCTCGAAGCCAAGCAGATAGGTGAGCGCGAACCAGGTGTGGGACGAGCGCTCGCCGATGCGGCAGTAAACCACCGTGTCGGCATCGCGCTTGAGTCCCTGCTCCTGCTCGTAAATGGTGCGCAGCTCGCTCGCCGGACGGAACGTGTGGGTCTCGGGATTCACCGCCCGCGCCCAGGGAATACTGCGGGCGCCGGGAATGTGGCCGCCGCGGAGCGCGCCCTCGCTCGGATATTCGGGCATATGCAGCCGTTCGCCGCGGTATTCCTCCGGGCTCCGCACATCCACCAGGGGCCGCCGCTGCCGCGCGTGCTCGACCACCTCCTCGCGAAAGGCGCGCAACCGAACATCGTCCCGGTCTCCCACGACGATGTTCCCCTCCGGATGCCTGGATGCCTCAGTCGTGAGCGGCCGGCCCTCTTCGATCCAGCGCTGGCGGCCTCCGTCCATGATGCGGAGATTCTGCAGCCCGAACAGTCGGAACACCCAGAAGCTGTACGTCGCCCACCAGTTGTTCTTGTCACCATAGAGGACAATCGTCGTGTCGCGATTCATCCCCTTCGACCGAAGCAGCGCCTGGAGCCGGTCTCGGCCCACATAGTCGCGCTGAATCGGGTCGTTGAGATCGGCGACCCAGTCGATCTTGACCGCTCCGGGAATGTGCCCCGTTTCGTACAACAGCACATCCTCATCCGACTGGACCAACCGAACGCTCGGATCCCTCAGGTGCTCGGCCACCCACTCGGTGGAGACCAGCACCTCGGGATGGGCGTAGCCTCGCTGCTCAATCGGGCTGACGGCCGCAATCGATCGCTCTAGCGCCATCATGACCTCCTCAGGCCAGTTCAAATGGCCGCCGGCATGGCGGCTTGAGCCAAATTGCGAATAAAACAGTCGGAATGCAAGCTGGGGGCGCGGTCGGGGCACCCGGCCGCGCACAGCGAGGGGGCGACCACTTCGGCCGCCCCCTTGCCTCACCCTCGTCGATTTTCGACGCTGCCTACACCGCCCTGCGTCCGGTGACAAGGTTGTAGACGAACGCCACCACCGCCAGCACCAGTAGCAGGTGGATCAATCCGCCGGCAACATGGAACACGGCGAAACCGAACACCCAGGCAATCAATAGCACCAGCGCAAGCCACAGCATAGCTCAGCCCTCCACTCGAGTATTGGCAGCACGCTTATGCGAGTGAAGCTTATCGCCTCTTATGGCCCAGGTCTGTGACCCCAGTTACGTGGCCGCCGCCGCCCCCGCCCCCGCCCCCGCCCCCGCCCCGGGGGCCTCCTCCAACGGCGTTCGCACCTGGCCGTAGTTGCCGATCATCGTGGTGAATGCCGTCACGATCTCGGGATCGAACTCGGTGCCCGCCTTTTCCTTGAGGTAGGCTACCGCTTTCTCCGATGTCCAGGCGCTCCGGTATGGCCG
>JBGPVE010000005.1:0-27121 GCA_041491545.1 Gemmatimonadota bacterium | reverse complement strand
GGCGCCGATCAGCTGGACGTCGTACGGAATCATGTCCCACGTCATCTCGTGACCCGTGACGGTGAACTTGGTCCCGATAAGGCGGCGGCACGCCTCCCGTACCGTGGCGTACGCTTCCGGCAGGAGCTCGTCCAATCCCGCCGCCAACTCTTTCTTGTAAGTCGCCTCCAGCGCGTGGAACCGATTCTCCAAGCGCTCGCGCTCGACCGGATCGGCGCACCCGTGCTTCGCCGCACGCACCTCCTCGACCTCGGCGCGAACGGTGGCGGTGCGCTCGGCGAGCCGAGCCCGGAAACGATCAGTCTGGGCCCTCAGCTCACCCTCGCTCAGGCCCTTGAGCTGCTCCTCCTGGACCTTGATTCGGTCCACGACCGGCTGCAGCCGCTTTCGCTCTCGATCGAACCGCGTTCCGAAGACCGCGGTCATCAGTTGCTTAATCATTGCTCCCCATTCAAGTATAGCCGCTCGGCCGCGATGTAGCGTGCGACGTCGTCCGGCACCCAGTAGCGGATCGGCTTACCGGCCGCGACCCGATCGCGGATCGCCGTCGCGGAGATGTCGATGGCTGGCACGGCGAGCGTCCGCCAGATCAACGGTCCGGCGGGGGGTGGACTCCCGGCCCGCGCGAAGGCGACGACCCGCGCGAGGCGCGGGATCTCCGTGGCCTCGCGCCAGGTCTCGATTTCGGCTGCCGCGTCAGCCCCGACCAACCAGACGAACTCGGTGTCCGGCTCGCGGCCGCGCAGCTGCCGCAAGGTCTCCACCGTGTATGAAGGTCCGGGGCGATCCAACTCGGCCCGCTCCAGCGAAAGTCGCGGGTCCCCCGCGATGGCGAGGGAGACCAGCCGCGCCCGCTGCTCGGGCGAGGCGCGATGCTGTCCGGGCTTGAACGGCTGCTCCCGCGCCGGTACGAATCGGAGCGATTCGAGTTCTAGCGCCTCGACAACCGCCTGGGCCACCAGCAGGTGTCCGTGATGAATCGGATCGAACGACCCCCCAAACAGCCCGACCATCACGCGTCAGGAGACGCCGGCAACGGGACACACCTTATCCACCCCGGAGGCGTTCGGATGAAAGCGACGGATGTAGCCGCAGGTTTCCCGCACGTCCTCCTGATAGCCCAAACGCTGGTAGGCTGAGACCAACCGCATCAGCGCATCAGGCGCCACCGAGGAGCGCGGGTAGGTTGCGACCAGATCCTTGAGATAGAGGATGGCCGAATCGTACGCTTTGTAGCGAAGGTAGTAAAGCGCAGCCTTGTACTGCTTGATGGCGAACTTCTCCTCCAGCGATTTGATCTTCTTTTGCGCCCGGTCCGCCTCCGGCGTGCCGGGATATCGGCTCACCAGCTCCTGATAGGTGGAGAGCGCTGTCTGGCCATAGGATGGATCGAGCTCGGGCCGGCGCCACAGGTCCGCGTACGCATCGCCGGCGCGAAGGAGCGCCTTGGACGCGAGGGCGTCGTTGGGCGACTCGTCCGACACCCGCCGGAACTCGCGGACCGACTCGAGGTTCTCGCTCTTCGCGAAGTTCGCCTCGCCCAAGTAGAAATGCGATTGTGCGATGCGCGGATCACCCGGCGGGAGGATGACCGCGATCGACTGAAACTGCTTGATCGCGTCGTTCCACTTGCCGTGCCGAAAGGCGTGGGTCGCGTCGGTCCACAGGCGATCGAAATCCTGGGGCGCGACTTCGGGCGAGGGCGCCAAGGCGGCGTCCTTCGCTCCGCCATGCCGGCAAGCAGCGAGCATCACCAAAGCACAATACCAATACCGTCTCATTGCGTTCGTCCCTTGCCGGTGTCGGCCGGTGGAGGAGCGCCCAGCGCCCGCAAGCGATCCCCGGCGATGCGGCCGAGGGAATCGCCGGCATCCCGTGTTACCACCGCCTGAAAGGCGATAGCGGCGCCCAATATGTCGCCCTGCCCGACCCGCGCGTCCCCCAAGCCGATCAGCGCTCGGCGGCCGGTCCACGAAGTCGTATCGACCTTGACCGCCTGAGTAAACCAACGTGCGGCGTCATCCGCGTGTCCGACCTTCAGCGCCGCGAGTCCGAGATTGAGCGCGCACCCGGCGAGCCCCGTACCGGCCCGCAGGCGGGTGCTGGAATCCTGCGCGCGCCGGAATGCCGCCCGATAGGCCGGCGCCGCCTGCTCGCAGCCCGCCGACTGCTGCAAGACCGAGGCGTAAGCCGCGAGCAGCGAATCGAAGGTGAATGCGTCCGGCGCCGCGGCCAGCGCGGCGGGCAACAGGGCCAGTGCATCGCCGTCGGAGACTGGCCCGTGCTGCGCCAGCGCAAATGCGTAGTGCGCGACCGGTCGCCCCGGCGCAACGGCGGCGAGCACCAACACGGCGTCGTGTAGGGCCACCATGTCTCCCCGACGCTCCGCACCGCGGGCGACCGCCTCGAGCCCGTCCGCCGCTTCACCGGTGCGCGAGGGATCCTCCGAAGCCAGATGGCGATAAGCGTCGGCCGCGGCCCGGAGATCGGCAGTGTGAAGGGTCGTGGCGCCAATCTTGGCCCAGAGCCGGCCACTCGTCCCACCCTTGGCCGCCGCGCGATAGTGGGTCAGCGCTTCGGCAAAATGCCCCTCGCCGTAGGCACGATCACCCCGGAATTCGGGCTGGTCGCCGGACCCGCAGGCGGCAACCAACAACAGGAGTCCAACCATCTTCACTGGGGAAGCCGTTCCAGCATCGCCAAGTAAGCCTCGACCCGCGCGTCCTCGGGCTGCCGCACGTGGCAGCCTCGCCAAATCTCCCGCGCCCCAGCGGCGTCGCCGGCAAGGTAACGGGCGAGGCCCAATGCCGCCTCCGCCTCGTACAATTGCGGCCTGAGATGGAGCAGTCGCTCCAGTTCATCCCGAGCCTCGAGGTACCGGCCCGCCGCGAGCAGGTGGCGGGCCAGGCGATGGCGCAGATCGTGGAATCCGGGCCCCAACTCGAGCGCGCGCCGGTACTGGGCGATCGCCCGCGGCATGTCACCCGCTTCGGCGTACGCCTCGCCCAACTCGGCGTGGAGGTTGCTCAGGCGCGCCGCCATCGGCCGGGCAAAGCCGGCCGTCCGACCTTCGCCGGCGGCTGCGGCGCGGCGGAAGAGGGCGCTGGCTTCGTCGCTCCGCCCCAGCTCGCTCAGGACGATGCCCCGGTGGATCAGCGCCTCGACGTAGTCCGGATTGAGCGCGAGCGCTCGATCGAACGCCTCGAGCGCGCGCTCACGCTGGCCCAGGAGGCCCAGGACCACGCCGCGCAACTGATGCGCATCGGCAAAGGGGTGCCCGTCCTCGATCAGCTCGTCGAGCAGGTGCAGCGCGCCGTAGTAGTCCTGCGTCTGGAACCGCTCTCGCGCTCGCATGAGCACCGTGTCAGGACCGGCGTGCATAGACCTCCCGGAACCAGGTCACGAAACGGCGAATCCCTTCGTCGAACGGCGTCTTGGCCTCGTAGCCGAGGATGCGCCGTGACTTCTCCACGTCGGCGCAGGTCTGCTGCACGTCACCAGGCTGCATTGGGGCCCACTCGAGCTCCGGCCGGATGTCCATGGCGCAACTCAGCTCCTCGACGAGCCGTCGGAGGGCCACCGGGCGATTGCCACCGAGATTGAACGTGTCGCACCCCACCGGCGCCCGCTCGGTCCAATCCACCGCAGCGGTCACACCCGCCACGATATCGTCGCAGTAGGTGTAGTCGCGCGCCTGCGTTCCGTCGCCGAACAGCGTGAGCGGCTTGCCTTCCGCCATGCGGCGAGCGAAGGCATGGATCGCCAGATCGGGGCGCTGGCGCGGACCGAATACGGTGAAAAATCGCAGCGACGCCACTCGGAAGCCATGGATGGGGGCGAGTGCGTGAAACAGTAGCTCCCCGGCGCGCTTGGTCGCGGCGTAGGGCGAGACCGGCTCGATCGCGGCGGCATCTTCGCGAAATGGGACCGGCGTGCTATCCCCGTACACCGACGAGGACGAGCCGAAGACGATGCGGGAGAGGCCAACGTGCCGGGCCGCCTCGATGATGGCCGCCGCGCCGGCCACGTTTGCGTGCGCATAGGCGACGGGATCCGCGATCGACGGCCGCACGCCTGCTTTGGCCGCGAGATGAACGATCACCGTCTCGGGAGTGAGCAGCCGGGCGACCTGCCCGACCTCGAGCATATCGAGCTCATGAAAGCGGAAGCCGGCGCGCTGGCCGATCTCACGGAGGTTCCGCTCCTTCACGTCCCGAGCGTAAAACGGGTCGAAGTTGTCGATGCCGACGACCTCATCTCCCCGCCCCGTCAACGCCTCGACCAGGTGCGAGCCGATGAAGCCCGCCGCGCCCGTGATCAGAACCCGGGTCATCCGCGCAGTTGGTTCCGGAAAAACTCGATCGTGCGCTGCAGCCCTTCGTTGAGCTGCACCTTCGGCTCCCAGCCGAGCGTCGTGCGGGCGATCGTGATGTCCGGCTTGCGCACTTTGGGGTCGTCCGTCGGCAGAGGTCGGCGGTCGATCGGAGATGCCGACCCCGTAATCGTGCGCACCAGCTCGGCCAACTGCAGCACCGTGAATTCGTTGGGGTTACCGATGTTGGTCGGCTCGACCCGATCGCTGTGGAACAACCGATAGATGCCGTCGATCAGATCGGACACGTAGCAGAACGAGCGGGTCTGGCCGCCGTCGCCGTAGATGGTGAGCGGCTCGCCGGTCAGCGCCTGCACCACGAAATTCGAGACCACCCGCCCGTCGCGGGCCCGCATCCGAGGGCCATAGGTATTGAAGATCCGCACGATACGGGTCTGCATGCCGTGCGTGCGATGATAGGCCATCGTCATCGCTTCCGCGAAGCGTTTCGCCTCATCATAAACGCCGCGAGGTCCCACCGGATTGACGTGTCCCCAATAGCTCTCGGGCTGCGGGTGCACCTGCGGATCGCCGTACACCTCGGAGGTCGAGGCGAGCAGAAAGCGCGCGCCCTTGGCTTTGGCCAGGCCGAGCGCCTTGTGCGTGCCGAGCGAGCCCACCTTGAGCGTCTGGATCGGCAGCTCGAGATAGTCGATCGGGCTCGCCGGCGACGCGAAGTGCAGCACGCCGTCCAGCGATCCCGCGACATAAATGAAGTTGGTGACGTCGTGGTGGAAGAACTGGAACTTCGGGTTCCCCAGCAGGTGAGCGAGATTCTCCGGGCTTCCGGTGACGAAGTTGTCGACCCCGATCACGTCGTGCCCATCGGCCAAGAACCGATCGGTGAGGTGCGAGCCGAGAAAGCCACCCGCGCCGGTGATGAGAACCCTCATGGCGTGCGCCGCCCGATCCCATGATACTCGAAGCCGAGGGCGCCCATCCGGTCGGGCTCGTAGAGATTCCGGCCGTCGATGATGAGCGGTCGGCGGAGCAGCGATTTGACCCGCGGCAGGTCCGGCGTTCGGTACACTAACCATTCCGTCACGATAATCAGCGCCTCGGCACCGTCGACCGCGTCGTACGGATCCTTGGCGTACTCGATCGAATCACCGAAGCAGGCGTGCGCGCTCTCGATCGCCTTCGGATCGTGGGCTCGCACTTTTGCGTTGGCGGCCACCAGCGAGTGAACGAGCGGGATCGCCGGACTCTCCCGCATGTCGTCGGTCTCCGCCTTGAACGCGAGACCCCACACGGCGATCCGCTTGCCGGAAAGATTCTGGCCGAGAATCCGGTGCGCCTTGCGATAGAGCACGAGCTTCTGGCGCTCGTTCACCGCCTCGACCGCCTCGAGCAGGTCGAACCGAACGCCGGTGCCCTGCGCGGAGTGAATCAGCGCCTTGACGTCCTTGGGAAAGCAGGAGCCGCCATACCCAGGCCCTGGAAACAGAAACGCGGGGCCGATCCGGCGATCGGTGCCGATGCCCTGCCGCACCATATTCACGTCGGCCCCGACCCGCTCGCAGAACTCCGCGACCTGGTTCATGAACGAGATGCGGGTGGCCAGCATGGCGTTCGCCGCGTACTTGGTGACTTCGGCCGAAGCGATGTCCATGAAGAGGACCGGGTTGCCGGTGCGAACAAAAGGCGAGTACAGCTCCTGCATCACCCCGCGGGCCTCGTCCGAATCCACACCGATGACCACCCGATCGGGCTTCATGAAGTCGTCGATGGCCGCGCCCTCTTTGAGAAACTCGGGGTTGGAGCAGACCGAGAACGGGGTCTTGGTCTCCGCCTCGATCGCCGCGCGCACCCGCGCGGCCGTACCCACGGGCACGGTCGACTTGGTCACCACGACCTTGGGCCCGTTCATGTTCTTGCCGATCGTCTTCGCGACGGCGAGCACATGCTGCAGGTCAGCCGAGCCATCCTCACCCGGCGGCGTGCCCACGGCGATGAACACGACGCGCGCGGCCCGAACCGCGGCGCCCACGTCGGCGCTGAAGACCAGACGGCCTTCCTCTTGATTGCGCTGCACCATCTGCTCGAGCCCGGGCTCGTAGATAGGAATGTCGCTCTGCTTGAGTCGCTCGATCTTGCGGGCGTCCACGTCGCAACAGATGACGTCATTGCCCGTCTCCGCCAGACAAGCTCCGGCGACGAGCCCCACATAGCCACTGCCCACCACTGCGACGTGCATGCTCAGTCTCCCCGCGGCAGGGCGTGGCGCGTATCCACCGCGAGCCGCGCGTGCCGCTTGACCATGGTGAAATCGATGGCGGAGTGATCGGTTACCACCATGACGCAGTCCGCCGCCTCGAGCGCGGCCGGCGTGAGCTCGACCGAACGGAACTCGTGACCATCCTCGCTGAAGTGGGGGACGTGCGGATCGTGATAGGAGACCTTGGCCCCCTGCTGTTCCAGGAGACGGATGATGTCGAGCGCCGGGCTCTCACGCATGTCCTCGATGTCGCGCTTATAGGCGACGCCGAGAACGAGGACGCTGGCGCCCCGGACGGCGTGACCCTGACTGTTGAGCGCCTCCGTGACCTTGCGCACCCAGAAGACCGGCATCTCGGTGTTCAACTCACCGGCGAGGTCGATGAACCGGGTCTTATAGTTGAGCCCGCGCATCTTCCAGGCGAGATAGTGGGGATCGATCGGAATGCAGTGGCCTCCCAGACCGGGGCCCGGCAGGAATTTCATGAAGCCGAACGGCTTCGTCGCCGCCGCTTCGATCACTTCCCACACGTCCACGCCCAACTTGTCGCAGACGATCGCCATCTCGTTCACCAGCCCGATGTTCACGCTGCGGAAGGTATTCTCCAGCAGCTTCACCAGCTCCGCCGCCTCGGTGGTCGAGACCGGGACCAACGTGTCGATGGCCGGACGGTACAGCGCCATCGTCACCTTGCGGCAGTCGGCCGTGATGCCACCGACTACCTTCGGCGTGTTGCGGGTGCCGTAGTTCGCGTTGCCGGGATCCACCCGCTCGGGGCTGAACGACAGAAAGAAATCGCTCCCCACCTTGAGGCCCGTACTCTCGAGGGCGGGCAACAGGATCTCGCGAGTGGTGCCGGGATACGTGGTGCTCTCCAGGATGATCGCCTGGCCGCGCCGGAGCGTGCGCTTCACGGCCTCCGTGGCGGCCACGATGTAACTCACATCGGGATCCTTGAACTTCGAGAGCGGCGTCGGCACACAGATCGAGATCGCGTCGCACTCGCGAAGCCGGTTGCCATCCGTGGTCGCGGTGAAGAGCCGCTTGGCGCCGGCGAGCTGCGCGTCGGTGACATCCTTGATGTGGGAGCGGCCGCCGTTGAGCCCGTCCACCACGCGCTGATTCACGTCGTAGCCCAGGACGTTGTAGCCCGCGCGCGCGAGTTCCATCGCCAGCGGCAGTCCCACGTATCCCAGGCCCACGATGCCGAACAGCACCTCACGGCGCTCGCTCTTTGCGATCAGCTCTTGCGCGACTGTCATGCGTTCTCCTCGAGGGTAACCGGTGCCCCGCCCCGGGCGAGCGAGCGGCTTGCCGCCTCCAGGACGCGGATCACCCGCACCCCGTCCGCGGCGTCCGCCCGCGGCGCTGCCTCCCCGCGCACAACCTGCATGAAATGCCTCAATTGGGCCGCCAGCGGCTCCGCATTCGACACCCTGGGAATAAAGATGTCCCCCTCACGCACCGACAGGCTCTCCCCGTACGACCGGTACTCCGGCGGGCGGTCCACGCCCTTGTCGTAGATCCGAAGCTTCTCTCGGGGTTGCATGTCGTCGAAGACAGCCATCTGCTTCGAGCCCACGACGGTGAGGCGCCGCTCCTTGTGGGGATCGAGCCACGACATCTGCGCATGCGCCACGACCCCGGAGTCGAAGGTCATGGTGAGGAAGACGACATCTTCAATGCCAGGCTGAAGATACGAGTGCCCCAGGGCGGTGACCGATCTGGGCCGGTCCGCGAGCAGAAACAGTGCCACCGAAACGTCATGGGGGCCGAAGCTCCAGAGCGCATTCTCGTCCGGTCGAATTTGCCCCAAATTGACCCGCTGGGAATAGAGATAAAACAGGTCCCCCAGAGCCTTTTCGGTGATCAGACGGCGCAGGTGCTCCACCACCGGATGGTACTCCAACAGGTGACCCGCCAAGACCGGCACTCCCCGGACTGCCGCCGCCTCGGCCAGCCGCTCCGCGTCCGCCACGGTGAGCGCGAACGGCTTTTCGATGAGCGCAGGCACCCCGGCCGCCACCGCCTGGTGGCCTAGCTCCGCGTGGGTCCGCGCCGTCGAAGCCACGACGACCGCCTCCACTCGCGCCAGCAGCGCAGCCGCCGAGTCCGTGATGAATACCCCGGGATACTGCCGCGCCATCCGGTCGCGAACCGCCGGGTTCAAGTCGCACACGCCGGCCAGCTCCACCTCGGACATGGCTGCCAGCGTCCGGACGTGGTTTTGACCCCACGCCCCGGCACCGATCACCCCCACTTTGATGCGGCTCATCCGTAGAAGCCCGTCACCGCCTCGACCACGGCTTCCTGCTGCGCGGGCTCGAGCTCCGGGTAGATGGGAAGCGACACCACCGACGCCATCGCGGCCTCCGTCGCCGGCAGGCTCCCGCGCCGGTACCCCAGCGCAGCGAAACAAGGCTGCAGGTGCAGCGCCACCGGGTAATAGACTGCGTGGCCAATCCCCTTGGCCTTGAGATGGCTCAGCAATTCATCTCGGCGATCGACCCGCACCGTGTACTGGTGGAAGATGTGCTCGTTGGCCGGGTCGGTCAGCGGTGGACAGACAGCGGGGTGGCCGCTGAACGCGTCGGTGTAACGTGCCGCGCGCTGGCGACGCGCTTCACTCCAACCCGCCAGATAGCGCAGTTTGACCAGCAGCACGGCGGCCTGAATCGTGTCGAGCCGGCTGTTGGTGCCGACCTCCTCGTGATGATACTGTTTGGCGCCGCCATGGAGCCGCAGTTTCCGGAGCCGCTCGGCCAGCACATCGTCCTGGGTCAGCATCATGCCGCCGTCGCCCCAGGCGCCGAGGTTCTTGCTCGGGAAAAAGGAAAGTGCGCCGGCCGTCCCGAGCTCGCCCGCCACACGCCATGCGCCGTCGACCTTACGACGCGCACCGATCGCCTGGGCAGCGTCTTCGATCACGGCGATACCGCGCCGTTTCGCGATCGCCAGGATCCGCTCCATGGCGGCCATCTGGCCGTACAGGTGGACCACGACGATGGCGCGCGTCCGGGCCGTGATCGCGGCCTCGACCGCGTCCGGGGCCACGTTGAAGGTCCCAGGTTCGATGTCCACGAACACCGGCGTGCCGCCGGCATTGTGGATCGCCCCGGCGGTGGCGAAAAACGTGAAAGCCGGGGCAATAACCTCTGAGCCCGGCGTAAGGCCCAGCGCCCTGAGCGGCAGGAGCAGCGCGTCGGTCCCGCTGGCGCAGGCGATGCCGTGCTTCGCGCCGGAGAGCCGCGCGACCTCCGATTCAAGCTGGCCCACCTCGGGCCCCATGATGAACTGCTGGCGCTCGATGACCGACTGCACCGCCGGGAGCACGGCATCCTTGATGGCCCGGTACTGCGCCACGAGGTCGAGGAGCGGAACGTTCAAAGTCTCACCTGGGTAAAAATCGTCGAAGCCAAGACAGCCTAATAACTTAGCCGCTCGTCTTGGGTGGGTCAATCAAGCGCAGTCCAACGTCCTCCTCGAGATAGCGGGCACCGCAGATGGCGCAACGAGCCCCTCCGCCCCCCACCTCTAATCGCTCACCGCACCGGCACATCCATCCGACCCGCCGGGCCGGCACGCCGACCACGAGCGCGAACGGCAGCACGTCCGACGTGACCACCGCTCCGGCCCCGACGAAGCAGTACTCACCCAGCGTTACGCCACAAACCAGCGTCGCGTTGGCCCCAATCGACGCACCCCGCCGGACCAGAGTTCTCCGATATTCCGACTTGCGGGAGACGTGGCTTCGCGGATTGATCACGTTGGTGAAGACGCAGCTGGGACCGCAAAACACGTCGTCCTCGAGGACCACTCCCTCGTAGATCGATACGTTGTTCTGGATCTTGACGTTGTTCCCGATGACCGTCCCCGGCATCACGACGACGTTCTGGCCCAGGTTGCAGCGCTGGCCGATCACGGCCCCGGCCATCACGTGGCAGAAATGCCAGATTTTGGTGTCATCCCCGATCGTGGCGCCGTCGTCGACATAGCTCGATTCGTGCGCGAAGAATGGGCGCTTCACCGCTGTTGCTCCCCCAAATTCCCGATCAGCTTCACTTCGGTCTCCAGTCGCACCCCGAACTTGTCTTCCACCACGGCGCGCACGTGGTCGATCAACCCGCGGACGTCGGCGGCGGTCGCGCCGCCGATATTGACGAAATAGTTGGCGTGGCGCGGCGACACCTCGGCACCGCCGACCCGGAATCCCTTGAGGCCCGCGGCCTCGATGAGCTGACCGGCCGTCTGCGGCCCGCTCTCGCGCCTCCAGCTCGGGCCGCCGGGATTCTGGAACACACTGCCGCAGCAAGGCTGGTTGAACGGCGTGCCATCGCGACGCCAGCGGTACATCTCCTCCAATTCGGCGCCGATCCGCGCCGGATCCTCCGGCCGAAGCCGCACCGTCGCCTCCACCACGACTTCCGCGACGAGACCGCTCCGCCGGTAGGTGAACGGGATCTCCGCCCGGCGGTGCACCCGGTCCCGACCGCTGGAATCGACGACTGTCACGGTCTCCACCACCTCCGCCCAGTCGCCGCCATGGCAGCCGGCGTTCATGAAGATCCCGCCACCGACGGTGCCAGGCACGCCGACGAAGATGTGAAGTCCGGCATATCCGGCCTCGGCCGTGCGACGAGCCGCGTGCGGCGCCGGCAGTCCGGCCCCAATGGTCCATCGCTCCCCGGCGCGGGAGACCTCGTCGAGGCCTTTGCCGATCCGGATGACCAGCGCGTCGAGCCCCTCGTCCGGCAGAAGAAGGTTGGAGCCAAGGCCGAGCGCGAACCAGGGGATCCCTTCCTGGGCCGCGAGCCGGAGCGCCACGGCGACGTCCTCGGGGACCACGGGCAAGAGCATGGTGGCCGGCCCGCCGATGCGGTAGGTCGAGTACCGCCCCATCAGCTCGCCCTCCCGCACCTCGCCGTGTACGACGCGGCGAAGCTCCGCGGCGAACGCCGGATCGCGGGCGCTCAGCCGGTCCATTCGGCCGACATCTCCCGCGCCAGCGCATGCCACTCCTGCAGCGAGCGCACCTCGCCGGCTCGGCTCCGAAGGGCGATGACGGCGTCACACGCGGCCGACGCGGCCGAAAGCGTCGTGGTATACGGAACCCGGTGCTGCAGGGCGGCTCGCCGGATCGCGTAGTCGTCCTGCTGCGTGAGCTTGCCGAGCGGCGTGTTGATGAGGAGCTGAATGCCGCCCGAGACGATCAAGTCGATCGCGTTCGGGCGCCCCTCGTATACCTTGAGCACCCGCTCGGTGGGAATCCCGCGGGCTCGGAGATACCGAGCCGTGCCCTCGGTGCCCAGGATCTTGAAGCCGAGACCATGGAAGCGGCGCGCGATCGGCACCACGGTATCCTTGTCGTGATCGTTCACGGTGACGAACACCGTTCCCGACAAGGGCAGTGCGCCATCCGCCGAGATTTGCGCCTTGGCGAACGCCATCCCGAACGAATCGGCGATGCCCATCACCTCACCGGTCGAGCGCATCTCGGGTCCGAGAATCGAGTCGACGCCCGGGAGCTTGGTAAACGGAAACACGGCTTCTTTGACCGCGACGTACGGCTGGAGCACGTCGTCGTGGAGGCCCAGTTCCTCGAGCGTCTTCCCCACCATCAGGGCGGCCGCGAGCGCGGCCAGCGGAACACCGGTCGTCTTGGAGACGAACGGCACCGTGCGCGAGCCGCGCGGGTTGACCTCGAGCACGTAGACCACGCCGTTCTTGATGGCGTACTGCACGTTGATGAGCCCCACCACACCCAAGCGCTCGGCGAACGCCCGCGTGTGTCGCCGCATCTCGTCGACCTGCTGCTCGGTGATAAGGTATGGCGGCAACACGCACGCGGAGTCACCGGAGTGGATGCCGGCGTCCTCGATGTGCTGCATCACGCCGCCGATGACACAGCGCGTGCCGTCGGCGATCGCGTCGACGTCCGCCTCGAACGCGTCCTCCAGAAATCGATCGATCAGCACGGGATGCTCGGGAGCGACCCGCGCCGCGCGAGCGAAGTAGCTTCTGAGCGAGACGTCGTCGTAGACGATCTCCATGGCGCGACCGCCCAGCACGTAGGACGGGCGCACCAACACCGGATAGCCCACCCGCGCCGCCACGGCGATCGCCTGATCCACCGACGTCGCGATACCGCCGGGCGGCTGCGCCACGTTCAACTCGCGCGCCACGCGCTCGAACCGCCCGCGATCCTCGGCCAAATCGATCGCATCGGGCGAGGTACCCAGGATCCGCACCCCCTCGCGCTCCAGCGCCTTGGCCAAGCGGAGCGGCGTCTGCCCTCCGAGCTGCACGACCACGCCCAAGGGTCGCTCCAACTGCACGATCTCGAGCACGTCCTCCAAAGTCAGCGGCTCGAAGTAAAGCGCGTCCGAGATGTCGAAGTCGGTGGACACGGTCTCCGGATTCGAGTTCACCATCACCGTGCGGTAACCCAGCTCGCGGAACGAGAGCGCGGCTCGAACGCAGCAATAGTCGAACTCGACGCCTTGACCGATGCGATTCGGACCGCTGCCGAGGATGATCACGGTCCGATCGCCGATAGGCCCCGATTCGTTCTCGTCGTCGTAGGTCGAGTACAGATACGGCGTCGACGAGGGAAACTCGCCGGCGCAGGTGTCGACCGTCTTGTACACCGGGCGAACGCCGAGACGGTGGCGGCGTGAGCGAATCTCGGCCTCGGGGACGCCGACCAAGTCGCCAAGTTGGCGATCGGAGAAGCCCAGGCGCTTCATCTTTCGGAGCGCCGCCCGTGCGGGCTCCTCATCCCTCACGCCTTCGAGCGCCGTCGCCACCCACTGCCGCTCCGAGTCGAGCAGCTCCGCGAGCTGATACAGGAACCAGGGATCGATGCCGCTGCGCTCGGCGATCGCCTCCACCGAGAGGCCGGCCGCGAGCGCGTGCTTGATCTGGAAGATCCGCTCCGGCGTCGGTGTCCGCACCGCCGCAAGCAGCGTCTCGCGCTCGGTGTCGGGCAGGCGGTCATCGGCCAGCGTGCCGCTGGTGACCCAGCCGGCGCGATCGATCTCGAGCCCGCGAAGGCCCTTCTGCAACGCTTCCTTGAAGGTGCGCCCGATCGCCATCACTTCGCCGACCGACTTCATCTGGGTGGTGAGCCGTGGGTCCGCGCTGGGGAACTTCTCGAACGCGAAGCGGGGGATCTTCACCACGACATAGTCCAACACGGGCTCGAACGAGGCGGGCGTCGTCCTGGTGATGTCGTTGGGGAGCTCGTCCAGCCGGTAGCCCACGGCGAGCTTGGTGCCGATCCGCGCGATCGGGAAGCCCGTCGCCTTGGAGGCCAGCGCCGACGAGCGCGAGACCCGCGGGTTCATCTCGATGACGAGCTGTTCACCGTTCCGCGGATTGACGGCGAACTGGATGTTGCAGCCGCCGGCCGCGACCCCGACCTCTCGGATCACGGCGATGGCACCGTCGCGCATCCGCTGATACTCGCGGTCGGTGAGCGTCATCGCCGGGGCGACCGTGATCGAATCGCCGGTATGCACGCCCATCGGGTCGAAGTTTTCGATGGAGCAGACGATGACGACATTGTCAGCGCCGTCGCGCATCACCTCGAGCTCGAACTCCTTCCACCCGATGATGCTCTGCTCTACCAGCACCGAGCCGACCGGCGACAACTCCAGGCCGCGTCGGATCAGCTCCTCGAACTCTTCCCGGTTGTACGCGATGCCGCCGCCCGTCCCACCGAGGGTGAACGACGGCCGGCAGATCGCCGGATAGCCGGTCTCCTCCACGGCCGCGCGCGCTTCATCGAGGCTCCGGATCACCCGGCCCTCCGGCGTGCTGAGCCCGATCCGCCGCATGGCCTGCGCGAACTCCTCGCGGTCTTCGGCGATCCGAATTGCCCGCTCGTTCGCGCCGATCAGCTCGACGCCAAACCGTTCGAGCGTGCCGTCGCGATGGAGCGCCATGGCCACATTGAGCGCCGTCTGGCCGCCCATCGTGGGCAGCAAGGCGTCCGGCCGCTCCCGTTCGATCACCTTCGCGACCCACTCGGGCGTCACCGGCTCGATGTAGGTGCGGTCGGCGAGCTCGGGATCGGTCATGATCGTCGCGGGATTGGAGTTGACGAGGACGACCCGATATCCCTCTTCCTTGAGCGCCCGCACTGCCTGCGTGCCGGAGTAGTCGAATTCAGCGCCCTGCCCGATCACGATCGGGCCCGAGCCGACCAGAAGAATGGTTTCGAGGTCAGTCCGTTTGGGCATCGACAACTCCGCGCAACGTCTCGTCCAGGGTGAACGTGGGCGTCCAGCCAACCGCGCGCCGAAGCTTTCCGGCGTCGCCCACGAGATGGGGAATATCGGCGCTCCTCATGAGCGCGGGATCGGGCTCGGCTCGGGCCGTGATGCCGACCAGCTCGGCGAGCCGCTCGAACAGCGCGCCGAGCCGCACGCCATCGCACCGCGCCACATTGTAGATCTCGCCGGGCACGCCGCGCTCGAGCAGCGCCAGATAGGCGGTGATCACGTCACGCACGTCGAGCAGGTCCCGAACCGGGTCGAGGTTACCGGTGCGCACCGTCGTAGCTCCCGCCCGCTTGGCCTCACGCAGCCGCTCGATGAAGGCCGGTACGACGAAGTCGGTCGGCTGACCCGGGCCGGTATGCTGAAACGACCGGGCGACGACGACGCGAAGCCCGGTGCGCCGCCAGGTCTCGAGCGCCGCGGTCTCCGCCCCGACCTTGCTCGCCGCGTACGGCGCGACCGGCGCCACCGGGTCGGTCTCTCGCCGCGGCCTCGGATCGCCGACACCGTAGACCTCGCCGCTGGAGACGACGAGCACCATGGGATCGATCGCGCCCTCCTCCCGCCGCGCCGCCAGCGCGTCTAGCAGACGGACGGTCCCTACGGCGTTCACGGTCCAGGCGTAGGCCGGATCGCGGCGGGCGTCGCGGCCCGAGCTCACCGCCGCCAGGTGAACGACCGCGTCGGCCGGGACGGACGCGGCGGCCCGCACCGACGCGTCCTCCGTGATCTCCAATTCCACGCATTGCACCCGACCCGCTGCGGCGCCGAGCCATTGCTTCGGCGGAGGCCCGCCCGGCCGGCAGCCGGCCGTCACCTCGTACCCGCCGGCAACCAATTGCCGGACCAGATAGCGGCCGACGAAACCGTCGGCGCCCGTCACCAGGACTCTCATTCTCGGCGCGAGAGCCTCCGCAGATCGGCCTCCACCATCATAGCCACCAGCGACTCGAACGAGACCGTCGGCTGCCATCCCAGGTCGGCCTTGGCCTTGGACGGATCAGCGAGCAGAAGATCCACTTCGGCCGGGCGGATGAAACGCGGATCCACCACCACGTACTCGCGCCAGTCGAGACCGACGGCGCGGAATGCGATCTCGACCAGATCCCGGACGCTGTGCGCGACGCCCGTCCCCACGACGTAGTCCTCGGGACTTGGGCGCTGCAGCATACGCCACATCGCGTCGACGTAGTCCCCGGCGAAGCCCCAGTCGCGCTTGGCATCGAGGTTGCCCAACCGAAGCTCCCGCGCGAGACCGAGCTTGATACGGGCGACGCCGTCGGTCACCTTCCGGGTGACGAACTCGATCCCGCGCCGGGGCGACTCGTGGTTGAACAGGATCCCGCTCACCGCGTACAGGCCGTACGATTCGCGGTAGTTGACCGTGATCCAGTGCCCGTACACCTTGGCCACGCCGTAGGGCGAGCGCGGGTAGAATCGCGTCGCTTCCGACTGGGGTGTTTCAGTCACCTTACCGAACATCTCGGACGAGCTGGCCTGGTAGTAGCGGGCCGTGGGATGCGCCAGCCGGATGGCCTCCAGAATGCGCGTCACGCCCAAGGCCGTAAACTCGCCGGTGAGGACGGGCTGGGTCCAGGAGGTAGGGACGTAGGACTGAGCCGCGAGATTGTAGACCTCATCCGGGCGGGTGTCTTGAAGCACCACCGTAAGCGAATGCTGGTCCAATAGATCGGCCGCCACGATCTCGATCTGGTCCAGCAGATGCTCGATCCGCTCGTAGCTGTGGTGGCTGGTGCGCCGCACCGCTCCGAAGACCCGATATCCCTTCGCGAGCAGAAGCTCAGCCAGGTAGGAGCCATCTTGACCGGTGATCCCCGTGATCAGCGCGCTGGGCATGTTCTGGCGATCTCTCCCAAAGGGGTTGGGTCGAGCCTAAGAGGTTGTGCCGGAGGCGGTTTCCGACTAAAATTCCCGGCTCGCCAAGGTCAGGCGAGACGCTTCTCCACCAGGGACGGGGTTATGGCACGGGTCTGTTCGGTGTGCGCCAAAGGGCCGGTCACCGGCCACAACGTGAGTCACGCCAAGAACCGCACCAACCGCCGGTGGTATCCCAACCTGCAAACGGTCCGCGTGGTGGTGGATGGGGCACCGCGCCGGGTCCGGGTCTGCACCCAATGCATCAAGAGTAACAGGATCAAGAAGGCCGGCTGAGGCTCCGCGGTCCAGCCCACCAGCAGTCAGCCGATAGCCCAAAAAAAGGGGACCCGAAGGTCCCCTTTCGTCGTTTCGATGGTTCATCATCACTCGGCGAGGAGCTCGATGCGGGCGATGTCGGCGCCATCGCCGCGTCGGTGGCCCAGCTTGAGAATCCGGGTGTAGCCACCCGGACGCGCGGCGAAGCGAGGCCCGATCTCCTTGAAGAGCAATCCCAGCGTATCGCGATCCTTGATCTTGCGCTCCACCAGCCGGCGCGCGTGCAGATCCCCGCGACGCGCCAGCGTGATCAGCCTTTCGGCGAAGGGCCTGAGCTCCTTCGCCTTGGCCTCCGTGGTGACGACCCCACCATGAGCGAACAGACTCGTCGCCATGTTGTTGAGCAACGCCCTCCGGTGGCTCGACGTGCGGGAGAGTTGGCGCCCTTTTGCTCGATGCCGCATCTACTGACCCTCGCCAGCGGGCGCCGGGTGTGGCGCCGGCGGTGTGCCCGCCCGAGCCACCCGTAGATCTCCGTCCGCCTCGTCGAAGCCCATTCCGAAATTGAGACTCTCGCGCTGCAGCAGCTCCGAGATCTCGGTGAGCGCCTTCTCACCCACGTTCTTGACCTTGAGCAGGTCTTCTTCGGTGAACTCAACCAGATCCCGCAGGGTCCGGATGTTGGAGTTCTTGAGCGAGTTCAGCGAGCGGACCGAGAGACCGAAGTCGTCGATCAGCCGGTTGAGCCGCTGTCGGAGATTGCCGGCGCCGGCTGCCGCCCCCGCGCCGCTCTCCCGACCCATGGGAACCTTGCCAAACTCGACGAAGTAGCGGAAATGCTCCTGGGCCAACGCGGCCGCATACGCGATCGCGTCTTCCGGCGTGATGGTGCCGTTGGTCTCCAGGGTTACGGTGAGCCGGTCGTAGTCGGTGCGCTGGCCCACGCGGGTCTCAGCCACCGTGAAGTTGGCGCGGCGGACCGGATTGTAGATGGCGTCGATCCGAACCAAATCGACCGGCAACGAGCGATCGGCCGGGTGCATCTCGGACTCGACGTATCCGCGGCCCTTGTTGACGTACAACTCGCCACTGATCTCCCGGTCGTCCTGCAGCGTGAAGAGCAGGTGATCGGGGTTGACGACGCGCACCGAGCCGTGCTCTTGGATATCGCGCGCGTGCACTGGACCGGCGCCCTCGCGGCGGATATGGAGCACCGCCTCGTCGACATCTTCGGCCACGACCAGCGTCAGCGCCTTGAGCCGCTGGATGATCTGATGAATGTCTTCCAGGACGCCGGGCACCGTCTGATGCTCGTGCACGACGCCGTCGAGCCGGAAGCCCCACACCGCGCTGCCGCGCAGCGACGAGAGCAGCATCCGGCGGAGCGAGTTGCCGAGCGTGTAGCCGAAGCCGCGCTCCAACGGCTGGAGGCGGAACTCCGCAGCATTGGGATTGTCGTCCCGCTTCGTCATTTCGACGAGGTGGGGACGGACCAGTCCGGTCAAGTCGATGGTCATGGTCACTTCGAATACAGCTCGACGATGAGCTGCTCTTGGGCGTTGATGGGAATCGTGTCTCGGGTCGGCCGCTCCACGAGGCGGCCTGCCGCCTTGTCAGCGTCGACCGAGAGCCAGGACACTGGGGCGCCGCGCGCCGAGCTTTCTTGCGCCAGCTTCACGGCAACGAGATCGCGGCTCGCGGGCCCGACTCGCACTTCTTCACCGGGGACCACTCCATACGAAGCGATGTCGACCCGCCGGCCATTGACCTCGATGTGCCCATGGTTGATCAGCTGCCGGGCCGCCTTGCGGCTCGACGCGAATCCCATGCGGTACACGATGTTGTCGAGGCGCGTCTCGAGTGCGACGAGCAGATTGGTGCCTTTGACACCCGGCTCTCGCGTGACGTCGTCGAAGGTATTGCGGAACTGGCGCTCGGACAGCCCGTACATCCGCTTGACCTTTTGCTTCTCACGCAGCTGCTTGGCGTATTCCGACACCTTGCGCGGGCGGCCGCTCGACTGGCCGTGCTGACCGGGCGGATAGGCCCGACGCTCGACCGGGCACTTCTCGGTGAGGCACTTGGTGCCCTTGAGGAAGAGCTTGGTGCCCTCGCGGCGGCAAAGACGGCAGCTGGGACCGACGTAGCGTGACATGGATCAGACCCGGCGCTTCTTGGGAGGGCGGCACCCATTGTGGGCAATAGGCGTGACGTCGCGAATCGACACCACGCGGAGCCCAACCGAAGCGAGCGCCTGAATGGCCGACTCGCGGCCGCTGCCCGGACCTTGGACCCGCACGTGGACGCGCCGAAGCCCCAGGTTCATCGCCTCGCGCCCGCAGTTCTCGGCCGCCACAGTGGCGGCGAACGGCGTCGACTTCTTGGAGCCCTTGAAGCCCGCCTTCCCAGCGGATCCCCACGCAAGGGTGTTGCCCTTCAGGTCCGTGATGGTGATCAGCAGGTTGTTGAACGTGGCCGAGATGTGGGCAACGCCCTCGGACTCGACCACCTTCTTGCCGCGCTTGACGCTCGGCACCTTGGCCGGAGCCGGAGCCGGAGCGGAAGCGGGAGTGTCAGTGGGATTCGTCATTTACTTCTTCGTCACCTTCTTCTTGCCCGCGATGGCCCGGCGCGGCCCCTTCTTGGTCCGCGCATTGGTGTGCGTGCGCTGCCCGCGCACCGGCAGCCCGCGCCGATGCCGGATGCCACGGTAGCTCCCGATGTCCATCAACCGCTTGATATTCATCGCGACTTCGGTGCGGAGCGCGCCCTCCACCTTGACCGAGCGCTCGATCATCTGCCTGAGCCGCGCGACCTCGGTGTCCGACAGATCCCGCACCCGCGTATCCGGGCTCACGCCCGTTTCCGAGAGGATGCGGTTACTGGTTGGGCGGCCGATGCCGAAGATGTATGTCAGCGCGATCTCGACGCGCTTCTCGCGTGGTAGGTCCACGCCAGCAATACGCGCCATCGATCAGCCTTGCCGTTGCTTGTGTTTGGGATTGCGCTTGCAGATGATGCGAATGACGCCCCGTCGCTTGACCACCTTGCAGTGCTCGCAAATCGGCTTGACGCTCGAACGAACCTTCACTTAAATCTCCAGGGCCGGGTTATGGGCTAGCTTGGAATAATAGCTTTCCCGGAAAGCTCACGCAAGGGAACCAAATCGGCCAAAAGACCATCCCAGTAGCGTGTTAGCCGCCCACCCGAAGCTCCACCAGAATCCATCCGCCGCCGCCCATCCGGTACCCCAGCAAGAGGGTCTGTGACCGGACATCCTGGGTACCGGCGACCCGGTAGCGCCGCTGCAGCTCCACATACCCTCGGCCCGGCTCGGTCTCTCGGGCCGAGCGCACCACCACCTCGACTTCCTGCGCGGAGGCCAGGTAATCCCGAATGAGCGCGGCAGACTGCGCCTGGCCCAACGCCCCTGAGGGGTCCGCCCCCGGCAGCCGAACCACGATTCGAGGCGACCCGGCGACGAGCCCCGCCGCATCGTGCCCAAACCACGCCTGGCGCGCCCGCTCGGCCTCGCGGTCGAGGTCGGGGGCCTGGGCCGGCGGCGCTGGCGTCTGGGGCTGCCCCTGACCCTGGCCCTGCACCTGGGCCCGCGCGATGGCCGGCGCGCCCACCGCGAGAAGCACTGTCAGGAGCGCACGCACGCCGCCTCCTCCCGAAGCTCCTGCAGGACCGCCGCGGGCTCGGCGGCCTGCAGCAGCGGGCGCCCGACCACGAGATGAGTGGCTCCGGCTCGAGCCGCGTCCCCGGCCGAGGACACCCGAACCTGATCACCGGCGGGGTCCGAGGCCCGCCGGATGCCGGGCACGACGATCGTGCCTGAGGGCCCGAGGATCCGGCGCACGTTGGCGACCTCCTGCGGCGAACAGACGGCCCCGCGCAATCCCGCCGCCCGAGCCAAGCCGGCGAGGCGCTCGACCTCGCGGGTCAACGCCACACCGTAACGACCGAGCGCAGTTTCATAAGACGATGCATTGTGGGATGTTAGAACAGTTACGCCGACTAAGGCCAGCCCGTCTGCCGCTGCGCGCGCGGCGCTTTCCAGCATGCCGGCTCCTCCGAGTGTATGCACCGTCGCCATGTGCACGCCAAGTTCCCGGGCGGCGGTGACCGCCCCGGCGACGGTGCTCGGGATGTCGTGCCACTTGAGATCGAGGAAAACCTGGAGCCCGCGGCGGCCGACCAACTCCTGCACGAATGAGGCCCCGGTGCGAGTCATCAGAACGGAGCCGATCTTGACCCAGCGGAGATCGGGCAAGCGGTCGAGCATTCGCCGACCGTCGTCCGCCGTCGCGACGTCCAACGCCAGTACGATTTCAGCCACGTTCAGCCTCCAGGTCCGCGATCACGCGTTCGGGCAGATGCGGGTCCGCGAGTCCGGCGGTCCCGATCGCGACGAGCGCCGCGCCCACGCGGAGATACTGGCGCGCGTCCGCCGCCGTGCGAATGCCGCCCACGCCGATGACCGGCATCCCGCCGGTTCTCTCCACTATGCGTGCGGCGGCCAGCACACCGATTGGAAGCAGCGCGGGACCGCTCACGCCCCCATTCCCATTGCCGAGCCGCGCAGCGCCGGCGCCGTCGAAGAGAAGACCGGGAAACGTGTTCACGACGGAGACAGCGTCCGCGCCGGCATCGCGCGCGGCGAGAGCCATCGCGGGAATGTCAGGTAATACTGGGGACAGCTTGGCGATGAGTGGACGGCGCGTCTTTCCGCGGCAGAGCGATACAATTCGCGTGACGCAGTCGCGATCGGCGCCGAACTCGATGCCGCCCGCATTCGTGTTGGGGCAGGAGAGGTTGAGCTCGAAGGCTGTTATGCCCGCCGCGCCATCGAGCCCGGCGACGACCTCACCGTACTCGTCGACGGTGAACCCGACGACGTTCACGAATACCCGAGCCCGAGTCAGTCGCCGGGCCAACCAGGGCAGATCATCCTCACGCACCCGCGCGAGGCCGGGATTCGCCAGTCCCACCGAGTTGAGCATTCCACCTCGGAACTCGGCTACCCGCGGCGGCGGATTGCCGGCTCGCGGCTCGCGCGAGACCGCCTTGGTGACGATCCCCCCAAGCCGGTCGAGATCCATCACACCATCCAACTCGCGGCCGAAGCCGGCAGTGCCGGCCGCGAGCAGTACGGGATTTTGAAACTGTTGACCGAAGACGTTGCGGGAGAGATCCCTCGCCGTCACTGGCGAGCCACACCGGAATCGGCGGCCGCATCGGTCTTCCGCTCGTACTCGAGCAGATAGTCGATGACCGCGTCGGCGATCGAGCTGGCGAGCGTGCGCTGGCCGGACAGGCCCGTCATGAGCCGGCTGTCCAGCGGGTTGGTGCTGTAACCCATCTCGACCAGAATCGCGGGCCGGCGCGCCGTCGTGAGCACCATGAAGCCGGCCTGCTTGACCCCGAGGTCCGGCCCCGTATGGACACGACCCAGCCACGATTGCACGAGCTCGGCGAGACGAGCCGACTCGCGCAGATGCTCGTTGAGCTGCAGGTCCTTGACGATGAAGTCGATGCCGCCGAGCGGGGTCTCCTCTTGGGAGGTGGTCTCGAACCGGACCGCTTCGTTCTCCATCTTGGCTACGCGGGCCGCATCTTCGGTCTTCGCCTCGGCGAGGAAGTAGGTCTCGAACCCGCGGATGTCGGTGAACCCGCGACGGCGCGCCAGCGAGTTGACGTGGAGACTCACGAACAGATCACAGGTTTCCGTGCAATAGGCGCCGCGGTCACCGAGCGCGATGAGCGTGTCCGTCGTTCGGGTCATCCGCACGCCCACACCCCGACGCCGCAGCTCGTCCCGCACCAGCAGCGCGACTTGAAGCGTGATGTCCTTCTCCTTGAGACCTCGGGGGAAGAACATGCCCGGATTGCCGGGGTCGACGCCGCCGTGACCGGCATCGATCGTCACCAGGTGGCCGGGCCGAAGCCCGCTTGGCAGGCGGTTGGGTGTGGCCGAAGCGACGACTCGACCGCCTTGATCGAGCAGCCTCGCGGTCCGCCGATCGTAGCGATAGCGCTCGCCGAGAATGGTGGGCAGGACCTCGGCGATGAACTGGAACGGGAGGAAGACGCTGTCCCGCGCCCACGTCACGGACGCGGCCAACGGTTGCAACTGATTGTTCAGCAGGTAGACGGGAGACCCCATCAAGAACCTAAACGTCTGGCGCGTGAGCACGATCTCGGCCCAGCCATCCGACACTTTGATCGAGCCGTCGAGCGCCGAGACCAGAAGCGACGCCGCCACGATGGGAGTGCCGGCTCGGTCGACGCGCACCGGAATGCGATGCTCGCCTCGGGGAGTCGCGACGGTGACCGCCTTGGGCGCCGCCCCCCCGAGAACGCCAACGATGGCCAGGAGTCCGATCATCGGCGCCCCCGCACCGACACCGCTCGGGCCGCCTCGCGCTCCGCGACGCGCTTCTTCAGATCTTCCCGGCGGTCGTGCTGCTTCTTGCCCTTGCCCAGCGCGAGTGCGACCTTGGCGCGGCCATCCTTGAAGTACAAGTCGAGCGGGACGAGCGTGAGTCCACGCTGCTCGACCGCGCCGATCATCTTCTCGATCTCGCGGCGATGCAGCAGCAGCTTGCGCGACCGAACCGGATCGTGATTGTATCGGTTGCCCTGCTCGTAGGGTGTGATATTCATGCCCTCGAGAAAGACCTCGCCGTTCCGAAGGCGCGCGTAGGCCTCCTTGATGGAGGCCTTTCCGTTTCGAAGCGACTTGACCTCGGTTCCGGTCAACACGATTCCGGCCTCCCAGGTCTCGAGGATGTGGTAGTCGTGGGTCGCCTTGGGGTTGCGGGCGACCGACTGTCTATGTTCGGCAGAAGGAGGAGATTTTTGAGCCACAGCTCCAATTATTGAGCAAATGATAGGCCAGCGGAACGTGAGCGGTCAACCGCTGACTTGACGCCAAGGTGGCACGGCAGCTAGGTTTGCGCCCTCTGCCGAAGTGGTGGAACTGGTAGACGCGCTGCGTTCAGGGCGCAGTGGGCGCAAGCCCGTGCGGGTTCGAGTCCCGCCTTCGGCATTCTTGCACATAGCAGAGTGAGGTATCCCGCCTAGTATCTGGCCATTCCCGAGTCCACCTCGCGGGCCCATTCGTCGATTCCGCCGGACAGACTCCGCACCCGAGGGAAGCCGGCTGCCCGCAAGAGGTCGCGGGCTTGCAGCGACCGCAATCCGTGATGACAGATCGTGACGACTTCTGCACGGGGATCGAGCTCGGCGAGTCGTCCGGCCAATTCACCGAGCGGCACGAGCGACGAGCCCTGGATGTGCGCGATCTCCCACTCCCAGGGCTCCCGCACGTCGACCAGGGCCAAGGCTCGCCTCGTCTCCCGTAACTCAGCGGCCAACCCGCGCGCGCCGACCTCGGCGCCGTTTGCTGCCGCCGGGCCGAGGCCACAAAATGCCTCGTAGTCGATCGGCGCCGTGATGGTGGGCTCGGGGCCGCACACCGGGCACGTGGGATCCTTCTGCAGCCGAAGCTCCCGGAATGAGAGGCGAAGCCCGTCGAACACCAGCAATCTGCCCACCAGAGACTCTCCGGCGCCGACGATCCACTTGATGGCTTCGAGGGCCTGGAGACTGCCGATCACGCCGGGCAGTGCACCGACCACACCGCCTTCCGCGCAGTTCGGCACCAGCTCGGGCGGCGGGGGCTCCGGATAGAGGCACCGATAGCAAGGGCCTTTATTGGCCCAGAATAGTGACACCTGCCCCTCGAACCGGAAGATGCTCCCGTAGACCAGCGGCTTCCCCAGCCACACGCACACATCGTTCACCAAGTACCGCGTCGGGAAGTTGTCACTTCCGTCCACGATGATATCGAACTCACCGAGCAGCTCGGCCGCGTTGGCGGCCTGAATCCGCTCTCGGATCATTTCGATCTGCACGTGCGGATTCAGATCGGTGAGGCGTTCCGCCGCCGATTCGACCTTGGGCCGGCCGACCGCCGCCGTACCGTGGAGGATCTGGCGCTGCAGATTGGTGACGTCGACCTGGTCGAAGTCGATCAGCCCCAGCGTTCCGACGCCGGCGGCAGCCAGATAAAGTGCGGCGGGCGATCCGAGACCACCGGCACCGATAACCGCAACCCGGGCCGCTTTAAGCCGCGATTGTCCCACCTGCCCGACGTCGGGTAGGGTGAGATGGCGCGCGTAGCGTACCAGCTCCGCCGGTGAAAGCGATGTGGAGGCAGCGGGCATAGCCGAAAGATAGCGGTGGGCTGAAACAAAAGAGCCCGGCTGTTGGCCGGGCGAGCGGATGCGGCCGGAGCCCATCATCCCGCGGACGAGAGGCCGACCAGCTCCTGCACCTGTGGCTCTTGTTTCATCAGATCAGCCAGCGAAATGCCGCCGAGCAGGTCGTCCACTCGCTGCTGAAGGGCCTGCCATACAGGCCGGATGCTGCACGCAGTGCCTGGGCCGCACCGATCGACGTTCACCGGGTGCGACTCGCAATTCACCTCGAAGGTCTGGTGCTCCGAGGCCGTCATGACGTCCCGCACCGAGATGCTCGACGGATCCCGGGCGAGGTAGTAGCCGCCCTTGGCCCCCCTCACGCTCTCGATCAGCCCGGCTCGGCGGAGGCGGAGCAGGATCTGCTCGACGTAATCGGCCGGCAGGCGCTCGACATCGGCCAGCTCCCGGGCGGCCACCGGCTCACTCCCGTCCCGCCCGCGACGGGCGAGGTGGAGCGATATGATCAGGCTGTACTCAGTCCAGGTAGTGACCCGCATGCCCCAATATGGGGCCTGCGGCCGGCCGCTTCAAGGATGGGAAGGCTTCACTTGGACTTGTCGGCCGCCGTCCAGCGGCCCACCTCCTGGGCGATCATGCTTCCGTGGGCTGCTCGACGGCACGTCCTTCGAGGTGGAGCTCCCCCGCGACGGTCGCGCGGACATCGTGAGGAGCTAGCGCCCGGCCGTCACCCGCCCGCCGGAATGCCCTTCCCTCCAGGCACCCCGATCTCGGTCATGGCGCGGAGGTCGAGGACCGCTTCCAGCTTGGATCCCTCGAGAAGCTTCTTCTTGACCACGAGCTCCTTGACCGTGAGGCCGGTGGCGAGGGCTTCCTTCGCCAGCTTGGCGGCTTCCTGGTATCCGATCTCCGGGGCGAGCGCCGTGACGAGTGCCGGGCTTCGCTCGAGCCAATGCGCGCACTGCGCCTCGTCGGCCTCGATGCCGGCGATACACTTCTCCGCCAGCACGCGACTCGCGTTCCCCACGATGATCATGGCGAACACGATATTGTGGGTCATGACGGGCATCATGACGTTGAGCTCGAGCTGCCCTGCCTCGGCGGCCATCGCGACGGTGAGGTCGAGCCCCAAGGCCTGATAGCAAACCTGGTTCACCATCTCGGCGATCGAAGGATTCACCTTTCCCGGCATGATGCTCGAGCCCGGCTGGACGGCCGGGAGCACAATTTCCGCGATGCCCGTGCGCGGGCCCGACGCGAGCAGGCGGATGTCGTTCGCGATCTTCTGCAAGTCGAGCACGTAGGCGCGGAGAGCGCCGCTGAACGTCGCGACGTCACCCATCGACTGCATGAGTTGGATGCGATCCTGGCCGATCTCGAGCGCCAGGCCGGTGATCGCCCGCAGGTGCTTCACGATGAGGCCGGGGTACCGTTCCTCGGCGTTGATGCCGGTGCCGACGGCCGTTCCGCCGATGTTCATCTCGCGGAGCCACTCGGCGGCCTGAGTGAGTTTGGCGTGGTGCCGCGCGACCGTGCGACCGTAGGCGCGAAACTCCTGCCCGAGTCGGATGGGCGTCGCGTCCTGCAGATGGGTCCGCCCCGACTTGATCACGTGATCGAACGCGTCGCCCTTGGCGAGCAGCACTCGGGACAGCGCATCCAGTGCGCCGAGCAAGGCGGGGAGCGTGGCGAGCGTCGCCAAGCGCATCGCCGTTGGGATCACGTCGTTGGTGCTCTGCGCCATGTTGACGTGATCGTTCGGGTGAATGGGCTGGTAGCTCCCACGCGTGCCACCGAGAATCTCGTTGGCCCGATTGGCGAGCACTTCGTTACAGTTCATGTTGTGGCTCGTGCCGGCGCCGGCTTG
>JBGPVE010000004.1:0-27855 GCA_041491545.1 Gemmatimonadota bacterium | reverse complement strand
GTTCCTCTTCGACGCGTGGAGCGTCCTGCTGTTGGAGGGGTTGCAGCGCGCGGCCAACAGCGAGCTGGCCGGCATCGCGGCCAAGGCCCACAAGGAAGCGCGCTATCACGTGCGCCACAGCGGGGAGTGGGTGCTCCGCCTGGGCGACGGCACCGAGGAGAGCCATCGGCGCGCGCAGACGGCCCTGGATGAGCTCTGGCCCTACACTGGAGAGCTGCTCGCCGCCGACGAGATCGATCGCGCGGTCGCGGCCACGATCGCGCCGGCGCCGGCACCGCTCGAACCCGCGTGGCGCGAGCTAGTGAGCGACGTCGTGCGCCGAGCCACACTCACGCTGCCGGCCAACGGCTTCATGCACTCCGGCGGCCGCCACGGGAAGCACACCGAGCATCTCGGCCATCTGCTCGACGAAATGCAGATTCTCGCCCGATCGCACCCGGGAGCGAAGTGGTGAGCGCGGAGAGCATCGGATCGGGCGTTCTGCTCGACGTGCTGCGTCGAGTTCCGGATCCGGAGGTCCCGGCACTCGACATCGTCGACCTGGGTATCGTTCGGGCCGTCAGCGCGGGTGCCGACGGGGTGGTGAGGGTGGACATTACGCCGACCTACTCCGGCTGCCCGGCGATGCGCGCGATCGAGGAAGATATCGTGGCCGCGTTCCGCGCCAGTGGCTACGATCGGGTCGAGATCCGAACGGTGTACTCGCCGGCGTGGACCACCGACTGGATGAGCGACGAGGCCAAGGCAAAGCTCAAGGCCTACGGCATCGCCCCGCCGGGCCGGGCCGCGGGAGAGCAGGTGCTGGTTCCGTTGACTTCGGCGGTGCGTCGCGCCGCTTGTCCCTACTGCGGCTCCTCCAACACCGAATGCAAGAGCGAGTTCGGGTCCACCGCCTGTAAGGCCATCCACTACTGCCACCACTGCCGCCAGCCGTTCGAAGAGTTCAAGGCGATCTGACGTTCTCGATCTCCTCCACCCACTTCGTCAAGAACGCGTTCGCCTGAAACCCATCGAGCGCGCGATGGTCGATGGTGAGCGTCACGTAGCACATCGGCCGCACCTCCACGACGTCCCTCCCGCCTGGCTGGCGCGCCACCGGCCGTCGTTCCAGCTTGCCGACGCCCAAGATCGCCGACTGCGGTTGCGGGATGATGATCGGCGCCGCGATGAGGCTGCCGCTCACGCCGTGGTTCGAGATCGAGAAGGTGCCGTGCTGCACGTCCTTGGGAGTGAGCGCGCCGCTTCGGGCTCGCCGAGTCAGGTCCTGCAGCCGTGCCGCCGTCGCCTTGAGATCGAGCGTTTGGGCGCGATGGATGACGGGCACGATGAGCCCGCCTCCCCCCAGCGCGGCGGCGACCCCGACGTTGCAATCCTCGAACAGCTCCAGCGCGTCGTCGTGCCACCGGCTGTTCACCTCGGGCACCGCCTTGAGCGCGCCGACGGCCGCGCGAACGAAGTAGGCGGTGAAGGTGAGCTTGATGCCCTCAGCGTCGAGGGCGGCACGGTGCGCCTCGCGATGGGCGACGATCGCGGAGAGGTCCGCCTCGAACACCGATGTGACGTGTGGCGCGACCGTGACGCTCTGCACCATGTGCTGCGCGATGCTGCGGCGCATCGCCGTGTGCGGCACCTTCCGGCTCGGGATCGCCGATGGCGGGCTCGTGCGTGAGGCGAGATGCGCCTCGACGTCCTGAGCCGTGATGCGCCCACCACGACCGGTGCCGGTGATCTGACCCGCGCTCAACCCGTGCTCGCCGAGCATCCGGCGGACCGCCGGCGTAAGCTCGGCGCCGGCGGCCGCGGGCTCACTCCCCGCCGCGCTCGTGGGCGCCGCGCGTGTGGGCGCCGCGCGTGTGGGCGCCGCGCTGGCCGACGCCGCAGTCGCGGCCGACGCGCCGGCCGCGATGCGCCCCAGCAGCTCGCCGGGCTCGACCTGCTGGCCCACCAGCTTGAGGATCTCCTGCAGGACGCCGGTGGCGGGCGCGGCGACCTCCACCGTCACCTTGTCCGTGCTGATCTCGAGCAGCGGCTCGTTCTCGGCGACCGCATCGCCCACCTGCTTGAACCAGGCCGCGACGACCATCTCGGTCCCCTCCGCCTGGTCCGCCGGCGCCGCGAACGCGACTAACTCTGCCATTCCTGGCTCCTCGTTCAGAACTCGAGTAGTTCGTGCATCTTGGCCGCGATTCCCTCGACGCTCGGGAGCACGGCGTTCATGAGGCCGACGTTATACGGTGTCGAGACGTCCGGAATCGCGAGCCGGGAGATCGGCGCGTCGAGACTCAGGAACGCCTCCTCCGCGACCACCGCGGCGATCTCGGCGCCGAAGCCGGCGGTGAGCGTGTCCTCGTGTACGATCAGGCAGCGCCGCGTCTTCCGAACCGACGCCAGCACGCCGGCGCGATCCCAGGGCGATACCGTGCGGAGATCGAGCACCTCGATCGACTCCCCGACCTCCCGCGCGGCGGTCTCGCAGCGCTCCACCATCGCGCCCCACGTCACCACCGTGAGCCGGTCGCCGGCGAGAATGACTTTGGCCTTGCCGAGCGGCAGCACGAAGTCGTCACCCGGATACGGCCGCCGGGCCCACACGCCGTCGAGCAGCGCCCGGTGCTCGAAGAAGATCGTGGGGTTGTTGCTCCGAAGCGCCGCGCGGAGGAGCCCCACGGCGTCCTCCGCGTTCGACGGGATGCAGACCTGCCATCCGAGGGCGTGGGCCCAGAGCACCTCGCCACAGACGCTGTGCCACGGATCCCCGCACTTCGGCGCATAGCCGCCCGGCATCCGCACCACGATGGGGGCGGCGAAGCGATTGTACGTCCGCCACCGGATCGTGCCGCAGTTGTTGAGCTGTTCCGTGGCGGGGTCGGCATACTTCCGGAACTGAATCTCCGGCACCGGAAGCAGGCCACAGAGCGCCAGACCGACCGCGCGGCCGATGATACCCTCCTCCGAGAGGCCGGTGTCGAACACGCGCCGATCGCCGAATGCGGCTTGCAGCCCCATCGTGGCTGCGTGCACGCCACCCTTGGGACCCACATCCTCACCGAAGAGCAGCATCCTGTCGTTGGTGGCCAGCTCGTGCTCCAACGTCCGCCGGATGGCGGTGAGCATGTTGATGCGAGTCGGCTCCGGTCGAGCCACCTCGGTGCCCGGCGGGAATCGATGCCCCGACGGTGCGAGTCCGCCGACCAGTTGGACATCGGCCTGGCCGTCGGGCGTGGTCTCGGCGAATACGTATCGGGCGACCGCGGCTGCGGCGGGCTCTGGACGCGCCAGCGCGGCGGCGAGGGCCGCGTCGACATCTGCCTTGGCCCGCGCCTCGATTGCTGAAATCTCGGATGGCGCCAGCACGCCGGCGCGAAGAAATGCGTAGAGCTTGGGAAGCGGATCGTTCGCCTGCTCGTCCGTCAGACGATCCTTGCTCTTGTACGCCTGGGTATCCTGACCCGAGTGCCCGCTCAACCGCGGCACCATCAGCCTGAGGAGCGCGGGGCCCCGACCGGCTCGCACGTGCGATACCGCCTCCGTCAGCAAGCGGGTGGCCTCGCCGGGATCGGAGCCGTCACCGTCCCGAACCAGAAGGTTGCGGAACGCCGCGAGGTTCGCCGCGATGTCGCCGCCCGGCGTCTGGAAGCTGGATGGAACGGAGATGCCGTACCCGTTGTCCTCGATGTAGAAGAGCATCGGCAGCTCGAGCGTCGTGGCCATCGTGAGCGCCGACCAGAAGCCGTTGGTTGCGACGGACGCGTCGCCACCCGTTGCCACCGCGATCGAGCGGTCGTAGCGGCTGTCACGTAAGACGTCACGATGGTAGGTAATGCCCTGTGCCCATCCGGCCGCCGGCGTGTACTGGGAGCCGACGTCCCCCGACATCGGGAGCACGACCGCGCCCTCCGTCTTCGGCAGATTGCACACCACGCCGATGTCCCGTCCGTTGCTGAACCCGCCGGACTTGCCCATCGGGCCCGCGAACGCATCGTCGAGGGAGAGGCCGAGCGCGAGGAGGATGGGCCGCGAGCGATAGTAGGCGCCGACGGCGTCGCGTGGGTGGTCCAGGAGGCAGCCCAGAATGATCTGCGCCATCTCGTGCCCGCGGGCCGAGAACTGGTACAGCACCTTCCGCTCGGGGACGAGCCGCGTCTCCTCGATCTCGTCCAGCGCCCGCGAGGCGAGCGTGAGGTAGAGCACGCGTTTCCAATCGATCGTGCGGCCTGCGTTGGCGGCGCTCGGCGCCGACGCTTCACTCACTCCCATCGGGCTCCACCTCGTGCTCTCGGTCCGTTCGGAACACCGTCCCGCGAAACAGCGCGACCACGGCGCCGTCCGCCCGGGTGACCCGCACCCGATAGTACGCCACCCGCTTGCTGCTCGCCTCTTCCTCCGCGTCCGCCGTCAGCACGTCACCGACCTGCACGGCCGTGGGATAGCTGATGCCGTTCTCGATGCTGACCGTCACCTTGCCGCCGGTGTTGCAGGCGAAGGCGAGCGCGCTGTCCGCGAAGGCGAACGTCACGCCGCCGTGGCACACGCCGAACCCGTTCGTCATGTCCTCGCGCACCCGCATGCGCAGCGTAGCGCGGTTGGGCGCGACGGCGACCAGCTCCACGCCCATCCATTTGCTGAACCCATCGTGCGCCAACATCCGCTGGACGATGGCGGTGGCGCGGCGGCTCGAGTCAGTCGGCAGGGGACTCACCCTCGGAGCCGATCGTCCCACGCCACGAGATGCGGTCCGTCGAGCCGAAGCCGGCGCGCGTCCGGATGGTGCGGATTGATGACGAAGGTGTACTCGAACGGCCGGCCGGTCACCGCGGGCACTCTGAGCAGCGCCGAAGATTCGGCGGCCAGCCAGGCGTCTCCCACCTCACGGCTGGCCGCATAGTCGGCATCCGCCCATCCCGGCACGTCTTCCGGTGACACCGTGGTGATATCGAGGTCACTGGGCACGTCGATCGCCAGGCAATGGTACGGCTCGCGGATCGCGAGCCGTTGGGCGTGCACGAGAATCTCGAGCAGGGCTCCCGCGTAACTCCCCGCGGTGTAGATCGCGGCGCGTCCGGGCGAGTTCCAGCGCGCACCGAAGCGGGCGGCTCCCATGCCGTCGAACAGGGGATGGGCCGTGCGCGTAACCCGGTAGAGACGCCGGGGCCAGAGCGGTGCGGGACGAGCCACTCAGACCGGCAGGCCGTATTCCATGCGCCACAACACCTCTTCGACCTGCCGGGCGCCCAGCTCGGTCAGCGCGACGTCCAAAGGCCGCTCGCCCCCCATCTCCGGGTGCGGCGTCGTCAGGAACCGCCGGGCATCCGCCGTCGCTCCGAAGGCCTGCTCGGCCAGCGCCATGACGCGCGCCAGCCGCTCGATGCGCTCGCTCTCCTCGGGTTTGAGCGTGGTGGTGCGGCGCTTGTAGGTGGCCGAGGGGATCAGGTCGTCCTTCAGCTGCGCCGCATCTTCCGCGTCCGCGGTGACGTAGGAAACGACCGTGCCGAGCGACCGCTTCGGCAGCCCTCGGGCGACCGCGCGCCGGAGGTCGTTGGCCGATCGGACGCGCCGGCCGAGACCGAGAATGTGGGCGATATGGGCACTGGAGATCACGCGGGCCTCCGGCGGTGACAGATCAAATGAGCTATCAATATAGTATCATCTGATCCGGCGTCGCAACCCGGCCGCTTACGGCCGGAGTGTCCCGCCCGCCGCCGCCAGGCGCCGGAGCAGCGGGCTCGGCCGGTAGCGGTCTTCGCCGTACTCTTGCTGGAGCCGCTCCAGCCGCTCGAGCGCGACGCGGTACCCGATCTCCTCCGCCCACGCGATGAGCCCTTTGGGGTAATTGACCCCTTTCACCATCGCGACGTCGATGTCCGCCGGCGTGGCCACGCCCCAGAAGACGGCGTCCACCGCTTCGTTGATGAGCATGGCCAGGATCCGGTCGACGATCGATTGGGCGAGGGCTGCGTCTTGCTTCGGAGCCGGGCGCACCGCCCCGTCACGATAGTCGTAGAAGCCGCGGCCGGTCTTGCGTCCGAGCAGGTTGGCGTCGACGAGGCGCTGCTGAGTGAGCGAAGGCTTGTAGCGTGGATCGAAGAAGAATTGCTCGTAGACGGCGGACGTCACGGCGAAGTTCACATCGTTGCCGATGAGATCCATCAGCTCGAAGGGGCCCATCGCGAACCCGCCCAGCGTTTTCATTGCCCAGTCGACCGTGGCGCAGTCGGCGATGCGTTCGTCCAGGATCCGGAGCGCTTCGCCGTAGAACGGCCGGGCGATCCGATTGACGATGAAGCCGGGCGTATCCGCGGCGATGACCGGCGTCTTGCCCCAACACCGGACCAGGTTGCTGGCGTTGCCGATCGCGACGTCCGATGTCGCGTGGCCGCGCACGACCTCGACCAGCGGCATCACGGGCGCGGGATTGAAGAAGTGGAGGCCGAGCACCCGCTCGGGGCGCTGGCAGGCGGCGGCGATGGCCGTGACCGAGAGGGCGGAGGTGTTGGTGGCGAGCATCGCATCTGGTGTCACCACTCCCTCGAGCGCAGCGAAGCTCACGCGCTTGAGGCTGAGCCGTTCGACGATCGCCTCGACGACGAGCCCGCACGGCGCGAATGCCGTCATCTCCTCGCTCACGACGTAGCGAATGCGGCTCCGCGCCGCGTCGGCGGCCGCCTGGCTGAGACGGCCCTTTTCGATGGACCGGTCGAGCGCTTTGTCGATCGCCGCCTGCCCGCGCGCGATGGCGGCTTCATCCAGGTCCTGCAGCACGACGGTGTGCCCGGCGACCGCGGCCACCTGCGCGATGCCGCTCCCCATCGCGCCCGCGCCGAGGACGCCGACGGCGATGGTGTCAGTAGCGGAGTTTGGCACTCGTCACTGTCCCGCGAATACCGGTTTCCGCTTCGCGAGGAAGGCATTCACTCCCTCGGCGTAATCGGCGCTGCGTCCGGCCGCGCCCTGGCTTTCGGCCTCGAGCTCGAGCTGCGCGTCGAGGTCGTTGTCCCAGGCGGCGTTGAGGAGTCGTTTGGTGAGCCCGAGACCGAACGTCGCTTGGGTGGCGAGGTGAATGGCGAGCTTGGTCGCTTCTTCGTCGAGCGCCGCGGCGGAGCACGCGCGGTAGATCATCCCAATCTCCACCGCCTGCCGGCCGGTGAGCTTCTCGGCCAACATCGTGAGCGCGGTGGCCCGCGCCATCCCGATCAAACGGGGCAGAAAGAAGCTGCCGCCGGTGTCCGGCACCAGCCCGATCTTGGCGAACGCCTGGACGAACGAGGCCTCCTCCGCCGCGATGACCAGATCGCAGGCGAGGGCGAGATTGGCGCCGGCGCCGGCGGCCACACCGTTCACGGCGCAGACGACCGGCTTCTCGAGCGCGCGTAACGAGCGGATCAGCGGGTTATAGACCTTCCGCACGTGGGCGGCAAAATCCGTGGGCGTGCCGCCGGGCCGAACCTCGTCCAGGTCCTGGCCGGCGCAGAAACCGCGTCCCGCCCCGGTCAGGAGGACCGCGCGGATCTCGCGCTCCCGCGCCACCCGGGCGAGCGCGTCCTGCATCTCGCCGGACATGGCGACGTGCACGCTGTTGAGGACGTCCGGGCGATTCAGCGTGATGCGCGCGACGCCTTGCGCCACGTCGAACAGAATGAACTGATACCCCATCGAATATCCTCTCGGAGCCCTGGCAAGGGTGAAGAATACATCTATAATTCGTGCGATGAAACCGATCTACCTCGTCGATGGCGTGCGGACACCGATCGGAAGCTTTGGCGGCGGGCTCGCCCACGTCCGGGCCGACGATCTGGCCGCCCACGTGATCGCCAAACTGGTCGAGCGCCACCCGCGCCTGGACCCGGCCCGCATCACCGACGTCATCCTCGGATGCGCCAACCAGGCCGGTGAGGACAACCGCGACGTCGCCCGGATGGCCGCGCTCCTCGCCGGCCTTCCGACGTCGGTGCCCGGCGAGACCGTCAACCGGCTCTGCGCCAGCGGCATGAGCGCCGTCGCCAACGCCGGCCGCGCCGTGAGCCAGGGCGACGGCGACCTCTACATCGCCGGTGGCGTCGAGCAGATGACCCGCGCACCGTACGTGTTGTCGAAGTCGAGCCAAGCCTTTGCCCGAAACGCCGAGCTGTTCGACACCAGCCTGGGCTGGCGGTTCGTGAATCCCAAGATGCGCGAGCGGTACGGCGTCGACTCCATGGGGGAGACCGCCGAGAACGTGGCGGCGGAGCTCCAAATCAGCCGCGCCGACCAGGATGCGTTCGCCCTCTGGTCGCAGCAGAAGGCCGCGGCGAGTCAGCAGCGCTGCCGCTTTCAGGTCGAGATCGCGCCGGTGCCCGTGCCCGGGGCCGCCAAGGGTGAGCCGCCCCGCTTCTTCTCCCAAGACGAATTCCTCCGCCCCGATTCCTCGCTCGAAAAATTGAGCAAGCTCAAGCCCGCCTTCCGCACCGACGGCAAGGGCACCGTCACCGCGGGCAATTCGTCCGGCATCAACGACGGCGCCTGCGCGCTGCTGGTGGCCTCGGAGGAGGGGGTCCGCGAGCTGGGCGCCGCGCCGCTCGCGCGCATCGTCGCCACAGCGGTCGTGGGCGTGGAGCCACGCACCATGGGGCTCGGTCCTGTGCCGGCGACGCAAAAGATCCTGGCCAAGACCAAGCTCACCCTGGCGGACATCGACGTCATCGAGCTGAACGAGGCATTCGCCGCGCAGGCGCTCGGGTGCACCCGGCAGCTCGGCCTAGGCGACCGCGATCCCCGCGTCAACCCGAACGGCGGCGCCATCGCGCTCGGTCACCCGCTCGGCATGTCGGGGGCGCGGCTCCTGCTCACCGCGGCGCACGAGCTCAAGGCCACGGGCAAGCGATACGCGCTCTGTACCATGTGCGTGGGCGTCGGGCAGGGCATGGCCACGCTCATCGAGCGGGCGTAAAGCTCGGTGGCCAACGTTTTCGCCTTCGATGGCTTCATCCCCGTTGTCCACGAGTCGGCGTTCATCCATCCCAATGCCACCGTCACCGGCAACGTCATCATCGGGCGGGACGTGTACGTCGGTCCGGGTGCCGCGATCCGCGGTGACTGGGGCGGCATCGTCATCGAAGACGGCTGCAACGTGCAGGAGAACTGCACCGTCCACATGTTCCCCGGCGTGACGGTCGTGCTCGAGGCGGCCGCGCACATCGGCCACGGCGCCGTGATCCACGGTGCCCGCATCGGCCGGAACGCGCTCGTGGGGATGAACGCGGTGGTGATGGATCGCGCCGTGATCGGCGCCGAGTCGATCGTCGGCGCGCTGAGCTTCGTTCCGGCGGACATGGTGGTTCCGCCCCGCACGGTGGTGGCGGGAAACCCGGCTCGGCCGTTGAAGCAAGTTTCGGACGCTATGCTGGCGTGGAAGACGGAAGGCACCGGGCTGTATCAGGCGCTTCCCGAGCAGCTCCGCCGCTCGCTCGCGCCCTGCGCCCCGCTGCGAGAGGTGCCGGCCGATCGGCCCGCGCAGCAGGCATCGTACAAGCCCTGGCACGACACCAGGCCGGCCGACCCGGCAGACGGAGACTGACGCATGCGATTGCAGAGCTACGCGCACGGGCACTGGGTCACCGGCGCCGGCAAGCCGGCCGAGCTCTTTCACGCCGTGACCGGCGAGAAGATCGGCGAGGCGAACAGCGACGGATTGGACTTCAACGGCATGCTCGAGTATGGCCGCACCGTGGGTGGGCCCAAGCTCCGGGCGATGACGTTTCATCAACGCGCCCGGATGCTCAAGGCGATGGCCCAGCATCTCATGTCGCGCAAGGAAGAGCTGTATCAGGTCTCCGCCGCCACCGGGGCCACCAAGATCGATTCCTGGATCGACATCGAGGGTGGCATCGGCACCTTCTTCGCCTACGCGAGTCAGGGACGCCGCGAGCTGCCCGACGAGACGTTTTACGTCGATGGCGCGGTGGAGCGGATCTCCAAGGGTGGAACCTTCCTCGGCCGCCACGTCTGCGTGCCGCTCGAGGGTGTGGCCGTTCACATCAACGCGTTCAACTTCCCCTGCTGGGGGATGCTCGAGAAGCTCGCGCCCACGTTCCTCGCCGGGATGCCGGCCATCGTGAAGCCCGCCACCGTGACGTCGTTCCTCACGGAGCGCATGGTGCGCACCATGCTCGAGGCGGGGATCCTGCCGGAAGGCGCCTTGCAGCTCATCTGCGGCGGCGTCGGCGATCTGCTCGACCACCTCGAGTGTCAGGACGTCGTTACCTTCACCGGCTCCGCCCAGACCGGACGGAAGCTCAAGAGCCATCCGCGCGTCATCGCGGAGTCGGTGCGGTTCAACCTCGAGGCCGACTCCCTCAACTACTGTATCCTCGGGCCCGATGCCGCGCCGGGCTCGGAGGAGTTCGATCTGTTCGTCAAGGAAGTGGTGAAGGAGATGACCGTGAAGGCGGGGCAGAAGTGCACCGCCATCCGCCGGACCATCGTGCCCGAAGCCATGGCGCAAGAGGTCATCAAGGCGCTGGGCAAGCGGCTGGGCGGCGCCACGCTGGGCAATCCGGCCGTCGACGGCGTGCGCATGGGCCCGCTCGCGAGTCGAGCGCAGGTGGGTGAGGTGCGGGGCAGCGCCGATCGGATCGGGGCGGCGTGCGAGCGGGTGTACGGCGATGCCGACCGCTTCGACGTGGTGGGCGCCGATGCGGCCAAGGGCGCGTTCTTTCCCTCGCTCCTCTACTACTGCGACGCGCCGTTCAAGAAATCGGAGCCGCACGACATCGAGGCCTTCGGCCCGGTCAACACGGTGATGCCGTACCGCACGCTCGACGAGGCGGTGGCGCTCGCGAGGCTCGGGCGCGGCAGTCTCTGCGGCTCCGTCGTCACCGCCGACGATTCCGTCGCGCGCGAAGTGGTGCTCGGTACGGCGGCGTATCACGGCCGGCTCATGGTCTTGAACCGCCACAACGCCAAGGAATCGACCGGCCACGGCTCGCCGCTGCCGTATCTGATCCACGGCGGGCCGGGCCGAGCCGGCGGCGGCGAGGAGATGGGCGGCATTCGCGGCGTGCTGCACTACATGCAGCGGACGGCGGTGCAGGGATCGCCCGCCACGCTCACGGCGATCGGGCGCGAATGGGTCAAGGGCGGCCCGGAGCTGAGCGACGGCGTCCATCCGTTCCGCAAGCACTTCGAGGAGCTGCGCATCGGGGAGACCTGGCTCACCCACGGCCGCACCGTGACCGAGGCCGACATCGTGAACTTCGCCGGGATCAGCGGTGACTTCTTCTACGCGCACATGGACGACGCCGCGGCCAAAGCGTCGCTGTTCGAGCGGCGGGTGGCGCACGGATACTTCGTCCTCTCCGCCGCGGCCGGGCTCTTCGTCGATCCGGCGCCGGGGCCGGTGCTCGCCAACTACGGGCTGGACAATCTCCGCTTCGTGAAGCCGGTCTACCCCGGCGACACCATCCGTGCGCGCCTCACGTGCAAGCAGAAGACCGCCAAGGAAACGGCCGAGGGCCAGGTGCCTCAGGGAGTGGTCGCATGGGACGTGGAGGTCACGAACCAGAACGCGGAGCCGGTGGCCGTCTACACGATCCTGACGCTGGTGAAGCGGCGGCCGGCCGCGTCGTGACGGCGGCCCCTGGCGGGGGCGGGGCTCGCGGCCGTTTTGCCGACCTGGCCGGGTCGCCGATCCTCGCTATCGTGGGCGAGGTCAGAGCGCTCGAGGCGCGGGGCCGGCAGATCTGCAATCTCAGCATCGGCGATTTCGACCCGCGCGAATTTCCGATTCCCGGGCCGCTACTCGAGCGGATCGACGGCGCGCTGCGCCGCGGCGAGACGAACTATGCCCCGTCCGCGGGAATGGCGGCGCTGCGGGAGCAGATCTCCGCCACCTACGCTCGCGAGCTGGGCCTCGCGATCCCCGCCGCGTCGATCGTGGTGATCGGCGGGGCGCGCCCCGGGCTCTTCGCCGCGTATCACCTCACCGTCAACCGGGGCGATCGGGTCGTCTTCCCGGTGCCGTCGTGGCACAACAACTACTACTGCGAGCTGGTGGGAGCGACGCCGGTGCCGATCGAGTGCGGCAGCGGCACGGCGTTTCTGCCCACGGCGGCGATGCTCAGGCAGAGTCTCCGTGGCGCGCGCCTCCTCGCGCTCAATTCCCCGGCCAATCCGACTGGCACCGCGTTCGACCGGGCGACGCTCGAGGCGATCTGCGATGCCGTGCTGGAGGAAAACCGGCGGCGCTCTCCCAACGAGGCGCCGCTGTATCTCCTCTACGATCAGATCTACTGGATGTTGACGTTCGGCGGGCTCTCGCACGTCGTGCCGCAGGTGCTCCGACCGGAGATGGCGCCGTATACGATTCTGGTGGACGGCATCTCGAAGGTCTTCGCGGCCACCGGACTCAGGGTGGGTTGGGTCTGTCCGCCGCCCGATCTCACACCCCAGTTCGACGCGTTCCTGAGTCACGTGGGCGCGTGCGCTCCGCGGCCGGAGCAGGTGGCGACGGCGGAGATGCTGGCCGACACGGCGGCGGTTGCGGCCGCCCGCCGCTCCATGCAGCTCGGTCTCGAGCGGCGGCTCACGAGGCTTCACGCCGGCATGGAGGCGCTCAGGTGCGAGGGGCTGCCGGTGGAGACGGTCGCGCCCTCGGGGGCGATGTATCTGAGCGTGCGGTTCGGCCCACTGACGGCTTCCGGCTCCGGAAGCTCGGCCCCCGCGTCGACCGAGGAGATCCGGCGGTATCTGTTGGAGGAAGCCGGCCTCGCCGCGGTGCCGTTCGAGGTGTTCGGCTATGAGGGGGAGCCAGGGTGGTTCCGGCTTTCGGTGGGCACGATCTCGGAGCGCGCGGTCGAGGAGGTGCTGGGGCGGCTCAAGGGGGCGCTGGAGGGACTGCGGGCGTCCGGCTGAGCGGAAGCTCGACGCGCGTGCGCGACGGGTGGCAATGCGATCATTACGACAGGCTACCTGCTGACGGGGAGCCCGCTTGCGGCCATCGTGGCGCACGTCGTCATGCACGGAGGCGCCGTGCCGCACGGCATGCAGACGACCGTGCAGCTAGCGCCTTCACTACTAGCCGGCCGGCGCCCGCGGCCCCGGCTTATGGCTCGGCAGCTGCGGCCGATGGTGCGCCGGACCGAATCTCGTCGTGCCGGATTTCGCCGCCCACGATGGCCGCGGCGGCAAAGAAGCCCGCGCTGATCACCAGTCCGGTCACGACGGCACTCGGGAGAAACACGCCCAGCGCCTTTCCCTTTCGACCTCTCCAAAGGGCGATCGCGGCCCCTGCGCCGGTAATCAGCACCGCCACGAGGCCGCCCTCAGCACGCTCCTCGTGCGTCTCGGCCAGCGTCTTGGAGAACCAGGGCTGCTTTTCGATCCGCTCTTCTGCCGGCTCCCCGGTCAAGTAGATGGGGATGGTGGTGAGTGCGAGGACAATCGCCAACAGGAGCCCCATCTGGGTGATGTCGCGGGAGTGCCGCACAAGCCCCCAGATGAGCACCAGCGGTGCGAAGATCATCGTCCCCAGAATCGGGATGTGGTTGAGGATCAGGTGGATGTGCGCCGGATTGAGGTCCATGCGAGCCTCGGCTTGGACTGCGGGGGGTGATTGGCCAGCAGCGGGTATCTGGCAGCGCATCTCGCCGAGCGAAATGCGCGCTCACAACGACTACGCGTGCAGCAGGGCCAGCGCAAGTGCGGCCGCTCGCGACGCGGCGCTCGAGACGGGGATGAAGGAAGGCATGTCCGAGAGCTTCAATCGTCTCGCCGAGTACCTGCGAACGATGGCGTGAGGCTAGCCCGCGGGCGGAGCGTTCCGGTGCGGGGCGACCGTAAACGAGCGCCGGGTGCGCATCATGCGGCGTCGCTGATTTGCACCCGATCAGTGGGGGCAGCGGGCGTGGCCTTCGGCGGCACTGCACTGCGTGGAGGAGCGGCGTTCGACGCGACGGAACTGGCGGCAACTGGCTGGATACTCATCGGATCTCCTGAGTGGTGAGCGAGTGTGCGTATCCGCATCGACGCGGGGCGCCCTCGCCATGTCGCTCCCAGCGGTGATTCAGTATCTCCAAGTGCTGGAAGCGAGCGGGCTGGTCCGCTCGGAGAAGGTGGGGCGGGTGCGCACGTGCCGGATCGAGCCGGCGGCGTTACGGACGGCTGAGCAATGGATTAGTAAGCGGCGGACGACCTGGGAACGCCGCTTCGACCGACTGGGCGATTACCTCGCCGACAACCAAGACCCAGACCAACGGAGTAGACCATGACGGAACGATCCGTAACCCACGCCACCTTCGTCATCGAGCGCACCTACGACGCCTCGCCTGCACGGGTGTTCGCTGCCTGGGCGAACCCCACAGCCAAGGCTCGCTGGTTCGCGTGCCACGACGACTGGAACGCCACCGAGTACGAACTCGACTTTGGGGTCGGCGGGTGAGAACGGCTCAAGATCGGCCCGGCGGGCGGCCCAGTCCATGATGGAGGCGCTGTCAGCCCCGCGCGCCAGGCGCCAGATAGCGGTCGTAGCATTGACGTGGAGTAAGCACGCTGATACCACCCCACCCAGAGACCCGCAACAGATGCTTATCTCCCGAAACGACCACTTGTGTGCCCGATACCAAGGCGCAGGCTAAGAATTTGTCGTCGGCCGGATCTTCGCTCACCGGCTCTGGTAGGTCTGGCGCGGCGACGAGCTCGGCCTCGACCGCGATCAGCGCGAAAATGTCGTCGAAGCTGTCCTCGATCGTAGGGTAGCGGGCGGCTAACTCCTCCCCAACGCGCTGGTACTCATCGAGGATGTCGGGGGACACGACTAGCTGGGTCCGCCGGTCCCGCCATGCCTCCAGTAAACGTCCCGGTACCCCGGCAAAGGAGATCCCGGACACGAGCACGTTCGTGTCGAGGATGAGCTTCACTTGCGACGACGGACCTTAGCCACTGCCTTGGCGATGTCGCCGCGCTCCATGCCAGCCTGCCGAGCTGTCCGTCGTGCCTGAGCTACGAGGGCGTCGAACTCTCGCATGGCTGGGGGCTGGAGCATCTTAAAGATTACGACGTCACGATCGCCGACAACGACAAATTGCGCGCCGGCCTTTAGGCCTAGTCGCTCACGAATGGCTTCGGGAATCACTACCTGCCCCTTCGACGACAGGGTGGTCGTCACAGTATCACTCATAACACCTCCGGCAAATGAATCTTACTGGTAAGATCACATTTATCGCAGGCTGTGTCAATAGAGAAGGTTGTTGAAGTCGTAATGCTTGTGCAGCTGGCGTATAATGTCCGAACACTCCTGACGTGCTACATCACCTCGGACGGCGCTACCCAACCGTTTCTTACCTGCCCCGATGTCGGACTTTACATAGATGATTTGGCGCCCAATTTGGCACCCCGATGTGTGAGGTCAACAATGCCGGCCCACGCCTCCGGTGATCGCGTCTCCCCCCGACATGATAGATCAGCCAAGTGGGGCTCGGTCCGCCCCTCATTAGGAAGCGCCTGCATAGTGGTGACGGGTCTGTGGCGGATGACTGCGCTCAGTCGTGGCTATGGCGATGATGGGTGTCGGGGTAGTGGGGATGGGCGTGGATCAGCAGTTCGTGGGTATGTGCATGAGTGTGGGGCTCCCCCGGGAGATCGTCCGGGCTATGGCCATGTCGATGATGCTCGTCATGCGTATGGCGGTGGCTGTGTGATAGTGGCGCGTGGGAGTGTTCATGAAGGTGGCGCTCCGTGATGTGGAGCCAAACGCCGAGCCCCATGAGCCCGCCCGCCCCTATCAAGGTCACAGTGAGGGGCTCATGCCAAAGTAGGACCGACAGGATCGCGCCAACGAAGGGCGCAGTGGAGAAGTAGGCACCGGTGCGGGCCGTCCCCAGACTTCGGAGTGCGAGGACGAAGAGCACGAGGCTGAGCCCGTAGCCGAAGAAACCAAGCACAAGGGCACCGCTGATCCGTGGCAGTGTCGGGAAAGTGCCAGCGAGCAATAGCCCGATCGCCAGATTGACCGTACCTGCCAGGCCGCCCTTGAGCGCCGCGATTTGGAGCGGGTCGCTGGCGGAAACTTTCTGGGTGAGATTGTTGTCAATTGCCCAGCAGAGGCAGGCCCCTGCGATGGCCAAGGGGCCCGTCAGCCCGCCCCAGTCGACCCGCCCCCGCCACGCGAGCAGCGCTCCGCCGGCGACAATCGCCACCATGCCCAGCGCGATTCGTCGGTCCACGTTCTCCCGGAAGGCGAACCAAGCGAGGAGCGCCGTGAGCACGCCTTCTAGGTTGAGGAGAAGTGAGGCGGCGGAGGCGGGGGTGCGGGAGAGTCCTATCAACAGCAGCAGCGGACCAAGAAAACCACCAAAGGCGATTGCACCAAGCAGCCAGGGCACCTCGTGTCGAGTGAGCGCTGCTTCAGTGGTTGTTCCTGCGCGACGTCGGAGCAGCCAAAGGGTACCTAGGCCGAGGCCGGAGCCGAGGTAAAGCAGCCCGGCCAGCACCTGAGGCGACACGTCTGCCAGTAAGCCTTTGGCGAGCGGCGTGCTGGCCCCGAACAGAATCGCAGCCAGCAAGGCCTGCAGAACCCCGGGTTTCCTTGCCTTCATCGCGAGGGCCTCATCATTAGGATGGTACCGACCCGACGCATGATCGCGAAGCCGTGGAGGTCAGCCCGGCGCTCGGGCCGCTCTCGCGGTGCAACGACGCTCGCGTTGACCTTGGATGATGTAGCGGGCTACCTTAGTAATCAAGGAGATACTTGAATACTTATGGCCAGCCCGGCCCGCCGCTTCAAGGAAGCCATCTACGATCAACTCGCTCGGATCAGCAAGGCCCTGGCGAGCCCGCGGCGCTTGGAGCTGCTCGATCTCCTCGCGCAGAGTCCTCGGACGGTGCAGCGTCTGGCCCGGGAGACCGGCCAGACCGTGGCCAATACGTCACAGCACCTCCAGGTTCTTCGACAGGTTCGACTTGTCCAGGCCGAGAAGCGAGGGCTCTACGTCACGTATCGGCTCCCGGACGAGCAGGTGGCCGACTTCTATCGCTCACTCCGCGTGTTGGCCGAGTCCCGGGTGGGCGACATCGAGCGGATCACGCGTGACTTTCTCGTAGCCCGGGGCCTCCTCGAGCCGGTAGATCAGGAGGCGTTGGTGGCAAAGGTCGCCCGAGGTGAGGCGACGGTCATCGATGTCAGGCCGGAAGAGGAGTACCGGGCGGGCCACATCGCAGGGGCTATTTCTTTCCCGCTCGCGCAGCTCGAGGGGCGGCTAATGGAGCTGCCGAAGGACCGGGAGATCGTGGCGTACTGTCGGGGTCCCTACTGCGTCTTGGCGGTCGAGGCGGTGAGGCGGTTGCGGGCGCGAGGATTCCGGGCGGTTCGCCTGGAGGCCGGGGTGGTGGACTGGCGTGCCCGAGGGCTCCCTGTGGCAGCCGATGCGGCCGCCGCGGTACGCCGAGCGCAACGCGCTCGTGGAGGCGCGCGATGAAGGTGTTGTTCATCCTCAACGATCCCCCGTACGGAACCGAACGCTGTTACAACGCGCTCCGGCTGGCCGGAGCCGTGGCCAAGCGCGAGGGCCACGAGGTGCGAGTCTTCCTGATGGGCGATGCCACTGTGTGTGCCAAGGCGGGTCAGACCGTGCCGCGGGGCTTCTACAACCTCAGCCGCATGCTCCGGGTGATCGCGCAGCATCGGGGACAGATCGGCGTCTGCGGCAGCTGCATGGACGCACGAGGACTCCAGGATGCGGAGTTGGTCGAGGATACCCGGCGCAGCTCGCTCGAGGAACTGACCGACTGGACGCTCTGGGCGGAGCGCGTCCTCGTCTTCTAAGAGGAGCAGGCCGATGAGCGGAAAGACCGTACTCATTCTGGGTGGCGGGGTTGGGGGTGTCGTAGCAGCCCATCGGCTGCGCGCCTCACTCTCCAACACTGACCGCGTCGTCCTGGTGGAACGGGAGCGCCAGCACGTGTTCCAGCCGTCGTTGCTCTGGCTCGCCGTTGGGCAGCGGGACGCGAGTGAGATCCAGCGCCCCCTGGGGCGCCTCAAGCGGAAGGGCATCGAGGTCGTGCAGGCAGAGATCGAGGGGATTGATCCGGAGCGGCGGACGATACGGGCGGGCGGACGCGAGCTGAGTGGGGACGCCATCATCGTATCGCTGGGTGCGGAGCTTGCGCCCGAGATAATTCCAGGGCTCTCGGAGGGTGGATACAATCTGTATTCACTCAACGGAGCCCAGGCCATCCGTGATGCACTCGGTCGTCTTCGTGCCGGGCGAGTTCTGGTGCTGACCGCAGCCCCGGCGTACAAGTGCCCGGCTGCGCCGTACGAGGCGGCGATGCTGATCGAGTCGTATCTCCGGAAGCGAGGCGTTCGGGCTCAGGTCGAGATAGATCTGTACGCGGCCGAACCCGGTCCGATGGGGGTGGCGGGTCCCGCCGTGTCCGCTGGGGTGCGCCAGATCGTCGAAAGCAAGGGCATCCGCTACCATCCGGAGCATCAGGTGACCAAGGTCGAGCCGGACGCCCGGAAGCTCGGCTTCGCCAATGGTGCCGAGGCGACGTACGACCTGCTGGTGTACGTCCCGCCCCACCGCGCACCCGCGGTGATCAGGCAGTCCGCCCTGGTCGGCGAAAGTGGCTGGGTGGCCGTGGATCGGGGCACGTTCGAGACTCGCTTCTCGGGGGTATTCGCCATCGGGGACGCCACGATCGTGCCCCTCAAGATGGGCAAGCCGTTGCCCAAGGCCGGTGTGTTCGCGCACCGGCAGGCGCAGGTCGTGGCCGGCAACCTTGTACGTAGCTGGACCGGCCGGGGAAAGCCCCGGGCGTTCGACGGCCAGGGCGAGTGCTTCCTCGAAACCGGGGATGGACGCGCCGGCTTCGGCGCCGGGAACTTCTACGCCGAGCCGACGCCGCAGGTGGCGCTCAAACAGCCGGGCCGGCGCTGGCACTGGGCGAAGATCCTTTTCGAGTGGCGGTGGCTCCGGCAGTGGTTCTGAACGCGGGTCACAACCGGACGGCGCGCGCGGCACGGAGACGTGATACAGCCCGTGGCTGGCGAGCGGGATTCGCGCTCCTGTTCGGGTATGTTACGCGAAGCACCGCATTGATTCTCGCGCGACCGAACCGATGCCTGGGTGCGGGTTCGCGTCCGGCGTCCTGGATTCTCGCAACTTCGGAATAGCGGAGGGAGTAATGAACAGAGTTCGGATTGCGGTCGTAGTGACTGCGCTGGCACTCAGCGCACGCCTGCTGGCCGCGCAGCAGCCCGGGCCACCACAACCGCATGGCAACCGCCGCGGGATGATGGGTGACACGGCTATGGCACAACAACAGATGCGGATGATGGATTCAATGAACGTGCGCCTTGACACGCTGGTGGGTCGTATGAACAAGGCGACCGGCAGCAAGAAGGTCACGGCCATGGCCGACGTCATTAACGAGTTGGTCGCACAGCGTCGGGCGATGCAGCACCACATGCGACTGATGATGGAGTCGCGGCACGGGATGATGGAGGACATGATGGGCGAGCAGCCTAAAGCTGGGAATCGACAGCCGACGCCTGCGCCGGACTCGAGCGCTGCCGACTCCGGCCATGCGGGGCACCACCCGCCGCCATGAGCGCGACGTTCAACCACATTCTACCATGATCCTCGCCGGCCCCCAGTTGGTCCGTCGCGGCCTTTACCTCAGCTACGCCACGCTTGGGTACAACAGCTTGGAGGGGATCATCGCGATCGCCGCGGGCATAACCGCGGGAAGCATCGCGCTGGTCGGGTTCGGTGCTGACAGCCTGATTGAGCTGGCCGCCAGCCTGGCGGCGATCTGGCGGTTGCGAGCCGATCTCGATGCTGGCCGCCGCGAACGGGCGGAGCGCGTCAGCCTTCGATTGATTGGTGTCTCATTCCTTGTCCTGGCCGCCTACGTCACAGCTGAGGCGGCGAAGTCATTGCTGACGCGGGAGGCCCCCGATGAGAGCACGGTTGGGATCGTGCTGGCGGCCGCCTCGCTTGTCGTGATGCCCGTGCTGGCGCGGGCGAAGCGGCAGGTGGCCAACGCGATGGGGAGCGCCGCACTGCGGGCCGATGCCCAACAGACGACGCTGTGTGCCTATCTGTCCGCCATCCTGCTCGGCGGCCTCGTGCTCAACGCCGCCGCCGGCTGGTGGTGGGCCGATCCCGTCGCGGCGCTCGTCATGGTGCCGATCATCGCTCGGGAGGGTGTAGAGGGACTCAAGGGACGGGATGCCTGTGGCGATCACTGCGCCTGAGCACGGGCTGACTTCACCTGGCGGTCCCGAGCCGTCTGCGTGTCGGACGGCGATGGTTTTACGGCACTCGGAGGACGCCTGTCAGATCCGGGCCCGCCGTAGCGAGACGGCATTCACCGCCACGATGATGGATGACGCGGACATGAGGAGGGCGGAAATCTCCGGGCGGAGAGACCACCCGAGCGACCGATAGAACACGCCCGCGGCGATCGGGATGGCCAGCACGTTGTAGACGCTTGCCCAGGCCAGATTCTGCTTCATCTTCCGCACCGTTGCCTTGCTGAGTCGCACCGCGCGGACGATGTCTTCCGGATCCGACTTCATCAGGACCACCTGCGCCGCCTGGATGGCCACGTCGGTCCCGGCCCCGATCGCGATCCCGATGTCTGCCTGCGCCAGGGCCGGCGCATCGTTCACCCCATCCCCGACCATCGCGGTCACCTTGCCCTGCTGCTGCAGCCGCCGCACGTAATCGGCCTTCTGCTCCGGCCGCACCTCCGCGAAGATCTCGTCGATTCCTACCTCATTGCCGACGCGGCGAGCGGTGGCCTCCAGGTCGCCGCTCAGCAGTACTGGGATGATGCCCATCGCCTTGAGCTCCCGGATGGCCCGGGCGGAGGTTGGGCGCACCGCATCAGTGATCCCCAAGACCCCGAGCGGCTTCCCTCCCGCCGCCACATAGGTGAGTGAGCGGCCTTGTCCGGCGAGCTCGGCGCCAACGGCCTGGACGCCGTCCAGACTCACCCCCGACTCCCGCAGCAGCGCCGCATTCCCCGTCAGTACGACCACGCCTTCGACGAGCGCGCGAATGCCTTGACCCGGCACGTTCGTGACCTCGCTCGCCGGTGCCAGGTCGTGCAACCCACGGTCCTGCGCGGCCCGGACAATGGCAAGCGACAGTGGATGAGTCGAGTGCGTGGCCACCGCGGCGGCGCGCCCGAGTAGTTCCTCCTCCGCCACCCCCGTAACCGGTCGGATGTCGGTCACACTGGGCGTTCCCGCGGTGAGCGTGCCCGTCTTGTCCAGGACGATGGTCTGGATCCGGCTCACGCCCTCGAGCGTCGCCGCGTCCATGATCAGAATGTTGTGACGAGCGCCGAGACCGGTGCCGACCGCAACTGCCGTCGGCGTGGCGAGGCCGAGCGCATCGGGACAAGCGATCACCACGGCCGAGATCGCGAAGGTGAGCGCGGTCAGGAACGGCTCGCCGGCGATGACCTTCCATCCGATGAACGTGGCAATACCCGATCCGACCGCCACGACGACCAGGACGGCGGCGGCTCGATCCGCCAGACGCTGCCCCGGCGCCTTGGAGTTCTGCGCCTTTTCGACCAGCGCCGCGATTTGGGCGAGCACCGTATCGCGACCGACTCTGGTCGCCCGCATGGACACCCCGCCGCTCACGTTGATCGACCCACCGACCAGGCCATCGCCCGAGCGCTTTTTCACCGCGCGGCTCTCGCCGGTGATCAGCGACTCGTCCACATCGGTCTCGCCCACAAGGACCTCGCCGTCGACCGGGATCTTGTCTCCGGGTCGGAGGCGGAGCTCGTCGCCGACAACCACCTCGGCGGTCGGGACCTCGATCTCGCGCCCGTTCCGGACCACCCGCGCCATCGGCGGCGCGAGCGCGAACAGGGCGCGTAGCGCGTCCGAGGTCCCCCGGCGCGAGCGCATCTCCATCCAGTGGCCGAAGAGTACGAAGGTGACCAGCATCGCTGCCGCCTCGTAGTAGGCGGTCGGCTGGCCGATCACGGTGAGGTAGACGCTGCTCAGGTACGCGGCCAAGACACCGGTCGCGATCAGGACCGACATGTCGAGCTTCCCCGTCCGGAGCGCGTGGTAGCTGCCGGCGATGAAGACCCAACCCGACCACCAGACGACCGGCGTGGACAGGACGAGCCCGAGCCAGTTTGCCAGCGGTGGGTGGACGAGCATCGGCAGGCCGGGAACGTGACCCGCGATCACGACCACCGGGATCGTGAATGCCAGCGCCACCCCAAAGCGGCGCCGCATGTCGGCTTCCATCTCTTTGGCCATGGCGGGGTCGGTCATCGCGGACGCGTGGTCGTGCATCGCCCGGTGCTCGTCGTGATCGTGCCCGTGATCGTGCGTCTGGTTCGCCATCCAACTCTCTCCTGTTCCGTCAAGGAACTGGTTCGGCCCGTCATTCCCGTCCCGCACCGCCCGTGATCCCCTTGCCGGTCGTCAGGCCCCAAGATGCCGGCGCGCCAGCCACAGCGTCAGCGGCGGAAGCAGCACCCACTGCAGGAGCGGGGCGAGTCCGATGCCAAGCACGAGCGGCATGCTCACAGCGTATGCCCATCGACCTCGGCCATAGACGTTCCAGATCTCGAGGGCAATCGTCGTCGCGAGCCCGGTCGCTAGATAAACAGCGAAGGATTTCCCGCGTGGGTTCCCGATCCACCCGCGCCCCCCGCCCCATGGGGCGGCGACCGCATACGCCGCTAACGTGATGACCGCGTCACCAAGCGTGGCCTGACCGCACTCGAGGACGGTGGCCCAATGCGCCGCTTGTGGCATGCCGCGGTAGAAGGGTGCCTGGAGCATCTCCCAGGCGAAGTTGTCGAGCAGGGCGAAGCCCCCCAGCGCAAGCCATGGCTGCCACTGCCGTCCGATTCGTGCTGCCACCGCCCCTCCTTGAGAAGAGGCCTTGCGCTCTTCCCGACGATGCTGAGACTCAGCGCAGCCCGACCATGAGCAGCCATCGTGACGTGATCATCATATCCCCCAAATCCAGGTTGTCCATCGATCCTTCGCACTGACCGAACCGAATCAGGCCGATGACGACAGGCTCTCGGCGATACTGCGCCTGTCCAGCGTCGGCGGGCCCCACAGGGCTTCGTCCGCCGAGCCCCCGAGGCCCCGGCGCCGCCACAGGAAGTAGAGCACCGGGATCACCACCAGCGTCAGCACCGTGGAGCTGATCATCCCGCCCACCATTGGGGCCGCGATCCGCTGCATCACCTCCGCCCCGGTCCCATGGCTCCACAGCGCAGGCAGCAGACCGAGCATGATGGCGGCGACCGTCATGAGCTTGGGCCGCAGGCGATTGACCGCCCCGTGCTCGATCGCGCCGACCAACTCTGCGCGTGTGGGCCGGCGCCCGTCGCGCGTGATGTCGTCCCACGCATGATCGAGGTAGAGCAGCATCACCACGCCGGTCTCCGCCGCCACACCGGCGAGCGCGATGAAGCCCACGGCGACCGCGATCGAGAGATTGAAATGGAGGAGCCACATGGCCCAGACACCACCGATCAGCGCGAAGGGCAGCGAGAGCATCACGATGGCGGCCTGCGTGAGCGTCCCAAAGGTGAGATAGAGCAGGAGCGCGATCACGGCGAGCGTGAGCGGGACGACGACCTCGAGCCGGGCCTTCACCCGCTGGATCGCCTCGTACTGCCCGCTCCATTCGAGCCGATAGCCCGCTGGGATCTGGACCTGCGCCGCGACCACCCCCTTTGCATCGGCGACATAGCCCCCGACATCGCGCCCGCGCACGTCAATCGACACGATGTCATTGAGGTAGCCGTTCTCACTCCGGACCATCGGCGCCCCAGGGGCGAAACCGATCTCGGCGACTTGGGCCAACGGCACCTGCACGCCATTCGCGCCGCCGACCAGGATGCGCCCGATCGCCTCGGGTGTGCCGCGGAAGTCCCGGGCATAGCGAACCTGGACCGGATACCGCTCCCGACCCTCCACCGTGGTCGTCACCTGCTCGCCGCCGAGCGCCGTCGCGAGCACCTGCTGCACGTCCCCCGTCGTGAGCCCATAGCGAGCGAGGGCCTCCGCGTTGGGGCGGATGTCGAGATATCGGCCGCCGAACGACCGCTCGGCGTAAATGCTGGCCGTGCCCGGGAGCCCCGCCAGCGCCTGCTCGATGTCGTGGCCGATGCGCTGGATCACCTCCAGATCCGGCCCGTAGATCTTGACCCCGAGCGTGGTGCGGATGCCGGTCGAGAGCATGTCGGTGCGGTTCTTGATCGGCATGGTCCAGCTGTTCACCGCGCCGGTGATCCGGAGCGCCCGATCCATCTCCCCGACGAGCTGCTCCTGCGTCATGCCGGGCCGCCATTCGGCAGGAGGCTTGAGGTTGACGGTTGTCTCGACCATCGAGATCGGCGCCCAGTCGGTCGCCGTGTTCGCCCGCCCCGCCTTGCCCCAGACCGACGCGACCTCGGGGAACGTCATCAAGATGCTGTCCTCGACATGCAGGAGCCGACGCTCCTGGGTGAGCGACACGCTCGGCAGCGTATTTGGCATGTACATGAGCGAGCCTTCCCGGAGGGGCGGCATGAACTCGCTGCCGAGGCTGGCCAGCGGAAGCAGCGTGAGGGCGAGCAGCACCACGACCGCACCCAGTACGAATCCCCGGGCACGGAGCGACCAGCGGAGCACCGGGCGGTAGAGCGCACTGGCCCACCGATTGATCGGGTTCGCCGCCTCGGGGCGGACCTTACCGCGTACGAGGTAGCCCATCAGCACCGGAACGACGGTGACGGAGAGGAGCGCCGCCGCACCCATCGCGAAGGTTTTCGTGAGCGCGAGCGGGCGGAACAAGCGTCCCTCTTGGGCTTCGAGCGTGAACACGGGGAGGAACGACAGGGTGATGATCAGGAGCGACATGAAGAGCGCCGGCCCTACCTCTTGTGCGGCAGCGAGCACCTGCTCCCAGTGCGGCCGATCGGGCTCGTGCTCGATGTGCTTGTGGAGGTTCTCGATCATGACGATGGCGGCGTCGATCATGGCGCCGATCGCAATCGCGATGCCGCCCAGGCTCATGATGTTCGCATTGATGCCGAGCCACCGGATCACCGCCAGCGACACGAGGATGCCGAGGGGCAGCGTGGCGATGGCTACGAGCGCGCTCCGGGCGTGGAACAGGAAGAGCACGCAGACCAGGGCCACGATGATCGACTCCTCGATCAGCGTGCGGTAGAGCGTCGTGATCGAGCGGTGAATCAGGTCGGAGCGATCGTATGTCGTCACAACGTGCACGCCGGACGGGAGCGAAGGGGCGATCTCGGTGAGCTTCGCCTTGATCCGCTCCGTCACGTCGAGGGCATTCGCCCCGACGCGCATCACCACGACCCCACCGACGGCTTCCCCCTGCCCGTTCAACTCCGCGATCCCGAGCCGGAGATCGCTCCCGAGCGTGACCTGGGCCACGTCGCCGACCCGGAGCGGGCGGCCCCCGGGGCCCGACCCCACGGCGACGTTCGCGATGTCGTCCATGCCGCGGAAGTAGCCGAGCCCACGGATCGCATAGTCGCTCCCCGCTACCTCGACGGTGCGGGCCCCCACGTCCTGATTCGCCCCGCGCACCGCCTCCGTCACCTGCGGCGCCGTGATCCCGTAGGCTTGCAGCTTCACCGGGTCGAGCAGCACCTGATACTGCTTGACGACGCCGCCGATGCTCGCCACTTCAGCGACGCCCGGTAGGCCCTGCAGCGCATACCGGACCTGGAAGTCCTGGATCGAGCGGAGCTGGGCTTGTGAATAGCCCGCGCCCTGGATGGCGTACTGGTACACCCAGCCCACACCGGTCGCGTCGGGGCCGAGCTCGGTCTTGGCATTGGCGGGGAGCTTGGATTGCACCGCGTTCAAGCGTTCGAGCACGCGCGAGCGGGCCCAGTACAGGTCGGTCCGATCTTTGAAGATCACGTACACGAAGCTGGTGCTGAACATCGACTGGCCGCGCACCACCTTGACGTTGGGCACGCCGAGCAGCGAGGTCACCAGCGGATAGGTGACTTGGCTCTCGACCACCTGGGGTGCCTGCCCCGGGTAGTCGGTGTAGACGATGACCTGGACGTCGGAGAGATCGGGGATCGCATCCACCGGCATCGAGCGCACGTACCGTGCACCGGCGATCAACAGCGCCAGCGCGAACGCGGCGACGAGCCCCCGCCGGGAGAGGGACCACTGAATGAGTCGGGCGATCACTTGCGGTCGCCTCCCACCTTCATGTCCTTCGTGTCCGTGTCACCTACTTTCTTGGCGCCCTGGCCGGCTTGACCGGACGCCGGCGTCTGCATCCCGCCCATGTTGAGTCCCATCCCCATCTGCAGCATGAGCCCCTGCATGGCCGCGGCGAGGTTCGATTCCGAGTCAAGCAGGTAGGTCGCGGTCGCCACGACCTCGTCGCCAGACTTCAGTCCGTGCCTGATCTCGATGAGCGAGTCGCTCTGGGCACCGACGGTGACGTCGCGAGGCACGAACTGCCCATCCCCACGGTTCACGAACACGATCATGCGCGTCCCGGTCGGCAGGACGGCCCCGGCCGGCACGGCGAGCACCGCTCGAGCGGCCGGCGTGACGGTGCCCGTGGCGTACATGCCGGGCCGAAGCGCGCCGTCATCGTTCGCGACCTCGACCCGCACGGTGAGGGTCCGGGTCTTCTCGTCCACCCTGGGCTGGATGAACGTGACCTTTCCCCGATAGGTGTGCCCGGGCCGTATGTTGACCGTGAGTCCGACTGACGAGCCGACCGTGACGGCGCGTGCGTCCATCTCGAAGACGGCGAGATCCACCCACAGCCGACTCCGATCGGCGATGAGAAAGAGGTTGTCGCCGGCATGGACCGCCTGACCGTCGGTCACCATCTTCTCGGCGATCTCCCCGCTGCGGGGCGCGCGGAGCACCAAGGTGCGTTGCGCACTGTCGGTGCGATCCAGCAAGGCGATTTGATCCTCGGGGATATCCCACAGCCGAAGCCGTCGCTGCGCGGCGGCGATGAGGGAGGAATCCCCCAGCCGCTTGGCCGAGAGGTACTCCTCCTGCGCGCTCACGAGGTCGGGCGAGTACAGCGCCAGCAGCGCGTCGCCCTTCGCCACCGGCTTCCCGAGGTAATCCGCATCGAGACGCTCGACCCACCCGTTCACGCGCGCGTTAACGTAGGCGCGCCGCGGTTCTGCGTACGCCAGGGTCCCCGCGAGCCGGATCTCTCGTCCTAGGGGGCGCTCGGAGGCACGGGCGAACGTGATGCCCAGCCGGGCGGCGGCAGCGCGGTCTATGGGTACGGCGGCCGAGTCGGCGCCCGCGGGCACGTTTCCCATGCCCTTCATCCCGGGCGTGCCCGGCGAAGCCGCCGGCTTCTTGCCGCACGCGGTGACGGCGAGTGGAAACGCCAGCGTGAGCGCCAGCGCCGACAGCCCGCGGTGACAGGGTCGACTGGAGAACATCATCGGTCGGTCTCCTGGGCCAGGAGCTGGTCCAGCATGACGAGATGGGTGAGGTGTTCGGCGGCGACGGCCGCCGCGTCGAGTTGCGCCCGGTAGAGCGCGTCCTCGACAGCGAGCACGTTCAGGAAGTCCACTTGGCCCACGCGGTAGCCGCGGAGCGCAGCGTCTACGGTCGCCTGGGCGGCGGGAACGACCTGGTCCACCAACAACGCGAGCCGCACACGCCCAGCCTCGGCATCCGCTTCGGTACGCTCCAACTCGGCCTGTAACGTCGCGGTCTCATCGGCCAGTGCGGCCCGAGCGGCCTCCGCCTCGATGCGGGTCGCCTCTACGAGTCGGTGCTGTTTCCGGCCGGCCCACAGGGGGAGACGCACACCCACAAATGCCGAGACAAAATCGGCGCCGAGCGGCCGCGCG
>JBGPVE010000003.1:0-32508 GCA_041491545.1 Gemmatimonadota bacterium | reverse complement strand
TCTCCACCGCCTCCGCCCCGCTGTTCACGAAGAAGGTCCGCTTGGCGTGCGCGCCCGGCGTCACCGCGTTCATCCGCTCGGCCAGCGCGACGTACGGCTCGTAGCTCGACACCGGAAAGCAGACGTGGATGAACCGGTCGAGCTGCGCCCGAATCGCCTCCACCACCGCCGGATGCCGATGCCCCACGTTGACCACGCCGATGCCGCCGCCGAAATCGATCAGCCGGTTGCCGTCCGCGTCGGTGAGCACCGCGTTCTCCGCGTGCACTACCGCGATCGGCGTCACCGCCGGCACCCCCCTGGGCACTGCCGCCGCGCGCCGCGCCAGGAGCGCCTGGCTCTCCGGTCCGGGAATCGGCGTGACCAGCTTGATCGTGCGTCCCATACGAAACTCCACGGAATGAATGCCGCTCATGCCGCGTAAAGGCCGTGGGCGGATGGTGCTTGGATTGTAACCCGTCGCACGCGCGCCGCGAGCGTTATTGACAGCCCTCCGAACGGCCCGTACCTTCGCCGAAACCCCCAAGTTCTTCCAAGCGACACAATCGTTTCCTCCGATGCGATGCGTCTCGCCGTTGCTGTCTTCTTTGGCCAAGGAAGAGCCGTGAATTCCAAGCGTTGTGCGACATTGTTCGCCGCCGGGATTGCCGTGCTCGCGCTCGCCGCGGTCCCGGCGGCCACCCTCCGCGCGCAGGTGCCGGGCGCGCTCATCGGCCGAGTGACCAACGAGGACGGCAATCCCCTCGCCGGCGCCAGCGTGGCCATCCCGTCGCTCGGCGTCGGCGGCGTGACCCGCACCGACGGCAGCTACACCGTCGCGCTGCCCGCCGGCAGGATCACCGGGCAGCCGGTCACGGTGACCGCCCGCGCCATCGGCTACAAGCCCGAGTCGGTCGAGCTGACCCTCATCGCGGCCGAGCAGACCCACGACTTCGTGCTGGCGTCGAATCCGCTCCAGCTCGGCGAGCTGGTGGTGACCGGCGCCGGCACCTCCTCCGAGGTCGAGAAGATCGGCAGCGTGCGCAACAACGTCGATTCGACCGCCATCTCCCGCGCCAACGAGGCGAGCGTGGTGAACGCCATCGCCGCCAAGGCGCCGAATGTCGAGGTCGTCTCCGCTTCGGGCGATCCGGGGGCGTCAGCCGCGATCCGGATCCGCGGCACCAACACGCTGGGGGGCGAGGGCCAGCCGCTCTTCGTGGTGGACGGCATGCCGATCGACAACTCCACCGCCACCACGGCGTCGCTCGACCCCCAGACCGGCGGCCCGCAGGGCGGCGTGTCGTCCCCCAACCGGGCGGCCGACATCAACCCCGCCGACATCGAGTCGATCGAGATCCTGAAGGGCGCCGCGGCCGGCGCGATCTACGGCGCCAGGGCGGGGCAGGGCGTGGTGCTGATCACCACCAAGCGCGGCCGCGGCCAGACCCAGTACTCGCTGCGCAGCTCGCTCTCGTTCACCACCATCAACCGCTTCCCGTCGCTGCAGCGCAAGTTCGGCCAGGGCGACGCCGACGAATTCGGCGTTCCCCAGGCGGACCCCTGCGCCGCGTCCTCCAGCACCGCCACGCCGGCCCTGGACTGCTACGCCACCGAGGATAGCTGGGGGCCGGCGCTCGCGGCGGGAACGCCGACGTACGACCACGCCCGCGAGCTGTACGAGACCGGGGTCGGCCTCGATCACACGCTGACCATCTCGGGCGGCAACGACCGCACGACGTTCTACGTGTCCGGCGCGCTGCTCGACCAGAACGGCACCGTGCCGGGCGACAACGACAACTTCGGTCGCAAGTCGTTCCGGCTCAAGGGTGACCACCGGGTCTTCGACAACCTGAAGCTCGGCGGCAACGTGATGTACACCAACTCGCGCCAGTTCGCCATCCAGAAGGGCTTCAACTTCAGCGGCATCACCTGGGGCGGCTGGCGGACACCGCCCGAATTCAACGACCTCGCCTACGTGACCTCCACCGAGGATCACGTGCAGCGCTCGTTCCGCTTTCCGAATCCGTCGTTCGCCAACGAGGACTCGACCCGAGGGTACGACAACCCGCTCTGGTCGGCGCTCAACGCGGTCAGCTCCTCGACCGTCGGCCGCACGATCGGCAACATCTCCGCCGACTGGGCGCCCCGCTCCTGGCTCGCGGTCAACTATACCCTCGGCGTGGACGACGGCCAGGACAGCCGGCTGCAGGGGCAGCCGCCCTCCAGCTCGAACACCCCCGATCCGCGGGGACAGGTGATCAAGCAGACCCTGATCAACACGCAGTGGGACCACAACCTCACCGCCACCGCGAGCTACACGGTGAGTCCCAAGTACAAAGGCACCTTTACCCTCGGGCAGAACCTGAACACGCGGAGCTTCCGGCAGCAGGGCCAAGTCGGGAATGGCATGATCGCCGACCAGCCGTTCAGCCTCACCAACACCGCCTCGCAGCCGCCGCCGCAGGACTTCGAGACCAAGGTGCGCACGGCGGGATTCTTCGGCCAGGCGACCGCGGATCTCTGGGATCAGCTCTACGTGAAAGGCGGGCTCCGCTACGACGGGCACTCGACCTTCTCCACCGAGAACCAGTGGGCCTGGTTTCCCAGCGCGAGCGCCGCGTGGCAGTTCACCAAGGCGATCGGCAACCTGGGCGGGCTGCTCTCCTACGGGAAGGCTCGCATGGCGTACGGCGAGGTCGGCACCGAGCCGTCGCCGTATCTCGGCGCCACCATCTACCAGCAGGGCATCTTCAACGACTTCGACGCCTTCGGCACCTTCTCCGGTCAGAACGGTTTCGGCGGTCTCTTCACGCCCAACACCAAGCCCGCGACGAACCTCAAGCCCGAGCGCACCCGCGAGCTGGAGGCCGGCGTCGACATCGGCTTCCTCAAGGACGCGGCGGACCTCAGCTTCACCTGGTACAAGCGCACGTCGGTGGATGTGATCCTGCTGATTCCCGTGGCGGCGTCGAGCGGCTTCACGGTCGAGGGCGCCAACGCGGCGCGGATCCGCAATTCCGGCGTCGAGCTTTCACTCAACGTCCGGCCGATCACCCGGCGCAACGTCACCTGGGATGTCGGTCTCGTCTTCGGCTTGAACCGGAATCGAGTGCAGGATCTCCGCGGAGCCGACTTCGTGAGCTACGGTGGCGCGAACGGCACCGGCATCCAGGGCGGTCCGTCCGTCGTGGCCCAGGTGGGTGAGCAGATCGGCGTCTTCCGCGACTACGACTACGTACGCTGCGGCCGCGGGGTCGTGCTGACCAACGTCAACGACGGCAGCGCGTACAACGTCGACGCCAACTGCAGCGCGGCGCAGAAGCAGAGCAACGCGCTCTTCATCGACGACGGCAACTACGCCAACAGCGCCGGCATTCCGAGCGCGGGGCCGGGTTTCCCGTTGCTCGATCCCGCCCAGCGGGTGATCGCGGACCCGAACCCGCGCTGGACCGGGTCCATTCGGAGCGGTGTCCGGATCGGCAACTTCTCGTTCTCCGGATTGCTCGACGTGCGCCACGGCGGCGCCGTCTGGAACGGCACCCGCGCCGCGCTCAATGCGGTGGGCACGTCCCAGGAGAGCGCGCGGCGGGGCGAGTCGGTGGTCTTCGGCACCAGCTTCTTCCCGGGCGCCGTCGCCGGCCCGGGCGCGGGCACCGCCGCGACGCTGGATCAGAATTTCTTCGCCAACTACTACGGATGGTCCTTCAGCAGCACCATCGGGCAGCCGTTCTACGAGAGCGGAAGTTTCGTCAAGCTGCGGGAGATCTCTGTGGGCTACGCGCTGCACGGAAGCTTCGTCAGCAAGACGCTCGGGTTGAGCGGCGTCGAGCTGCGCGCCGCCGGCCGCAACCTGGCGACCTGGACCAACTACTCCGGCGCGGACCCCGAGACGAATCTGGTCGGGGCGGAGACGGGTGCTCGCGGGATCGATTTCTTCAACAATCCGCAGACCCGGTCGTTCGTGTTCACCGTTCAACTGACCCGCTGAGGGAGCCCCGACCATGACTGGGACGACACCCGTGCGCACTTCGCTCTCGGCGGTCTTCGCGGCCGGCCTGGCGGTCAGCCTGGCGGGCTGCAGCGACTTCCTCACCGGGCCGAAGCTGCAGGACGACCCGAACAACCCGACCTCCGCCTCGAACCAGGCGCTCTTCACCGCCTCGCAGGTCAACATCGGCGCGCAGCTCGAGAGCCGGCTGGCGCGCACCATCTGCATCTGGATGCAGGGCTGCGCCGGCCAATCGCAGTATCTCTCCCTCGGCACCTACTCGGTCGCCGAGGACGACTACTACGTCAACTGGTCGTCGTTTTACGGTGGCGCGGGCCTGCTCGATCTCCGAACCATTCAGAGGCGCGCGCTCGAGGCCGGCGACTCGGTGTTTTGGGGCACGGCCTCGGTTCTCGAGACATACGCCGTCGGCACCGCCGCCGATCTCTGGGGCGACGTGCCGTACTCCGAGGCGGCGAACTCGGCCAAGCCCGCGCCCAAGCCGGACCCGCAGCAGAACGTCTATGCCGCGCTGCAAGCCAAGCTCGATAGCGCCATCACGTTCCTGGCGGCGTCGGGCCCCCGCAACAAGGGACCCGGCGGCAACGATCTGATCTACGGCGGCGACGCCGCCAAGTGGACCAGACTCGCGAACACGCTCAAGGCGCGCTACTACGTCCACACCGCTCGGCGCGACCCGACGGCATACGCCAAGGCGGTCACCGCCGCGCTGAGCGGCATTCAACTGGGAGAAGACTACGCGCTGGGATTGAGCGGCCAGGCCGCCACCTCCTCCAATCTCTGGAGCGTCTTCCAGGGCATCTTCCCGGGGTTCGTGGTGGGCGGCGCGTTCATGGTGAATACGTTGAACGGCACGCCGCAGGATCCGCGGCTCCCGCTGTACTTCGCGCCGATCGGGAGCGATCCATCGGGCACGACGTTCGCCGGGGCCGCTCCCGGCGTGTCGGTCTCGCCGAGCGACGTCTCTACGCTCAGCGCCACCCGGCTGGACGGCGCGTTCGCTCAGCCGCTCGTCACCTGGGCGGAGAACCAGCTCAACCTGGCCGAGGCCTCGTATCAGGTCGATCCGACGGACGCGTCCAACCAGGCCCGCGGCGCGCTTCAGGCCGTCTGGACGGAGGCGGGCGTCGGCACGGCCGTGCCGGCACCCGGCACGCCCGGACCCAGCGATCCACTGCTCGTCGCGATCATGACGGAGAAGTACGTGCAGCTCTTTCAGAACGTCGAGACATGGCAGGACTGGAAGCGGACCAACATCCCCAACCTGCAGCCCGCTCCCGGCGGTGTGATCCCGCGCCGACTGACCTACCCGCTCAGCGAGCGGAACACCAACCCGAACATCTCGGGCCCCGGGCCGGCGCGGAACTGGAACGATCCGCCCTGATCAGCTTCGGTGCGCGACTCCAACGGCCGCGACGACCTCGCCAACCGCGCGATGCGCCTGGTCGATGGCGCAGTTGGTGTAGGCGTACGCGCCGGCGTCGGAGTTCGCGATCGTGATCCGCCCGAACGGCTTGCGGCCGATCACGCAGGGCTGCTGATCCGCCGGCCACAGCGGATCCCACAGCGAGTTGTACTCGTACGCGTAGCCGTGCGGCCAACGGTTCACGGTGATCCCGGCGATGTCCCGCGCCGGATCGAACCCGCCCCCCACCAGCATCCGGCCGAGCTGGTCCCGAAGGTGTCGCTCGAAGGTCTGGAACGACGTCGTCAGCAGCTCCGCATGGCCGATCCGGTGTTGCTGCCGCGCGGGGAGCCCCGGGCTGCACGGCGTCCGCAGGACGTGCAGCACGATCGGCTCGTCCGGCGAGCGCGAGAAGTGATACTGGCCCAGACTCACCGGAAAATCGAGGCTCGCGGCTGAGTAGTAGCTCCCCGGCGCGGTGATCGAGGATATGCCGAGCTTCGCGAACGCACGCCAGTTGCGGAGCGCCACGTTGGTGTAGACCAGCGGCACCTTCACCCCGTATGCGAGCGCCTCTTTCTGCGGCGCCGGCAGCTCGGGGCAGAGGTAGGGAATCATCCCGTTCCAGCAGGCCAGCACGCACCCGCCCGCCCGCACCGTGCGCACTCTCCCTCCGCGTGCGTACGTCACCTCCACCTCGTGCGCATTGGACGGGTCGCCGACGTGCCGCACCCGAATGGCCGTGCTGTTGAGCCGGATTCGGGTCGATGAGCCCGGCAGGTCGAGCCGGGCGTAGTCCACCCGCGCCGTCACGATGTCCTCCATCGTGTGACCCGGTGCCGCGCCGGGCACGAGACGCCGCACCAGCAGCCGCGCGACCGACGCGTTCCCGTCGGGGAAGTGGAAGATGTACGGCTCTTCCTCGTGCGGCTCGGCGGTGCGCGAGATGCCGGGTGCTGCGCCCGGCGCCAGATTGAGCCCCTCGAATCCGGGAAAGTCGAGACCCCAGCAGTCGAGCGCCGGCACGGCGTCGATGCCCACGCCGTACAGATCGTGGGTCCATGTCTGGAAGAACGGGATCGTGTCCGGATGGACCCGCAGCACCTGCAGCAGATAGTCGCGGTAGCTCGTGCGCGCGAGGCGAGCCTTCTTGGCGTCGGATGTGAGACCGGGGAGGTGGTCGGTCTTGTCCGACAACACGCGCTCGATGCCGGCCCGCGCCGCGTCGGAGAGCGGAGCACCCTTCAGCAACTGGGCACGAGTCGCGTCGGAGGCCTGCCGCCGGCCGAAACCCACGATCAGCCCATCGGCGCCGAACGTCTCGCGGCCGAGAAACACCGAGGGCTTGAGATGGCGGGAGCTGTAGAACGTCTGATCGAAGGCCTGATGGAACTTCCGCACGTCGATCCCCAACTCCGTCAGGAGTCCGCGCGCCTCGGCGCTGTAGCGCGAGGGTGCGTCGATCGATTGGGTTCCCCCGTAGCCGATCAGGAGCCGCCCGTCGCAGCGGAACTCGTTCCGCTTGGCATGGCCGCCGAAATCGTCGTGATTGTCGAGGACGAGGACCCGCGCGCCGTGCCCCGCAGACTGGTGGTAGAAGTGCGCGGCGGCGAGGCCGCTGATGCCGCCGCCCACGACGATCAGATCGTACGTTTCGCGGCTGGGACGCGCGCTCCGCATCATCGCATCGAGTCCGCCGTCACGCAGCCGGTGCGCGACCTCGTACGACCCCGGGTGGCTCCCGCGAAGTCCCGTGAGCGCCGGCGGGTAATAACCCCGCGCGCGCTCCGGCGCGAAGTCGTCGCCCTGAAGCGCGAGGAGCGCACCGGGCGACATCGACGTCCCGTGCGAGAGCAGTGCTCCCCCCACGGCGAGCGCCACGCCGTTGAGAAAGTCTCGACGTGGAATCGCGCGGTCCATCCCCAATCGCTTGTCGTCGGAGTCGTGCATCGCATCCTCGTGGATGAGCAAAGATGCCATCGCCCCCAACCGCCCGCCATGCGCCCCGTCCATGTACGTGCAGCGAATCCGGTCGATCAAAATGCCCGCATTGGCGTGCCCGCCCTTCGGGCGCAGCGGATCGGTGGCTGGCGGAGCGCGCGTCGGTGAGCAGCCGCTTCTGTTACAACCCACCCCCCTGCTCGCGAACCGCAGCGCGCTCCGCCGGCCACCGATCCGCGGAGCCGGCCTCTGTAAGGCGCTTCCCTGCAAGACGTTGCACCAAACGGCCGGAGAGCCAGGCACAACTTTGTCCCTTCTGGGTGCTTTCGGGGGGGCTGGACAAGGGGTGGGGGGTCGGTGGTAGAGTGGCTATGCGGCCTGCCTCCCGGCAGGGCGTGTTTGCATCCTCCGACCAAGCGGAGGGTCCACTCTCGCAGCTGACTTTCTCCTTGAGCTGCGAGCCCCCATCTGCGGCGGGGGCGAGGGAGCTCGTCTCCCGGACCGGTGCCGCGCCAACAATGAAAAGAGGAGTTTGTGAAAGTCCTGGTCCTCGGGGCCGGCGCGGTGGGGACCGTGTCCGCTCTCAAATTCGTGCAGGAGGCGAACGTCGAGCAACTCGTCGTCGCCGACGCGGTGTCCGCCCGCGCAGCCCTACTCGCGGACCGGCTTGATGACCCAAGGGTCCGGGCCGTTACCCTCGATGCGGCGAGCCGTACCGATCTCGCCCGCGTCCTCCGCGACACCGGTACCACCGTTCTGTTGAACGCGGCACTGCCCGTCACCAATCTGGTCGTCATGCGCGCCTGTCTCGACGCCGGGTGCGACTATATCGACATGGCCAGCGGCGGCACCGATGCCGACGGAATCCCCAAGCTGGAAGATCAGTTCGCGCTGGACGCCGAGTTCAAGGCGGCCGGCCGACTCGCGCTCCTCGGTATGGGAGCCGACCCGGGTACCTCCAACGTCTATGCCGCGTATGCGGCGAAGCACCTCCTGGATGAGGTGACCGAGCTGCGCATCCGCGACGGCGACAATTCGGTATGCCAGGGCCACAACGGCTTCATCGCCGCGTTCAGCCCATGGGTCTTCATCGATGAATGTCTCTGCAAGGCCGTCTCCTGGCGGGACGGTCGCTACCACTTGGAAGAGCCGCTCAGCGGACTCGAGCCGTTCGTGTTTCCCGAGCTGGGCACGCTCAACTGCTTCTACGTCGATCACGAGGAGTCGAAGACCCTGCCGCGGTTCTTCCCGCGGACCCGGACCGTCGACTTCAAGCTCTGCATGGACGACGTCACGGTCGAAACCCTGCGGGTCATGTGGCGCCTCGGCCTCTCCCGCAAGGATCTCGTCGAAGTCGGCGACGTGGAAGTGCGACCGCGGGACGTGGTCGTGTCGCTGATGCCCGAGCCCAACGACCTTGCCGGCCGCCTCCGCGGGAAGACCTGCGTCGGCACGCTGGCCCGCGGGTTCAAGGACGGGAAGCCACGCGCGTATTACATCTACAACATCTGCGATCACGAGCGGGTCTACGCCGAGCTTGGCGTTCAGGCCACCGCGTATCAGACGGGGATCCCGCCCGTCATCGCGGCCGGGCTCATCGCTGAGGGCATCTGGTCCGGCATCGGCGTCATATCGCCGGAACAGCTGGACCCCGATCCGTTCTTGGACCGGCTGGGCTCGGCGGGGATGCCATGGTATATCCGCGACGACACCATGTCGATGCGGGATCTGCCCCAGGAGACGACCGTACCCTTTCTCGTGCCTGCCGCTTGACGGGGATTGATCGGGTCTAGAGGAATCGAACGATGACGACTGCAGCGAAGGCCCCAAAGCGGCCCGCCGCGCGACGCGCGGTGACCGCCTACCGGATGTACATCGACGGCAGGTTCGTAGAAGCAAAGAGCGGCAAGACTTTCGAGGTGTACGACCCCGCGACCGAGGGGGTGATCGCGACCTGCCCGGCCGCCGGATCGGAGGACGTCGACCGTGCCGTGAAGGCTGCCAAGCGGGCCTTCTACGGCGGCTGGAAGGCGGTGACGGCCCAGGAACGAGGCCGGGTGCTCTTTCGACTCGCCGAACGGATTCGCGTCCGCCGCGCCGAGCTGGCGGAGCTCGAGACCCTCAACTCGGGCAAGCCGATCGCCGAGTCCGAGTTCGACATGGACGATACCGCCACCTGTTTCGAGTATTACGGCGGCCTCGCCACGAAGATCAATGGGGAGGTATTGCCCGTGCCGGCGGACGCGGTGGCGTTCGCGATGCGGGAGCCGATGGGCGTGGCCGGTCAGATCATTCCCTGGAACTACCCGCTGATGATGGCGGCGTGGAAGATCGCGCCCGCGCTCGCGGCCGGCTGCACCGTCGTTCTGAAGCCGGCGGAGCAGACCCCGCTCTCGATTCTCAAGCTGGCGGAGGACTTCGAGTCGGTCGGACTGCCGCCCGGCGTGGTGAACGTCGTCACCGGGGACGGGCCCGGCGCTGGGGCTCCGCTGGTCGCCCATCCCGACGCACGCAAGATCGCGTTCACCGGCAGCGCCGAGGTGGGCAAGCTCATCATGCGGAGCGCCGCCGATCAGCTCAAGCGCGTCTCACTCGAGCTGGGGGGCAAATCGCCCAACATCTTCTTCAGCGACGCCGACTTCGAGAACGCCGTGGATGGCGCGCTCTTCGGCGTCTTCATCAACCAAGGCGAGGTGTGCTCCGCCGGCAGCCGCGTGCTGGTGCAGAAGGACATCTACAAGAAGTTTCTCGACGCGGCGGTCGCCAAGGCAAAGACCATCAAAGTCGGGAGCGGACTCGACCGCGCCAGCAAGATGGGGCCGCTGGTGAGCGCGGCACAGCGCGATCGGGTCGTCGAGTACCAGAAGATCGGCCGGCGGGAAGCGAAGGTCGCGCTAGGTGGCGGGGTGCCGAAGGAGCACGCCAAGGGCTGGTACGTCGAGCCGACGATTTTCTACGACGTGGACAACTCCGCGCGCATCGCGCAGGAGGAGATCTTCGGTCCGGTGATGAGCGTGATCCCCTTCAAGGACGAGGCGGACGCGATCCGGATCGCCAACGCGACGCCGTACGGCTTGGCGGCCGCCGTCTGGACCCGCGACATCTTCAAGGCATTCCGGGTGGTGAAGGCGTTGGAGGCTGGAATCGTGTGGGTGAATCACATGCAGCCGACGTTCGTCGAAGCACCCTGGGGCGGCTACAAGTCTTCCGGGTTCGGTCGTGAGTTGGGGCACTGGGGAGTCGACGAGTACCTCGAGACCAAGCAGGTCTACATCAATCTCGACGAGAAGCCGATCGGCTGGTACTGAGCGCGGCGCGGGTGGCCGCTCCGGCGGCTATCACCGGCTCATCGCGCCAGATTCGTTCCGGAATTTCACGCAGCAGCATCTCCGCTTGGCCGGCTCGTCCCGCCGCCTCGAGCGCCTGCCATGCCTCGAGTGGCGACACGCCAACCCGCCGCGACCCGTGGTGGTCGGTCGCGATCAGATCCGCCAATCCCTCATCGATGAGGCGCCAGGCAAGCGTCTGCGACTGCGGATTGGACTCGCGGTAGTGCCCGGTGAGGCTCCCCGCGTTGATCTGGAGCAGCGCGCCTAGCTCCCGCCAGGCGTGCGCCGTCTCGATCGGATCGACGGCCAGCGGATACTGATACCGCTCGGCGTGCGCGATGACGATCTGCCGCCCGGCCGCCAGCACCGCCTCGATCACGTCGGTGTGGGTCCCCAGCAGGACAAAGCCGAACTCCACCAGCAAATACCGCGTCTCGGCCAGGCCCACGTCCGTTCGGCGGAGCACCCGTTCGATCATAGCCGCGTCCGAAGCCCAGATCTCCTGACCCAACTCCAGCTCAGGCAGGCCCTCTTCCTGGTCGGCCGCCGTGAGCAACCGCTCGAACGCCCGGCGGTGCCGCTCCAGCTCGCGGTCGATGGCCGCGGCGGTGTCCAGCCGTGGGAGCATGAGGTGCGGGGTGGTGACCAGTGCGGTGACACCCTCTGAGTGGAGCGAGCGAAGCGAGTCGAGGGCTTCTTCGACGGTGGCGGCGCCGTCGTCCACGGCGGGAACCAGGTGGCTGTGCAGATCGATCACGGGAAAATCGGGTTTCGACGGGTGCATGGTGGTCTGTCTCTCGGCAACCTTCGTGCCCTTGGGATGGCGCGGCCGTGCAGAAGGTCAGCTTTTTGGCAAAGTCACAGAGCGGAACTGCCTTTTCCATGGCGGTATGCGGCTGATCTTGTTGGCTCGCATGTTGCTCTCCGTGGTCGCCACGTCCGCGGGTGGTTTCCCCTCGCGCTTTTCTCAACAGAAACACGGTAGCAGCTCATGCCGGCTCCTAAAGGCACCGACTCTCGTTGGCGGGCATTCCTGTCCCACCGCGCCACTTGGGCGGCCCTCGCCGTCCCACTGCTCCTCGCCGTCGGCGGGATCGCCGTTCGCCGCGCCCAACAGACCACCCTCCCTCAGGTCGTCAGCTACTCCGCCCTCGTCGCCGATCTCGGCCTGGGCCGGGTCGCCTCGCTCGAGATCGACCCGGGCGTCGAGGTCCGCGGTCGGTGGCGCGCGCCGGGTGGGCATGGCGGCGCCTTTCGGGCCGTTTACACCTCGGCGGCGTTCGACGACCTGCTGCGCCGAGCCGACCGGGCCGGCGTCACCGTCGCTTTTGCGGAGCGGACGAGCCACGACCGGATGGCCGCGCTCAATCTGCTGGTGGTGCTCGCCGGCTTTGGCGCGCTCGGTGTCCTGCTCTATCGCTCGGCCGGCAATCAGGGCGGCGCCGGACCCCTCGGCGAGGAGGCGATCTCGACGACGACCTTCGCTAACGTCGCCGGCAACGAGGGCACGATCGCCGAGCTCAAGGAGACCGTCGAATTCCTGAAGCATGCGGAGAAGTTCGATAAGGTCGGGGCCCGGGTGCCCAAGGGCGTCCTGATGTACGGTCCGCCCGGCACCGGCAAGACCCTCATGGCGCGGGCGGTGGCGGGCGAGGCGGGTGTCCCGTTCTTCGCCATCTCGGGCTCGGAAGTCACCGGCTTTCTCATCGGCCTGGGCGTGGCCCGGATCAAGGGATTGTTCAAGCGGGCCCGCAAGCGCGGAGGGGTGATCTTCATCGATGAGATCGACGCGATCGGCGCTCGACGTGGCTCCAATCAGAATCACAACGAGGACGACCGGACACTCAACCAACTGCTGGTCGAAATGGACGGCTTCTCTCAGCGTGAAGGCGTGCTGGTCATCGGGGCGACGAACCGGCCCGATGATCTGGACGTCGCGCTGCGGCGGCCGGGCCGATTCGATCGCACGGTCGCGGTCGGTCTTCCGACGGCCGACGAGCGGGAGGCCATTCTTCGCCTCCACGTCACCGAGCGTGCCGTTCCCGTCGCGAGCGACGTGGATCTGGGTCGGCTGGCCCGCCTCATGCCGCAGACCAGCGGAGCCGACCTGGCCAACCTGGTCAACGAGGCGGCGATCGCGGCGGCGCGCCACGGCGCTGATGCGGTGGCGTGGCCCGACATCGAAACGGCGCGCGATCGACTGCTCCTGGGGAAGGAGCGCACCGGATTCCACGCGTCGGACAACGAATGGTTGGTGGTGGCCGTGCACGAGGCCGGACACGCGCTGGCGGGTGTGGTCGCCTGTCCCGAGGACGGGCTGCACAAGGTCACCATCCAGCCTCGCGGGCAAGCGATGGGCGTCGCCTTCTTCTCACCCTCGAGCGATCAACATCTCCACTCGCGGCGCTACCTCGAGAGCCAGATTCTCAAGGGACTCGCCGGCCGCGCCGCCGAAGAGATCGTGTTCGGGCCGGACCTGATCACGAGCGGCGCCCGCAGCGATCTACAGCATACGACGCGCATCGCCAAGGATATGGTCTACAATCTCGGCATGGGGCATTCGACCGGCCTGGTTACGCTGGACGCCAACGGTCCGACCAGCGCCGAAGCGCATGCCGCGATGGATCGTGACGTAAGAGAGATCGTCGAAGGGCTCTATGCCAAAGCCCGCTTCCTCGTCGAGGCGCATCGGCCGGCACTCGACGCGCTCGCCCAGGCGCTGCTGGATCGCGAGACAATCCCCGGCGAGGAGGCCGTCCGCATTCTCGAGGCGAACGGAGTGCCCCGACCTTAGACCCGTCGCCGCGAGCTTCCGACGATAGCGTGGTAGATCACCAGCACGACGATGGCCCCGATCACGGCCACCAGCAGGCTCCAGATATTCAGGCCGGTCACCCCCGGCTCGCCGAAGCGGTTGAACAGCCATCCGCCAACGACGGCGCCAATGATGCCGAGCACGATGTCCAGCACGATCCCCTCACCCGTCTTGTTGACGATCTTACTTCCGATGAAACCCGCAATCAAACCGAGAATGATCCAGGCCAGAACCGACATACCATGCTCCTTCGGCGGGGCGAGCCGAGCGCCGGCCGATGGACTCGGCTGCGCCACTCGCGGCGATCGAAGCTATCGTTTTTGACCGAAGCCGGGTGTGATCGGAGTCACGGGGCGGGGGCGCTGATCATGAGCTGGCGCGCGCGAGCCGCTCGAGAGCGGCCGCGTCTCGACGCAATGCATCGCGCGCGGCGGCAAGCTCGACCTGGTGAAAGCGAACTCCCTCTCCCGGGCGCCGCTGCGCCAGCCGGCCGATTTCAGTCGAGATGATGACCGCGACGATCGGGTAGCCACCCACCGTCGGTCCATCGGGCATGAGCACGATCGGGTTGCCATCGACCGGAATCTGAATGGCGCCCGCGCACGTGGGCACCGAAGGGAGATCGGCGGGCGCGTCGGGGTGAAACGCCGGTCCGTGGAGTCGGTATCCCGATCGATTCACGGCGTTGGAGACCCGAAACTCGGTATCGAGGAACCGTGCCCACTCGGCGTCCGGCAGAAACCGGCGGTCTGGGCCTGCCAGGACTGCGAGAGGCGCCGCGGAATGCGGGGTACCCCAATCGGTGATCTCGCCGGCGCGCTCACTCTCACCGGCGCCCGCGAGTCTTGGGCGAGCGGGCGTTCCGATCGGGAGCCGGTCCCCCGCGCGAAGGGTGCGTCCGGCCACGCCGCCGAAAGATCCCGGCAGATAGGTCGATCGGCTCCCGAGCACGGGCGGCACCTCGATCCCGCCGGCGACACAGATGTAGAGCCAACTCCCCTGGACCAATCGATTGACGCGCAGCGTGTCTCCCGGTACCACATTGAGCGCCGCATGGGGCAATGCCACCCGGCCGGCCAGCTCGACGTCGGCGGAGGCGCCGGTGAGTGCCACGGTCGTGCGGCAGTCGAAGCGAATCTCTCCGGCGCCGATGGCCCATTCGACCGCGGCGGCACCGGTCTCGTTGCCGACCAGCAGATTGCCGATCTGGATAGCGCGACGATCGAGCGCGCCCGCCGGAGGAACCGCCACGCTCCTGTGCCCGCTGCGTCCCAGATCCTGTACCGTGGCGAACGGCGGGGCCTTGATGACTGTGATCACGACGCCACCGGCACGAAGTGCACGTGGTCGCCCGGCGCGAAAAGACTGGGTGGCTCGCGTTGCGCGTCGAAGAGCACGAGATCGGTCCGCCCGAGAAGATGCCATCCGCCCGGCGTCTCGAGCGGGTAGATGCCGGTCTGCGCACCCGCGATGGCGACGCTGCCTGGAGGCACCCGCCGGCGCGGCTCGGAGCGACGGGGAAGGACCAGACTGGGATCGAGGGGACCGAGATAGCCAAAGCCGGGCACGAACCCGAGGAAGTACACCTGGTACGTCGGCTCCGCATGGCGACGAATGACCTCGTCCCGCGAGAGCCCGACTTGCGCGGCGACCCACTCGAGGTCCGGGCCATCGTAGCGCACCGGCACGAGGTGGGTTCGGCCGGTGCCGACGCCGGGCGCCGCGCTGTTTCCCTGCCCGATCGCGCCGCGCAGGCGCTCCTCGAGCAGCCGTGGATCGAGCGCGAGTGGATCGAAGAAGACCGCTAAGGAGTCGTAGGCGGGCACCACGTCGAGGACGCCCGGGAGGGCGAGCTCCCGGATTCCGTACGCCGCCGCGGTGACCCGTGCGTTGAGGCGGGGATCGATGCCTCGGCCAAACCGGATGGTGAGCGCCGAATCGCCGAGCGGGGCAAAGTGCGGCGGGTCGCTCACGGCGCGAATGGCGCGAGCGTGACCCCTTCGGCCTCGAGGCGCCCACGTACCGCGCGAAGGAGAGTCACTGCACTCGGGCCGTCGCCGTGTACGCAGAGCGACCGCGCGGCGATGAGGACCACCGTCCCGTCGACGGCCTGCACCCGCCGGTCCCGCACCAGTTGTAGCGCGCGATTCGCCGCGGCCGCGGGATCCTCGATCAGCGCGTTCGGAGCGCCGCGCGGTACCAGCGAGCCGTCCGAGAGATAGCCGCGATCGATGAACGCTTCCGGCACGGCTTCGAGCCCGGCCTCCTCCGCCGCGCGTATCATCTCGCTGCCCGCCAAGCCCAGCAATGCGAGCGAGCGATCCACCAGGCGTACCGCTTCGGCGATGGCTCGGGCGATCTCGAGATCGCGCGCCGCACGATTATAGAGCGCGCCGTGCGGCTTCACGTAGCGCACCCGCGATCCGGCGGCGGCCGCGCAGGCAGCCAGCGCGCCGACCTGGTAGATCACGTACGCGCCGACTTCCCGGGGCGAGGCGGCGAGGTCGCGCCGGCCGAAACCCTGGAGATCCGGATAGCCGGGGTGTGCGCCGATGACGACGCCCAGGCGGGCTGCCTCCGCCACGGTGCTCCGCATGAGCACGGGGTCCCCGGCGTGAAAGCCGCAGGCGATGCTGGCGGACGTCACGAGCGACAATAACTCCCGATCGGCCGAGGCGGGCCAGACCCCGAATCCTTCGCCGAGATCGGCGTTCAGGTCGATGCTGGGAGGGGCGGTGTGGGGCACGGGATCAAATCAAGCACGTCGGCGGAAGTGAAACAAAGCGGCTCGTCGGCTCGTTTCTTACTGAAACAGGCGATGTACCGTTTCCCGCGATCCCCGAGGTGCCCCATGCAGCGATACTGGCTTCGAATCGGGCTCCGTGCCCTGGCGATCTTCGCCGGGGGGATGATTCTTATCTCATTGGCTCGCAATGGTATCAATGGCGTGCGCCAGCTCGTCCGCTCCGCCGATCCGATCTCGATTCCGCTGGCGACGACTCTGCCGTTCCAGTTGGATGGCCAATCGGTCGGGAAGGTGAATCGGCTCGAGCTGCTGCGGAAGGAGCCGCGTAAGGTGAGCGGCGTCCGGCTTCAAGTGACCTTGGGAGATTCCGCCGTCGCCCGGCGGGTGGGGCACTGTGCCCTGGCCTGGGGCGATTCGGTGGCCGGTCACGGGGAGATGAGCTTTTGGTGTGCCAGCCCGGGCGATTCCGCGCGCCATCACCTGGTCCCGTTCGGCGAAATTGTGTTCCAGCCGTCTGGCACGGTTCAGGTCGTGCTCGTGCCGGCGTCGATGGCGCGAAGGTGGCGCTCGGGTCTGGATGCCGACACTCCGCGCCGCGCCCCCGCTAGCCCGGGGCCGCCAAGCCCGTAGATTCACGCCGGCGGGAACCTTCTGATTCCGACCGGCATTCGGGCCGGCATGAGAGCATATCACATGGCCGATGAGCGTACGACATCAGCGACTCTGGCGATGAGCGCCACATCGGCAACGCCTTCAGGGCGTCGAGCGACTGTCATTCGTGTGCTGGTGACGCTTGCGGTCGTGGTAGGATTTGTACTGTTAGGCCGCCGGGTGGGAGTTTACGTGCCGCAGTTCGCCGGGTGGGTCAACAGCTTGGGCGCATGGGGTCCCATCGCATTCATCGGCGGATATATCGTCGCATGCGTCGCGTTCATCCCGGGCTCGCTGCTCACATTGGCGGCCGGCGCGATTTTCGGCTTGGCGCGCGGCGTGCTCTATGTGTTCGTGGGCGCGTCGCTCGGAGCCTCCGCGGCGTTTCTCATCGCCCGCTACGCGGCTCGCGGCGCAATCGAGCGAAAGCTGGCCGGCAACCAGCGATTCGCCGCCATCGACCGGGCCATCGCGCGGGAGGGACGGAAGATCGTCACCCTGGTTCGGCTCTCGCCTGTCTTTCCGTTCAGTCTGTCGAACTATGCGCTGGGCCTCACCCGGGTGCGCTTCACCGACTACGCCCTGGCGATGTTCGGAATTCTCCCCGGCACGATCCTCTACGTCTATACCGGCAAGCTGGCGGGCGACGTGGCCGCGTTGGCCAGCGGCGCGGCGCCGGCCCGCGGTGCGGGATACTACGCGGTCTTGGGGCTCGGACTCCTGGCGACGGTCGTCGTCACCACAGTCGTGACCCGTACGGCGCGCCGCGCCCTGCAGGAGGTGACCGGTGAGCCTGAGCACTCCCGTTCGTAGGCCGGACGCGGTGGAACCCGCCGGGGGGAACCTCCGGATCGAGCCCTTCGACGAGCACAACCGCAAGCTCCTCGAGAATGTCCATCCGCCCCGGTGGGTCAATCCCACCCCCAAGGATCGCTATCACCTGGTCGTAATCGGCGCCGGCACGGGCGGGCTCGTGAGCGCGGCGGGGGCCGCCGGTCTCGGGGCGAAGGTGGCGCTCATCGAGCGTCACTTCATGGGCGGCGACTGCCTCAACGTGGGGTGCGTCCCCTCGAAGGGAATCATCCGTGCGGCGCGGGCCTGGCAGGAAGCGGCGACCGCGCGTCAAGTGTTCGGCGGACCTTCCGCGGCGCGCGACGGGGACTTCGGCGCGGCGATGGAGCGCATGCGGCGGCTTCGCGCCGGGCTCAGCCCGATCGACGGTGCGCCGCGCTTTCGGGATCTGGGAGTGGATGTATTCCTCGGCCAGGGCCGCTTCGTGGCTCCCGACCGGGTCGAGGTGGACGGCAAGTCGCTGCGCTTCCGCCGGGCCATCATCGCGACGGGAGCCCGTGCGGCGGCTGCGCCCATTCCCGGGCTTGCGGAAGTGGGATATCTCACCAATGAGACCATCTTCTCGTTGACCGAGCTGCCGGCTCGAATGGTCGTGATCGGAGCCGGGCCCATCGGTTGTGAGATGGCGCAGGCGTTCGCGCGCTTTGGAAGCGCCGTGACCGTGGTGAGCAACGCGCCGCACGTGCTGCCGCGGGAGGACGCCGAGGCGGCGGCCATCGTCGAGCGGGTGATGCGGCATGACGGCGTGACGTTCCTGCACGGGAGCCGAGTTGTACGTGTGGAGCGGCAGGGCGATGAGACGATGGTGTACGTGCAGCGGGATGGGCGGGAAGAGCGGATCCCGGCCGACCAGATCCTCGTGGCGGTCGGCCGGGCACCGAATGTCGAGGGGCTCGGCCTGGAGGCGGCCGGCGTGGCGTACAGCAAGGCGGGCGTCGCGGTCGACGATCGACTCAGGACGTCCAACCGGCGGATCTACGCGGTCGGGGACATCGCCTCCGAGTACCAGTTCACCCATGCCGCCGACTTCCTGGCGCGGATCGCCATTCAGAACTCGCTCTTTTTCGGCCGCGCGCGGGCCAGTCGGCTGGTGATGCCGTGGTGCACCTATACGAGCCCCGAGATCGCGCACGTGGGCATGTACGAGAAGGACGCTGTCGCGGCCGGCCATGCGGTGGATACGGTGACGCTGCCGCTCGAGGAGGTCGATCGCGCGGTGCTCGACGGGGAGACCGATGGCTTTCTACGGGTCCACCTCAAGCGCGGGACCGATCAGATTCTGGGCGCCACGCTGGTAGCCGAGCACGCGGGCGACATGATCAGCGAGATCGGAGTCGCGATGGTGAACGGCGTCGGCCTATCCGGGATCGGACGCACGATCCATCCCTACCCGACCCAGGCCGAGGTGTTCCGGAAAGCGGCGGACACCTGGCGGCGCGGAAAGCTCACGCCCAAGGTGCGCAAGGTGTTCGCGCTCTTCTTTCGGCTGTTCCGGTAGCCACGATCTACGGCCGGTGCAGGCGGCGGTTCTGCTTATAAGGGAAAAAGTCGAAGATCTCCCCGGTGCCCAGCCGCTGCTGCACGCTCCTCCAGAGATCCACCGTCAGCAGGTCGCCGTGGGCCGCGAGAAAGGTCTCCCGCAGCCTCCCGGCCGGCACGAGAAAGGCGCTGAACTCCTCCGGAAAGATGTCGTGCTCGCCGACGTGAAACCACGGCTCGGCGGCGAACTCGTCATCGAAGTCGCGCGGCGGCGGGATTCGGCGGAAGCTGCACTCCTGGAGCAGGCAGAGCTCGTCGTAGTCGTAGCAGATCACCCGTCCGTTACGCGTCACGCCGAAGTTCTTGAGCAACATGTCCCCGGTGAATATGTCCGCCCCCGCCAGATCCTTGATCGCGTTTCCATAGTCCAAGATCGCGTCCCGCGCCGCGGCATCGTCGGCCTGCTCCAGGAAGAGATTGAGCGGCGTGACGCGCCGTTCGGTGTAGAGGTGGCGCACCACGATCCGTTCGCCGTCCACCTGCACGCTGCCGCCCGTGACGCGGAGCAGGTAGGCGAGTAAGTCGTCGGGAAAGCAGCGGCGGCGAAACTCCAACTGCTCGAACTCCTGGGCGTCGGCCAGCCGGCCCACCCGATCGTGCTGGAAGACGAAGTGGTACTTGTCCATCACCGCCTTCCGCGTGGTGTTCTTCGGCGCGATGAACGTGTCCTTGATGATCTTGAAGACCACGTTGAACGAGGGCAGGGTGAAGACCCCCATCACCATGCCTTCGTCGCCTTCGGCGAAGGCGAATCTGGCATCCGGCCCCTCCAGATGACGCATGAGACTGCGGTAGAGCTCGGTCTTGCCGTGCTTGCTGTGCCCGATCGACGTGTACAATTCGTCGACCCGCTTGTTGGGCATGATGGAATTGAGGAACGTGATGAGCCCGCGGGGATGGGGCGCGTCGACGAAGAAGTACGACCAGCTGAAGCCGAAGACGACGCTCGCTTCGTCCTGGGTGAGCAAGACGGCGTCGACGACGACACCGTGCTCCCCGTGGATCAAAGGCAGCACCAGCGGGATCGGCTCGAGGCCGCAGTGGATCCGGCCCACGAGATACGCGCCTTTGTTTCGATAGAACGGCGCCCGAAGCAGATCGATCTCGACCGGCCCGTCGGCCCAGTCCATCTCGCGGAGCCTGGCGTCCACCGCCTCAGCCACCAGCGCCGCGTCGCGCTCGAGGTCCTCGTAGCTCACGCTCCAGGCGCAGCCGGCGAGCAACCGCTGGATGAGCCGGTGGATGGTCCCGTCGTCGCGATAGGTGTCGAAGATCATGGGCCCGGTGCGCTCGAGCGGGCCGCTCGCGGGAAAGCCGAGAAACTCGACGAGTGGGTCGGCGCCGACCGTGCCGAGGACCCGCCGGCTGGTGGAATTGAAGAACGTCTCGGCTAGCTCGGCGTCGTGCCGGCCTTCGAACAGCCCGGCGTAGATGGAGCGGATCCGCGCCCAAGTCGCTCGGTCGGGCAGGGCGGAGCCGAGGAGTTGACCGAGATCGATGACCAGCTCGTCGACGTGGCGGCGGTAGAGCGCGAGCCGGGCGGCCGCGTCGCTCTGGGTTCCGCGCCAGTCGCGGGTCTCGAAGCGATGTTTGGCGCGGCAGGTGATCGCCGAGAAAGCGGCGCCATAGCCTTGGAACTCGGCCATGATCATCGCCGCCGCACGCTCGGCCCGACCGTTGCCGTTCATCGGCGCTCGGCTATTTTAGAGCGGTCGCTCATTCTCCAACCATCACGGCTCCCATGGCTTCCGTTTCCGCACCCGTCTACAAAGCGCTCCGGGCACCCGCCGAAGGCGAATCGATCACGATGCGCGATGGGCGGTTGCAGGTGCCGAGCTATCCGATCATTCCGTTCATCGAGGGCGACGGCACCGGCCCGGATATCTGGCGCGCCGCCAAGCTTGTCTTCGACGCCGCCGTTCGTGAGGCATACGGCGCCGACCGCCGCATCGTATGGTTCGAGGTGCTCGCCGGCGAAAAAGCGAAGAACCAGGTCAACAGTTGGCTGCCCGACGACACGTTGATGGCGATCGATCACCATCTCGTGGCGGTCAAAGGCCCGCTGACCACGCCGGTGGGCGGCGGCTTCCGGTCGCTCAACGTGGCACTGCGACAGAAGCTCGATCTCTACGCCTGCGTGCGCCCGGTGCGGTATTTCGAGGGGGTGCCCTCGCCTGTCAAGGCGCCGCAAGACGTCAATATGGTGATCTTCCGGGAGAACACCGAAGACATCTACGCCGGAATCGAGTACAAGGCGCGGTCCCCGGAGGCGCGGAGGCTGATCGACTTCCTGCAGCGGGAGCTCGGTGCGCAGTCGATCCGCTTTCCGGAGTCGAGCGCCATCGGAATCAAGCCGGTGTCGGAGGACGGCAGCAAGCGCTTGATCCGCTCGGCGATCGACTACGCGGTGGCGCAGGGATATCAGAGCGTGACGCTGGTCCATAAAGGGAACATCATGAAGTTCACCGAGGGCGCCTTCCGCGATTGGGGCTACCAGGTGGCCAAGGACGAATACGGAGCCACCGAGGTGGACGGTGGGCCGTGGTGCAAGCTGCCCAACGGCATCGTCATCAAGGACGTCATCGCCGATGCGTTCCTGCAGCAGATCCTCACGCGCCCGCGGGAGTACGGCGTCATCGCCACGCTCAACCTCAACGGCGATTACATCTCGGACGCGCTCGCGGCGCAGGTGGGCGGGATCGGGATCGCGCCGGGCGCCAACATCAACTACCTGACCGGGCACGCCGTGTTCGAGGCCACCCACGGGACGGCGCCGCGTTACGCGGGCCAGGACAAGGTGAATCCGGGGTCGCTCATCCTGTCGGGGGAGATGATGTTTCGGTACATGGGCTGGCCCGAGGCGGCGGATCTGATCATCGCGTCGCTCGATCGGACCATCGCCCAGCGCAAGGTCACGTACGATTTCGAGCGGCTGATGACCGGCGCCACCCTTGTATCGACCAGCGGGTTTGCGCGGGCCATGGTCGAGAATATGTAGCCCGCCTCAGTCGTCCCGGTCCCGAAAACGCTCCAACGTGCGCCGGTCCCGCTTGGTGGGCCGGCCTTTTTCTTCGTAGGCGAAGGCGGGCGGCGCGAGCTTGAGCTGCAACGCCAGGCGCTCCCGCGCCTCGCGGCCCTCCGCGCGCTCGTCGTAGAGGCCGGCCGCGACGCTCGCGGGGCCGCGCCGCTCCGAGAGTTGCCGCACCACGAGATGAAACTCGAAGGGTCCCTGTCGCACTCGCACCTCGTCACCCACCCGCAGCATCTTGGCTCGCTTGGCGCGTCCGCCGTTCACCTGCACCTTGCCGCCCTCGATCGCCTCGACGGCCAGTGCGCGGGTCTTGAAGAATCGCGCCGCCCAGAGCCACTTGTCGAGGCGAACGCGATGCTCGCTCTCGCCGCCGGTCATCCGGTGGTCCGCGTCAGTGGTCACGGGAGCCTTCGTTGAGGAAGCAAGGTTGGCTGCCGGAGCACGTTGTACCGTTGCAGCGCCATTGGTCAAGTGGGCCCACCGGGCCCGATGCCAACCCTCCGGTACCGCTGGTGCAACCGGCCCCCGCCTGACGAGATTCCGCCACTGTGATTCACATCCTTTATATCGGCCTCCTGGCGGCCCAGGTCGCGCAGGCGCCGAGCTCGCCGCCGGTTGACTCGGGCCCAGCATCGCCTCCATCCGTTCCCGCCGATTCAGCGGTAAGCGCCGCGACCAACGCGCTCGCCCGGGGTCTGCCATGGCGAGCGACCCTGCTGCTCGCGCCCGTGCTGAGCGACTCGACTCGGCGCACCTCCGAGGCCGTGCTGCTCGCCGCCACGGCGGCGAGTCGTTGGGGGGGATGGGAGGAGGTTCAACGGCTCCTTTCCCCCGAGAGCTGGGCCGATTCTGCGTTCGGCGGGGAGGGTCGCCTCCTGCTGGCCCGCGCGGCGCTGGAGCGTCGGCAGGACTCGCTCGCCGCCGCCAACGCCGGTCGCGCCATCGCGCTGCTGGATGATTCGGAGCGGCGCGGCACCGCGTTCGTTTATCTCGCCGAAGTCCTGGAGCGTCTTGGCTCGCGGGACAGCGCTGCGAAGAGCTACGCCCGGGCGGCGGAGCTGCTCCCCGGCGTCGCCGACTGGCTTTGGCTCCGGGCGGCCGGCGTCACTACGGACAGCGCGGGTCGGGCAACGGCCTATGCGGCGCTCCGCCGCCCCGCCACCCGAGTCCGGATTCCATTCACCGAGGCGGTGATCCGAGAGCACATCGGTGACTACCTCGGTGCCGCCCAGCGATACGACCTGCTCGGCGCGCGCACCACGGCGCTCCGTCTTCGGCTGGCCGCGGCCAACGACAGCGCCGGCCGTGACTCTATGCGCCGGGAGCTGGTCGCCTTCGTCGACGCGCGGCCATCGGTGGGCGATGCGCAGCGAGCCATCGCCATCCTGGACAACGCCTTCACCGGGCTCGGCCCCGGCGATGAGCTGATCGTCGCGCGCGCCGCGGCCGCCGCGGGTTTGCCGCCCCGCGCGGTCGCCGGCTTCACCCGGGCGTTGGCGGCCGGCATCGGCGACGCCGAGGATCGGTTCGAGTTTGCCACCGCTCTGGGCCGAGTCGGACGATATCGCGAATCCGCCAAGGAGTTCGAGCGGGTGCCGCCGGGACATCGGCAGGGTGGCGCGGCCGCGTATCAGCGGGGCCGCGCGCTCCTGAGAGACGGCCAGGAGGAGCCCGCGAGCAAGGCGCTCCGGTTGGTCCTGCGCCGGTTTCCCCAGGACACGGCGGCGGCGACGCCGGCGCTCCTCCTCCTCGCCGATCTCGCCATCGATGCCCGCCATGATGCCGACGCTCGCAAGCTGCTCGCGCGATTGGCGGCGCAGTTTCCCAAGAGCCGGTTCGCGCCGTCGGCGCGCTTCCAAGCCGCGTTGATCGCCCTCCTTGAGGGTGGGGCCGAGACGGCCGCAAAGGAGTTCGACGCGCTGGCGGCCAGTCGCAACGCCGGCGACGAGGTGCCGGCGGCGATGTATTGGAGCGGTCGCGCCTGGGCCCAGACCGGCGACAGCGCCCGCGCCCGCGGGCGCTGGTCCACGCTCGCGGCGCGCGATCCGACGTCGTACTACGCCGGGTTGAGCGAGGAGCGGCTCGGACTTAGCCGCTGGCTCCCGCCCGCCGCCGCCGACTCGTTCGTGCCGGTCCCGGAAGTCGATAGCGCGATGGCTCGGGCCGATCTCCTGGTGCGGATCGGCCTGAGTCAGGAGGCGGCTTGGGAGCACGAGGACATCGCCCGCCAGGCGGATCAGTCGGTGGATCGCCTGCTGGCGACGGCCAACGCCTTCCGAGAACGAGATCTGGGCTCACCGGCGATTCGCCTGGCGCGGCGCGCGATCGCCCGGGGCGCCGCCGGCGATGCCCGGACCTACCGACTCCTATATCCGATCGTACGGCCCGACGCCATCCTGGCCCAGGCCACCGTGCAGCGCCTCGATCCGAGCTTCGTGGCGGCGTTGATCCGCCAGGAATCGATGTTCAATCCCGGTGCGACCTCGAGCGTGGGCGCGCGCGGGCTGATGCAGGTGATGCCCGACCTGGGCCGGATCCTGGCCAAGGCGCTCAGCTTTCCGGCCTGGGATCCGGCGCTACTCTATCAGCCCGACGTGAGTCTCGAGCTCGGCACCAGGCACCTGGCCGAGCTGGTGCACCGTTACGACGATCCCGCGCGAACCCTCGCAGCCTACAACGCCGGGGTGTCTCGGGTCGATCGCTGGATGAGCCGGGAAGGCGTGGCCGATGCCGAGATCTTCGTCGAGCGCATTCCGTTCATCGAGACCCGAGACTACGTGCGGTTGATCCTGCGGAGTCGCGATCTGTATCGTGGGCTCTATGCCTGGATGGCGTCGTCCGAGCCGCGTTCTTAAGTTAGGACATCGTTAGTCCAGCTATCCCAACCGCGGATCGCGCACAGCGCCCCGGGCGTTGATGACTCATAGCACTACTGGTACGACACTTCCCGGCCAGCTCGATGTTGTGCTCGAGCGGCTGAGCGATGCGTTCTTCGCGCTCGACGACGCCGGGCGATGCACCTGCCTCAACCGCGCCGCCGAGCGACTCCTGCGCGAGCGTTACGGCGCCCTCCACGACTCGCCCGTCGGACAGATCCTTTGGGACAAACTCCCCGCCGTGCTCGGAACGGCGCTGGAGCGTTCGTTGCGCCTGGCCCAGGCGGATCTCGAGGTCGTGACCTACCAAGAGTACGATGCCCCATTTCAACGGTTGCTCGAGACTCGGATCTTTCCTAGCGAAGGCGGCGTCTCCGTACTTATCCGCGATGTCACTCGAGGGCGCGAAGGTGTGGCGAACAGCACGGTGCGCCTCCTCGGCGAGAGCGAACAGCGGTTCCGTCTTCTGGTGCAGTCGATCGACGACGTCGTGTTCCGGCTCGATCGAGATCAGCGGTGCGTCGACATCTTCGGTCGCTGGCTCGAGCGGGAGGGCTACACGCCCGACATGTTCCTCGGCCGCACCACCCGCGAGATCCTGGGTCCCGGTGCGGCGACGATTCACGACGAAGCGAACGTCCGGGCGCTTGCAGGGGAGACGGTCGTCTACGAGTGGGATCTGATTCGTCCCCGTGGCAATCGGCATATGCAGACCTCGCTCTCTCCGCTGCGAGATGCCGATGGGGAGGTGATCGGCGTGGTCGGCCTCGATCGCGATATGACTCAGCGATTCGCCAGCGAACGCGAGATCGAGCGCCTGAACGCTGATCTCGAGCGGCGGGTGGGCGAGCTTCAGGCGCTGCTCGACGTGATCCCGATCTGCATCGGGATCGCGCGGGACACGGAGTGCCGGACCATCACCGTCAACCGGACCTTCGCCCAGTTGCTCGGGGTTTCCCCGAGTAGCAACGCCTCGCTCACGGGCCCAAACGCCGTTGCTCTCCCCTTCCGGGTTTTCCACGACGGCGTGGAACTGGCGGCGGACGCTCTCCCCATCCAGGTCGCCGCCCGAACCGGCTACCCGGTGTCGGACGTGGTGAACGAGATCGTCCGGCACGACGGGTCATCCCACAGCCTGCTGAGCTACGCCGCGCCGCTCTTCGACGAAGCCGGCAAGGTCCGTGGGGCGGTCGGCGCGTTCCTCGACATCACCGAGCGAAGGCGTCGGGAGGAGCATCAGCACCTGCTCGCCGAGGCAAGTCGGCTGCTCGGCACGTCGCTGGACATGGACCGCACCCTCGAGACCATCGCTCGAATGGCGCTGCCCGTGCTGGCCGATTTTTGCTTGATGGAGTTGATCGCGGAGGATGGCGCGATCGAGCGGACGCAGCTCGCGCACGTCGACCCGACCACCGAGGCCCGCCTGCGCGCGGAGGCGCTCCGCCTGCCGCCAGACCCGCGGGCGGCGAGGGATCCGATCGTCCAGGCGCTCGCCACCGGCGCGCCGGTGCTGTATCCCAAGCTGACCGACGAAACCCTCACCGCCATGGCTCGCGGCGAGCGCCACGCGGCGTTCCTCCGCGAGCTCAAACCCCGTTCGCTGATCGTGGCGCCGCTCAGGACGCACGGATACACGATCGGGAGCCTGACGCTCGGTTTCGCGGATTCCGGCCGGCGGCATTCACCGGCCGACGTGGCGCTCGCCGAGGACCTGGCGAGTCGCGCCGCGCTCGCCGTCGACAACGCCCGGCTCTTTCGCGCCGCGCAGATCGAGATTCAGCGGCGTGCCGAGGCCGAATCGCGAGCCAGTCGCTGGGCGTTCATCTTCGAGCAGGCCGAGTGGGGAGTGGCGATCGGCAGCGCCGACGGACGCCGCATCGAGGCGGCCAATCCCGCCTTCGCTCGGATGCACGGGTACACGCCCGAGGAAATCACCGGGTGCCCGGTGTCCGAGTTGTTTCCACGGCGGCGCCGAGCCGAGCTGCGCCGTGAATTCAGATTGCTGCAGGCTCAGGGCCATCACATTTGGGAGTCGGAGCAGATCCGCAAGGATGGCACGGTCTTCCCGGTCCTGATCGACATCGCCGCGATCAAGGACGCGGCCGGCCGGATTCAGTGCTACGCGGCCACGACGCAGGACCTGACCGAGCGGCAGCGGGCGGAAGAGCAGTTGCGGCAGGCGCAGAAGATGGACGCCGTCGGCCGGCTGGCGGGGGGCCTGGCGCACGACCTGAACAATCTGCTCATGATTATCCTGGGATTCAGCGATTTCCTGTTGGGTGCCATCGAGTCGGACGACGCGCGCCGCGGCGACGCCGTCGAGATTCGCAAGGCGGCGGATCGCGCGGCGAGTCTGACCCGCCAGCTCCTCTCGTTGGGCCATCCGAGCATCCTCAAGCGCCAAACCGTCGACCTCAACGACATCATTCGCGATCTCGATCCGATGCTGCGGCCCTTACTGCGGGAGGATATCAGGATCGTCCTGCGCCTCTCGGGTGGCCTCGGGGGCGTCGCGGCCGATCGCGGCCAGTTGGAGCAGGTCGTCATGAATCTCGCGCTCAACGGGCGCGACGCGATGCCAAACGGTGGCGAGCTGAGCATCGAGACGATCGACGTCGATCTGCCCGAGGGCTACGCCTACCGCCACGTGGGTATCGATATCCCCGCCGGTCCCTACGTCATGCTGATCGTGAGTGACACGGGCCAAGGAATGAGCGCCGAGGTCAAGGCGCGATTGTTCGAGCCGTTCTTCACCACGAAGCCGTCGTCCAACAACACCGGTCTCGGGCTGGCCACGGTGTACAGCATCGTCAAGCAGACCGGCGGCTACGTCTGGGTCGACAGCGAGCCGCGCGAGGGCGCGGCGTTCAAGATCTGCTTGCCCCGCGTCGAGCCCGTCGCCGCTAGGCACGGCGGCATGCGCGATATCGTCCCCACGCTTGGCGGGTCGGAATGTCTCCTCCTCGTCGAAGACGAGCAGGCGGTGCTGGGGCTCGCCGGACGGGTCCTGGCCGGTCTCGGCTACAGCGTGCTGGAGGCTGCCAACGGGCGCGAGGCGCTGCAGATCGCGCGCGACTATCCCGGCGCAATCGACCTGATGCTCACTGACGTCGTGATGCCTGAGATGGGCGGCTTGGAGCTGATCGAAGCGCTCGGGGCTATCCGACCGGGCATCGGCGTCGCGGTCATGTCCGGCTACATGGAGCCGGAGCGCCTGCGCGCCGATGTGCGGGAGGCCGGTGTCCCCTTTCTGCCGAAGCCGTTTTCACCCGACAGCCTGGGCCGGAAAGTTCGGGAGACCCTGGACCGGCGTGCGCGCGCGCTGGAGTGATCGGCCGGCAGGCGTCGCCACCCTGTAATGAGGACATCAGCCTATGGAGCGTAGGACCAAGTTTCTTGGGCACCGCGTGCACCCGATGCTGATCGTCTTTCCGCTTGGGCTTCTGGTGACGGCGGTGATCTTCGATATCATCGGGCTCATCTCGACCGACACGCGATGGTACCAAGTCGCCTACTATCTGATCAGCGCCGGATTGATCGGTGGACTGGCGGCGGCGCTGTTCGGCTGGATCGACTGGCTCACCATACCGGATGGCAGCCGCGCGAAGCGGATTGGGCTGCTGCACGGGCTGGGTAACATGGCCGTGCTCCTGTTCTTCGGGTTGAGCTGGTTCTTGCGGCGCAACGGCCCAGCGGTGCCGCGGACCGATGCGGTCGTGGCCGGCATCGCGGGAGCGGCGATCGCGCTGGTCACCGGCTGGCTCGGGGGCGAGTTGGTGGCGCGGCTGGGCGTGGGCGTCGATGACGGCGCTCACGTGAATGCGCCGAGCTCGCTCTCCGAGCTGCCGGCGTCGCTCAATCGCGGTGGACGCGGCGGTCTCCCCTACAGCGGCGTGGAACGGCGGCGGCAACTCGTCGTGGCCTATGCCGGAATCGAACGCCGGCGCCCGGTCGGCGGGGGATAGCGGCGGGGCGGAGTCTCGCGTTTCGGCACTACCATCGGGTTCGCCACGTCCCTATCTTGCCGGGTCACTCCGACCCCACGCCATTCGTTGGCCTTGAGGTACGATGGTATCATCCGCGGCGGGGCGGGCCGACGCGGCCGATGGCGCGCCTAAGCGCCGGGTCGGGCGGGCCTCGCTCCCCACTCAACACACCCTCCTTTCCTGGCTCTTCGTCGGTCGCCTGGTTCTCGCGCTGGCCACCCTTCTGGGCGCCTCCCTGGTGTGGACCAAGCGTCCCGATGTTTCTTTCATCAGCAGCATTGCCGTCGTCTTTGCGCTGACCTTCACCGGGTACGGCGCGTGGGCGGTGTTCGTCCGCGGCATCGTGCCGAGTCACGCCTTCCTCCAGCTACAGGCGCTGGTGGATCTAGGGCTCGTCACCGCGCTGGTGCATGTGTCCGGCCAGCCGCAGTCGGCGTTTCCGGCGCTCTACGTGCTCGTCGTCGCCGCGTACGCGCTGCTCCTGCCGCTCGGGTGGGGTGTAGCCACGGCGGTGGCGGCGTCGGCTATGTTTCTGGCCGATGCGCTGTGGGGACAACTGATCGACATGAACACCGCGTTTTGGGCGCAGTACGCCGTGTTCAACGTGGTATTCCTCCTGGTCGCGATCTTGAGCCACCGCCTCCGGGAGGCCGGGGAAGGCCAGGCGACGCTCGAGACCGAGCTCGAGCGCGTGCGGCTGGAAGCGGATGACATCCTGCGGAACATCCGCTCCGGCGTCCTCACGGTGGACGGGCGGGGTCGGCTGGCGTTCATCAATCCGACGGCGGAGCGGCTGCTCCATCTCGACGGCGAGGCGCTCACCGGCCACCCGGTGCTCGATCAGCTCAAGATCCGCTCGTCCGAGCTATGGGCTGCTATCGCCACCGGCATTCGGAACGGACGGAAGATCAGCCGTGGCGAGGGCATGGTTCTCCACGAGGAGGGCAAGCTCTTTCCGATCGGTCTCAGCACGACGGTGTTCAAGCAGGAGGCGCAGGAGGCGCCGTCGGTGACGGCGATCTTCACCGATATCTCGGACCTGAAGCAGCTCCAGGAGCTGCACCTGCGGGCCGAGCGGCTGGAGGCGGTCGCGGCGCTGAGCGCCTCGCTGGCGCACGAGATCCGGAATCCGCTGGCGTCGATCCGAAGCTCCGTGGAGCAGCTCGCGCGCTCCCGGTACGCCACGGACGACGAGCGGTTTCTCGCCGATCTCATCGTCCGGGAGAGCGATCGGCTCAGTCGCTTGCTGAACGAGTTCCTCGATTTCTCGCGGGTGCGGGCGACGGAGTTCGTTCCTGTCGACCTGCGTGAGGTGGCGGTCGCGGTCGCCCGACTGGTGCGGGAGCATCCCGATTGCCCGGCGGAGGCCGTCATCACGGTCGACGGGCCGCGGACGATGCTCGAGGGAGACGCCGATCTCCTCCACCGCGTGGTGGCGAACTTGGTGCTCAACGCCGTGCAGGCGGCCCGCGGACCGGTGCACGTGACGGTGACCGTCGGCCTCGCGGAGGGCAGCGAGCTGCCCCACGGCACCTACCTGGAGCACGCCGTCCGCCTCTCGGTGCGAGACGACGGCCCGGGGATCCCGGAGGAGATTCGCGAGCGTCTGTTCCAGCCGTTCGTTTCGGGCCGACCCGGCGGCACCGGGCTCGGACTACCGATCGTGCAGCGCGCGGTGGAAGCCCACCGCGGTCTGGTGTTGGTCGAGTCGGCGCCCGGCGCCGGTACCGCGTTTACGATTCTGTTGCCCGCTAAATGGATGCCCGAGGAGGTCGCATGAGCCAGAAGCCGTCCGTACTCGTAGTGGACGACGAATCCGGAATCCTGGACACGCTCCGAATCCTGCTCCGCAACGAGGGCTTCGAGGTTACGACCGCCCAGGGCGGCAAGGCCGGTCTCGAGCAGATCCGCTCCGGGACCCACGACATCATCCTGTCCGATGTCCGGATGCCCCAAGTCTCGGGACTCGACATCCTCGCTGCGGCCCGCGAGCAGGATCCCATGACACCGGTCATCCTCATGACCGCGCAGGCCTCGCTCCAGACCGCCATCGCCGCCGTGAACTCCGGCGCGTTCTACTACATCCAGAAGCCGTTCTCCAACGACGAGCTGATCGCCATTCTCCGGCGCGCCTGCGAGTTCCGCGCGATCCGGGTGGAGAACAAGCAGCTCAAGCAGGAGTTCCGCCGTCGCGAGCGCGGCACGGTGAGCCGGCCGATCGGCAAGTCGAAGCGGTTTCTCGACGTCCTGCGGTTGGCGGAGCACGTCGCGCCGACCGACTCGACGGTACTCATCCAAGGCGAGAGCGGCACCGGCAAAGAGGTGATCGCCCGGTACCTGCATAATCTCTCCAATCGAACCGAGGGGCCGTTCCTCTCCATCAACTGCGGCGCGCTGCCGGAGAATTTGCTTGAGAGCGAGCTGTTCGGCCACGTCAAAGGCTCCTTCACCGGCGCGGTGCGCGACAAGCAGGGTCTGTTCGCGGCCGCGCGGGGCGGAAGCTTCTTCTTGGACGAAGTCGGCGAGATGCCGCCCTCGCTGCAGGTCAAGCTGCTCCGCGTACTGCAGGAGCGGGAGGCGATCCCCGTCGGGGCCACGGAGGCGATTCCGGTCGACGTGCGCATCATCGCCGCCACCAATCGCGATCTCGAGGAGGAGATCCGGCGTGGCAACTTCCGCTCCGATCTCTTCTACCGTCTGAACGTCATCGCGGTCAACCTTCCGCCGCTGCGAGAGCGGCGCGACGATCTTTTGCTGCTCATCGAATCGTTTCTGCAGAACCTCGCGACGGAATCGGGCGGCGAGATCAAAGCGCTCGCCTCCGATGCCCTCGACGCGGTGATGGTCTACGAGTGGCCCGGCAACGTGCGCGAATTGGAGAACGCGCTGGAGCACGCCAACGTGCTGACCCGCGGCAATCTGATCGAGGCGGCGGAGCTTCCCGAGCGGATCACCAAACGACGAAAGGAGCCGCTCGTCGCCGAGCGATCCTACCGCAACCCCACGCTCGAGGTGATCGAGCGCGCGTACATCATGTACGTCCTCCAAGCCGAAGGCGGCAACAAGACGAGGGCCGCCGAGGTGCTCGGCATCGATCCCTCCACCCTCTATCGGAAACTGTCACGCTACGAAGGTGAAGCGGTCTAGCGCGCTCGCGGCGCTCGGCGTCTTTGTCGTCGCCTGCGCCGTCTACGCCCGTACCGCCGGGTACGATTTCGCCTACGACGACGTCGCGATCATCAAGAATCGGACGCTCTTCCATTCCCTGGCCAACTGGAGGCCTGCGAGCAGGAGCCTTCGATACGGCGGAGGCGCGTCTTCACGAGGCCGCGAAGGTATGGCGCCG
>JBGPVE010000002.1:0-36789 GCA_041491545.1 Gemmatimonadota bacterium | reverse complement strand
CGCAGCGCCGACCAGTAGGGCCGGCCGAGGGCCATGAGCCCGTTGAGCGCCGGCGCGACACACGATCGCGCCGCGCGTTCCGCCGGGCCCTCGAACAGATCGCGCCGCACGCATGCTTCCAGGTCCAGCACCTGATCGCCGATCGCTATGCCGATGCTCGGAGCATCCGCGCTCTCCCGCCGGCGAACGACGCCGAACGGAAGATTCTGAATGGGGAACTCGGGATGGCCATTGGCCGATGCCACCCAGCTCCGGCGGTTCGGGTCGTGGGTCTCATCGAGCGGGATGGTCACAGGAGGCCCAGTGCGCGAAGGTCGTCGATCGGCTCCTGGAAGGAGCACGATCCGAATGCGATGGCGAGTTGGTCCCGCGTGCGGCGAAGCTCGGCTTCAGTCAGCCGATGCTCGCGCCACGCGACCGCCTCATTCTCGAACCGGAACTCGCCCGGTAAGGTCTCGGTCAGGAGTGCAAGCGCGGCGGCGTCGGCGGCACCTTGATTCACGAGAGCGGCGGTGAGGAACAGGTTCAGGAACCCGTACATCGGGGCGCTCGGACTGTCGGAGGCGTAGGTGAGCCGATAGCTCGCGCGGAACGGATGATGAAGACCCGCGGTGGCCTTGAACGGGACTCGCGCCTCAGCGCATCGCCGGATGAAGCGGAGGAGATCAGCGGCGGCCGGAAACGCATCCGCCGTCACCCCGCCGGTGCGGACCTTGGCCCGGCCGCCCAGCCGCGCCAGGGTCGCGATCAGGGGACCCGGATCCTCGGTGATAGGCAGCTCGACGTAGACGTCGAGGCGGCCCCCGATGGTCTCGATCGCCTGCGCGATGGCGCCGCCCGACTGGGCCTTGAGCTCGACCGCATCGACTACCGCCGAACCCGCGAGCCGATCGTTGAACGCGCGGATCACGGCGAGATTGGCCTCCAGGTCGGGCCCCAGGAGCGCGCTGAGCTGCCAGGGCGCTCCGCCCGTCTGCAGGTGCGGCCTGGCGGCGGCCTCGAACCCCGCGAGGCGGGCGGCTGGCACCACGAATCGACCGAGCGCCCAACTGGTGTCGGCCGAACGATATTCGGCGAAGCGGCGGACCGCGGCGTCCATGCCCAAACCGGCCGGCGGAAAGAGGCCGGCGTAGTCGACGATGCCGTGGAGCAGGGTATGAACCGATCTCATCGGGGGCGAAATATAGGTTGGCCCCATCCGGTGCGACGTCCGCCCGTCCTCAACCTCGGCCGACTACCCACCGATACTCCAAGCGCTGGGCTCAAAGGCCGGCGCCACGACTCATCCTCCGGAGTACGAAGGCTATGCCAAGAGGGCTGTGCCGAACGTTGACACTGGCTGGGTGCGGTCTTGCGCTGGTCTCGGGCTCGGTCCGGGCACAGCTCGTCATCGATATGAGCTTTGGGGTCGGCTTCGCCAGCGCGTATGTCGACCGCGGTGTGATTCTCACCTCAGAGCCGGTTCTGCAGCCCAATCTGACCATCGCCCTCCCGCTGGGCGGCGGGTCGTTCGGCTTCGGCATCGGAGCGACGGTGGAGCCGGTGTCGCTCGATACGAGCCGCTATTTCAGCATGGCGCCGGGGGGCAAGTCGCCCAACGTGGTCGAGGCCCGACCGTCGCTGATGTTGAGCCAGCTCTACGGGCCGGTCCGGTTTGCCTTCGGAGCCGTGGGGAGGATCTATCCCAATTCGACCGGGCTCACCAAGACGGCCAATACCGTGAGCTTTCAGAGTACGGTCGGGCTGCCGCGGGTGCCGTTCTCGCCGTCGCTCACGTTCTCTTACGATGTCGGCGGGATCAACGGGTCTTACTTCGAGGGCGAGGTTCGGCAACTCCTGCCGATCGCGAGCGGTGTCGGCTTCAGCGTGAGCGGCCGTGTGGGCTACAGCTTGAAGCAGACGGCGGACACGGCCGTGGTGGGTTTTGTCCCGTACACTCGAGACGGCTTCACCCACCTCGAGGTAAGCGCGGGACCGATGCTCCGGGTGGCGGGCGCGATGTTGAACCCCTATCTGGCCTTCACGTACGTGCCGAATCCGATCGTCGCGGCGAGCGGCCTGAGCCGCCAACGAGAGCACATGCTGCGAGTCGGCACGATACTGAGTCTGGCCGGCCGGTTTCCGAGAGCGGCTCCGGTGGCGAATCCCGCCCCAGCCGTGGCGCCGGTCAGCGGTTCGTCCGGCCGATCCACTGCTCCCCCTCCCCAGCCCGGTAAGCCTTGAGCCGCTGCACGAGCCGCCGCGGGTCGTCGTCGATCAAGATCATCTGGCGGTGCTCCTCGGCAATGAACCCTTCTTTCACCGCGTGATCCAGGAACACGTTCAGCGCGTCGAAGTATCCCGCAACATTGAGAATGCCGCAGGGCTTGGTGTGGAGTCCGAGTTGCTCCCATGTCACGATCTCGAGAAACTGCTCCAACGCGCCCAAGCCGCCGGGCAACGCAATGAATGCGTCGGACAGGTCGGCCATTTGCGATTTCCGCTGGTGCATGGAGCCGACCACGATGAGATCGGGGATCTCGGTGTCTGGCGGTTCCTTGTCCTTGAGGGTCGAGACGGTGACGCCGAAGACATGGCCTCCGTGCTCCAGGACCGATCGGGCAAGCTCACCCATCAGCCCTACGCTCGAGCCCCCATACACCACCTCGAGCCCCTCGCCGGCCAGCACCTCGCCCATGGCCCTGGCGGCGGCGGGATAGTCCGGTCGGGCGCCGCTGCTGGACCCGCAGAACACGCAGACTCTCTTGATCTCCTGATCATCCACCATCGACGTATCTCCGCGCGGGCGGTCGGCTGACGGCTATCGGCCCGCCGCCGCCGGTGATTAGCTTGCGGCTGGCCCTCGATTCGGCCCGGATGATAACAGAGGTTCGGTGCTTCTGACCAACATGCAGCTGCGAGCATATATGCAACGACGCGCACTTGGCAACCATGGTCTCGCCGTCTCGGCGATGGGCCTCGGATGCATGGGGATGTCGGAGTTCTACGGCGGCCGGGACGATGCGGAGTCGATCGCGACCATCCATCGGGCCATCGACCTCGGCGTGAACTTCCTGGATACCGCCGACGTATATGGACCATTCACCAACGAGCGACTGGTGGGCGAGGCGATCCGCGGCCGGCGGGACGAGGTCGTGCTCGCCACCAAGTTCGGCATCGTGCGGGGCGAGGATCCGGCGGCGCGCAGCGTGAACGGGCGCCCGGACTACGTGCGCCGCTCATGCGATGCGTCGCTACAGCGGCTCGGCGTGGATCACATCGATCTCTACTACCAGCATCGGGTGGATCCCTCGGTGCCGATCGAGGAGACCGTGGGAGCCATGGCCGAGCTCGTACGGGTAGGCAAAGTGCGCCATCTCGGCCTCTCGGAAGCGGCGGCCTCGACGCTACGCCGTGCGGTGCGAGAGCATCCGATCGCCGCGCTTCAAAGCGAATATTCGCTCTGGAGCCGCGACCCCGAGGACGAAATCCTGCCGACCTGCCGGGAGCTGGGCATCGGATTCGTGGCGTACAGTCCACTTGGACGAGGCTTCCTCACCGGGCGGTTCGCCACGATCGACGACCTACCCGAGGACGACTACCGGCGCCGCTCGCCCCGGTTCCAGGGAGAGAATTTCGGGAAGAATCTCGATCTGGTGGATCGAGTGAAGGCGATCGCGGCGCGGAAGGGTTGCACGCCGTCACAGTTGGCGCTGGCCTGGCTGCTCGCGCAGGGGCCCGATATCGTGCCCATTCCGGGCACCAAGCGCCGCCGCTATCTCGAGGAGAACGTTGCGGCGATCGACGTCGAGCTTATGCCTGAGGATCTCGAGCGGATCGAAGAGGTGGCGCCGAAGGGCGTGGCGACTGGATCGAGGTATCCCGCGGCGATGATGGAACTAGTCAATCGCTAAGGACGTCCAGGATGAAGGCGTACTTGAACGCCAACTCCTTGAGAAAGTCGTAGCGGCCGGATGCGCCGCCGTGGCCCGCGCCCATATTGGTCTTGAGCAGCAGCCGGTTTCGGTCCGTCTTTCTGGCGCGGAGGCGCGCCGTCCATTTGGCGGGCTCCCAATAGGCGACGCGGGGATCGTTGAAGCCGCCGGTGACCAGCATGTGCGGATAGGCCTTCGCTTCGATGTTGTCATACGGCGAGTATGACTTCATGTAGGCATAGGCGTCGATGTCGTTCGGATTGCCCCACTCCTCGTACTCGATGACGGTGAGCGGGAGCGAGGCATCGAGCATCGTATTGAGCACGTCGAGGAAAGGCACCTCGGCGACAACAGCCTTGAACAGATCGGGCCGAGAATTGGTGACGGCGCCCATCAAGAGCCCACCGGCGCTGCCGCCGTTGATCGCCAGCCGCTCCGGTGTCGTATAGCCCGCCGCGATCAAGTGCTCGGCTGCCGCAATGAAGTCGGTGAAGCTATTTCGCTTGCGCAGCAGCTTGCCGTCGTGATACCAGCGGCGCCCCAATTCCTCCCCGCCGCGCACGTGGGCGATGGCGACGACCAGCCCGCGGTCGAGCAGGCTCAACGTGTGGGTCGAGAAGGACGGATCGTAGCTCACCCCATACGCGCCATAGCCCGCCAGTAGGAGCGGCCGAGCGCCGTCCAGCTCGAGCGGGTGCCGATAGACGAGGGAGATCGGGATTCGGGTCCCGTCCGGCGCGCAGCCGAACACCCGCTCCGTCCGATACCGCGACGGATCGTACCCGCCCCGCACGACGGTTTGTTTCCGAACCTCTCGGGTGCGAGTCGCCATGTCGTAGTCCACGACCATCGCCGGGGTGACGAGCGACGTGTAGACAAAGCGGAGCAGGCTGGTGTCGAACTCGGGATTGGTCGACCCGTGAATGTTGTACACCGACTCGGGGAATTGCACGGTATGAGCCTCGCCGCTCGCGAGGTCGATCACGCGAATCCCTTTGAGGCCCTCCTGACGCTCGTGTACGACGAGATGGCCGCGGAAGAGGTCGATCCCGTCCAGCTTCACCGCCGGCCGATGCGGGAGTATCTCCCGCCAGTTGGCCTTGGCGGGGTCGGACACCGGCGCATCGACCAAGCGAAAGTTTTCCGCGCCTTCGTTGGTGACCACGAAGAACCGGTCGCCGTGATGCCCAACCGAGTACTCGACGCCAGGCTGGCGCGGATAGATCATCTGAAAGTCGCCGTCAGGCTGATCGGCGCGCAGCGCGCGCACCTCGGACGTGGTGTGGCTCGCGAGCTCGAGTAGGAGGTATTCCCGGCTCCGGGTGCGAGTCACGTCCAGGAAAAACGCCTCGTCGGACTCGAAGTACACCAGCTTATCGTTTGCGGGGTCGTCGCCCAACCGGTGGCGATAGAGGGCGCAGGGGCGCTTGCTCTCGTCGAGCACCGTATAGAAGAGCGTCTGGCTGTCGTTGGCCCAGACCGCGGTGTGCGCGGTATTGGGGATGTGCTCGGGGAGCATCGTTCCGTCGCGCAGGTCCTTGATGAAGAGCGTGTACGCCTCCGCACCCGTGACATCGACGGAATAGGCCAGATAGCGGTGGTCGGGACTCGCTTCGTGCACGCCCAGCCGGAAATACGGATGACCGTCGGCGAGCGCGTTCAGGTCGAGGAGCAGCTCCTCCGGGGCCGCTTCACTCCCACGCTTGCGGCAGAGGAGCGAGTACTGCCGGCCGGCTTCGATCCGCGTGTAGTAGCTAAAGTCGTCGATGCGCTCGGGCACCGAGAGGTCGGTCTCCTGAATTCGGCCGACCAACTCCTGGTAGAGCCGCTCCTGGAGCGGCTCGGTCTGGCGCATCACGGCGCGGGTGTAGGCGTTTTCCGCATGGAGATAGGTCGCGACCGCGGGATCGTCGCGGTCGCGGAGCCAGCGGAATTCGTCGATTCGCACGTCACCGTGACGAGCATCGACGTGCGGCACCTGGCGAGCCTGCGGCGGCTCGGGTGCGGCGTCAAACGTAGACGGATCAACTTCAACCTCTCCGGCGAGCACGACGGCGGCCGAAGGAGGAAGACGACGCGAGGATTCGAGCGGCATGTGAGTCTTGCGGTTCCCGCCGCGGGTGCTTGCTGATGGTACGCCGGACCAGCCCTGGAGGTCCTGCGCGCAATTACGACGGCCAGACTTCTCAAGTCAAGGATAGGTTTAAGTTACTGTTAACAAGTGAGTTAGCATGATATGGTCGGTTGTTGCCCGCGCCCGCGGGCCGGACCGCAACGGTAAGCCATTGAATTGCGGAGGGTTGCCGCTCAAGACGCAGGCGGCAATATGTAAGTCATTGCCACAATGATGTATAGATAGTAGTAACACATCAGACTCCTATTGGCGGAGCCGGAAATCGACCGCAGCGATGCAACTGCGATCCTGCCCTCACGCAAGACTCGCTTATTTTGCAGCAAGCGGCTGCGCTCCGTCCGGTGGGGATCTTTTCGAGAGGCTCCGTCATGCCTGAACCGATCCGCCTCAGTGTCGTCATTCCGGTTTACAACGAGGCGCGGACCGTCGCGGCGCTGGTCGAGCGGGTCCGGACGGTGCCGCTGCCGATCCAGGTCATCGCGGTCAACGACGCGTCCACTGACGGCTCCGGCGACATTCTCGACGCCCTCCGGGGCGACGGGCGGATCGACGTCGTGCTGCATCACGCGCTCAATCGCGGCAAGGGTGCCGCTATCCGCACCGGCGTTTCGGCGGCCACCGGCGATGTCATCGTGGTGCAGGACGCTGACCTCGAGTACGAGCCCTCCGAGTTACCTCGACTGCTCCAGCCGATCCTCCTGGACAAAGCCGACGCGGTCTTCGGCTCTCGTTTCTTGGGCGGCGATCATCGGGTGCTCTACTTCTGGCATTCGATCGGCAACCAGGTGCTCACGCTCCTCTCCAACATGTTCACGGATCTCAACCTGACCGACATGGAGACCTGTTACAAAATGGTGCGAGCGCCGCTCATGAAATCGCTCGCGCTCACCAGTGACCGCTTTGGGTTCGAGCCTGAGCTGACGGCTCGCCTGGCCCAGGCGCGGGCCCGGATCTGGGAGGTATCGATCTCCTATTCTGGCCGCACCTATGCCGAGGGAAAGAAGATCGGCTGGCGGGACGGCGTGGCGGCCATCTGGCACATCGTGCGCTGCAATCTCCTCCCGCCGAGCGATCCAGCTCCGATCGAGCTGCGACATTCGGCGCCGGCCAGCCCAGGCTCCCAGGCCCTGGTCTGAGCCTTCGCCGGTCGATCCAACCGCATGCCCGGCCGATCTAACCGCTTCCCGGTCGGCAGCATATGACCGGGACCCGGATCACAGCGCCCCGCCATTTGCCATGGTACATTCTCCGTGAACTCATCGAGGACGACCGATATGCGACGGCAAATCGCGCTCGGCACTTTCTTATTCGCCGCGGCGTCGTGCGCGACGAATCCTGTGACCGGTAAGAGCCAACTCTCGCTCGTCTCCGAGTCCCAAGAGATCGAGATGGGCAAGCAGGAAGCTCAACAGGTGCAGCAGACCATCGGCTTCTACAACGATCCCGCGATCCAGTCGTACGTGGCCGGTATCGGAGACCGGATGGCGAAGAGCTCGGAGCGGCCCAATCTGCCCTGGGAGTTCCACGTCGTAAACGACGCCTCGGTGAACGCGTTCGCGCTTCCGGGCGGGTTCATTTACGTGACGCGTGGGCTCATCGGCTCGATCACCAACGAAGCGGAGCTGGCGACCGTCGTCGGCCACGAGATCGGGCACGTTACCAACCGGCACTCGGTTCAACAGATCAGCAAAGCGGAGGTGGCGCAGTTGGGCCTCGGAATCGGCTCGATCCTGAACTCGCAGGTGGCGCAGGCCTCCGGCCTCTTGAGCCAGGGTCTCGGCGTTCTATTCCTCAAGTACAGCCGGGATGCCGAGAACGAGGCCGACCTCGCGGGATTCCGCTACGCGCTCAACGCGAACTACGACGTCCGTCAGATGCTCGACGTGTTCCAGACGCTGGAGGGGGTGAGTCAAATCAGCGGCGGCGGGAAGCTGCCGGAGTGGTTGGCGACCCACCCAAGCCCCGAAAACCGGGTCAAGGACACGCAGGCCCGGCTCGACACGCTCAAGCGGGATTTGAGCAAGGCGACGGTGAATCGCGACGGCTACCTCCAGCGGATCAACCATGTGGTGTACGGCGACGATCCGCGGCAGGGCTACTTTCGCGGAACCCAGTTCCTGCATCCGGACCTGCGGTTTCAGCTCACCTTTCCGGATGGGTGGAAGACGCAGAACGGGGCCGATGCCGTCGTCGCGGCGAGCCCCAACCAGGACGCGATCATCCAGCTCAAATTGGCGGGGCAGGTGCCGCCCGACCAGGCGGCGCGCCAGTTCCTATCCCAGCAGGGGATTCAACCGGGCACCGCGTCGAGCCAAAACGTCAACGGCAACACCGCCGCATCGACCTATTTCACGGCTCAGTCCGATCAGGGGGCGGTCCAGGGGCTGGTCTCGTTCATCTCGTACGGCGGTACGACCTACGGCATCCTTGCCTATACCGGCGCCGGCAATCTCGGCAACTACGATGACGCTTTCCGCCGTACGATCGGGAGCTTTCAAGCACTGCGGGATCCCGCGGCGCTCAACGTGCAGCCGGCGCGGATCGAGCTGGTGCAGGTCAACGAGGGAATGACGCTGACGCAGTTCAACCAGCGGTATCCGTCGACGATCCCGATCGCGGAAGTGGCGCTCATCAATGGGCTCGACGGGCCGGACGCGCCGGTGCGCCCGGGGAGAGCTTACAAGCGGGTGGTCGGCGGCATTCCGCGGACGGCTTCGGTGGGGCAGTGAGCGGCCAGCGGCCGTCTCCACCCAATTTGCGGGCCCAGTAGAACTCGAACAGTCTGAGTCGCTGCAGGCCGCGCGGTGTCATCGGGGTCCGAAGTCGATGTGCACGGTGATCTCGGTCCAGTCCGCATGCTGCCGGCGCTCGCTGGTGAGTGCGCTCAGCCCGCGCGCGTCGCGAACGTCTCCGCAAATCCGCGGGTGATCGTGTCGAGGGTTTCGTAGGGAACTGCTCGCCCATGCCGTGGATGACGAGCATGGCGACCCGGCCGTAAGCCATTACTCCCCGGCTTCCGGTGCGCCCGCTGGTGGGATCAATTCTTCACGGTCTTATATCGCAGGCCGAAGTTCGCGCCCACCTTCCGGTCCACGTCCCCCAAGAACTCGGGACGATTGGAGTACGACACCCCTGCCGCGACCACATTGTCATTGGATGGACATGGCTCACGGCTTTCCCACGGATTGCGGCAGCCAGCAATCCGCCAGAAGTTGGGCGCGTCAGAAGGGCACGAGAATCGGGAAAATATCAAACTGGGGGACCATCGGTACCTGAATGTTGAACAGCATCGGGCTTGGCGGACTCGTCGGCAACCACACCTCCAACTGGTACTGACCCGGAGCAACTCCGGAGAAGTAATAGAATCCATCGATTCCCGCGTACGCGGCGAGGGAACGTACTCCTGTGGTTGGAGATCTAAGCGTCACAGCAAATCCCGTCGCCGGATACAACTGCCCAGACGCATCACGCCGATCCAGGCGCCCCCGCAAACTGACCTGCGCATCCACGGAGGTCGTAGCGGCCGCGAATGCTGATACAATGAACCACAGACCTATTCTCTTCGTCAGCAGCTGGCATGTTGCGCCGCGTAGCACTCTCACATTGCCTCCTAGCGTGTGGAATCCTGACGTGTATCCGGGTAAGGAGACGGGTGCGTAGTGAGTACTAGCGAATCGAGTAGCCAAATAGTCTTTCTGAGCAGGCTCCTCCTCGTGCGGGCGGCAGTCGTAAGGGGATCGCTCTCAAGGTGCGAGACTGCCACCGGCCCGCCATCCCGCAACGGAAGCTGGTCGACCCGAATGATGGGTAACGCTTCCGATTTCGTTATGTCGACCGGTACGACGATTGTAAAATTGCCGTCCACAGCAACATGGGCGGTGGGTGGCTGCACCTGGAACAGTACGGCTCGCTCGTCGTCGACCGGTCTTCCATTGGCATAGAATAGCTTGCCACGCACGGTCCATGGCTCGTATTCCGCAGCCAGCTTCCAGTAGGCGCCAGCAAAGCTCAGAAGGACGAGAAGGACGACGAAGTAGCCCGCGAACGAGCCTGTCAATTTGATCTGCAGACCCCTGAAGGGTCCCGCCGCGACGGTCCTGCCCGGAGGAACGTACTTGTAGATCAGAAGCGCCGGCACGATGGGTAGAAGTACGACGACGGCCGCCACCCCCAAGAACTCTAAGAAATTCTCCATTGCCGACTCCTCGCTAGTACGTTGGTCGTGGGAATATCTCCGCATCCCCAAGATCCGGGCACTAGCGCGCCCGCCGCGTGCGCAGCACGAAAGTGTTCCCCCCCACGATCCGCTCTCCATCCTCCTGCACGACGTTGAACGCGGCTTCACCCTTGCCTCTGGCGGGCGCGGCGAACGAAAGCAGAACACGCACGCCGGCTTTCGGAATCTCCAGCTCCTCCAGCCGGCCCCCGCGCTCGCCGCTCTCCAGCACGTACAGACGGGTGATGTCGAACGCGGTGACGTCCCGGCCGAACCGATCGCGCAGCGCCTTGATCATCGAACGGGTCGGCTTCCGCACCGCGAAGCCGGTGAGCTTCAGGCTCCGCCCCGCATCGCCGAGTATCGCCGCCTTGGGAAGCATGAGCCCCACGGTCCAGCCGCCGAGGCGCCCGGGCAGAATCCGGATCGACTGTCGCCGCCTCGACGAGCTGAACAATCCGAGCGCCGTCCAGGACATCGCCGCCGGCGGCGCATCGACCACGTGCAGGTTCTTGAGACCCGCGCGCTTCTCGTTCGGTACCAGCACACCCAGGTCGAACACCTTGCTCGCCGCCGGAATCGGGTCGGCCGGACAGTCGACGACGACCAGCAGGCAGGAGTGGTCGGCCGCGTCCGAGGGCGTGCTCCACTCCCACTCCACCACCGTCGGCTCGGTGGCGGACAGAGACGGAACGACTTGGGCCGTGCCGATGGGCTTCCAGTGGGTCGCATCGGTCGAATTGCCGGGGAAGGCGGTCCAGAAGTCCACGGGCAGGGGCGGGAGCCCGGCGGACGCGTCGGCGTAGAGCAACTTGGCGGTGACGCTCGCGCCCGGGGCAAAGCCCCGATTGTGGAGCTGGACGTAGACCCGGTTGACCCGGCCGCGCTGCGCGTTGCGGTGCTGAAGCTCGCTCTCGAAGGTGACGTAGTCGACGCTCGAGACCGGGAACTGGTACGCCGGCGGCGACCCCTCGAGGGCATCGACCTTGATGTCGGCGCACTGCCACCACCAGAGCGTGTCGCCGAGCGCCACGTAGTGCAGCGGGTCCTCGAAGGCGGCCGGAACTCCCGAGAGGGAGGGCGAGGTCCGGCCGGTGTCCATCAGGTGATCGCGAAGGTAGAGATCCACGGCCGACATGGACGCCACGTCGAGTCTGCGCTCCCACATGCCGCGTCCATGCGTGGCCGCGCGGAGGAGCCGCGACGGGCCGTGCAGCCGCAGGTCGAACACGGCGCAGTTCGGCAGGCCCTCGCTGAACTGCGTCCAGGTGGCCCCGCCGTTGGTCGTCCGGTAGACCGCGATGTCGGTCGCGATGTAGTAGGTGTTCGGCGCGGCCGGATCGATGACCAGCGCATTGGCGGGAATGTCCGGCAGCGTGCCGCCGCCGGCCCCGCTGATATCGCTCCAGGCGGCGGTCCCGCCTCCCGCCGGTACGGTGCCCCGCCACACGTGGGAGATACCGAAGGTGGACATCACCACGATCACGGTGTCGACGTCGTCGGGACGGGCAGCGACATCCCAGATGTACTGGCCCGGCAGCGGCGCGGCGTGGATGGCCGTCGCGGTCCAGGTTGCGCCGCTCAGCGTGAGCCGGTAGACCTGCCCGGTCGTCGTCCCCGCGTAGATCAGGCTCGAGTTCACGTAGTGGATGGCCGACACGTTGCCGAAGACGCCCGGAAGGGCGACCTGCGTGGGCCACCCGCCGGCGCCCTGCGCGCCGTCGAGGTTCATGCGATCGGTGCCCAAGGCGATGTTGCTCGGGTTGGTCGCGTCGAGGGCGAGCGGCGGGTAGAACAGCGGGGAGCCCTGGATGCCGCTGCTAACGCTGAGCCAGGTTCCGAACTTTCCCCCGGCGGTGGAGCGCTTGGGGCTCGCGGAGTAGTAGGTGCTGACCACGTTGCGGGGCTGAGTGGCGTCGACCGCGCAGAAGCCTCCGTCCCCATCGTCGGCGTGATTGAAGACCGGGCTATTGCGGTATTGCTCGGTACCGTTATCCTGGGTGCCGCCGAAGACCACCGCATCGCTCGTCGGGTGCTGGTCGATGAACTCGAACTGGGTGATACACAGCGCCCGGTTGATCCGGTCCGACCAGGTCGCGCCGCCGTCGGTGGACCGGTAGATCCCGCCGTCGCTGCCGGCGTAGATCACCAGGTGATTCGCGGGGTCGAAGGCGAGGGCGTGATTGTCGGGGTGAAAGGGGCCGCCGACGTCGGTGATCGTCCAGACGCCGGTCATCGGATTGCGGGTGGCTTTCCAGAGCGAGATTCCGCTCAAGTAGACGATGTCCGGCGTCGTCGGGTCGACCGCGACGTTGAGGTTGTAGAAACCTTGCCCCCCGATGTTGCCGCCGGGCAACGCGATCGCCGTCCAGGTATTCCCCCCGTCCGTCGTCTGCGTGAAACGATCGACGACGTAGGATGGTCCCGCGATCAGCGCGTAAACGGTCTGCGGCGAGGACGGCGAGAGGCCGAGCGAGACCCGGGTGAAGCCGGAGACAGGCAAGCCGCCGGCCAGCGGCGTCCAGGTCGGCGTCGCCGCGCCGGCGTTGGTGCACCGGTAGATCCCGTTTCCCCAGAACGCCGCGTAGGCCGTGGCGGGCGTCGCGGGATCGACGACGACGTCCGTGGCGAAGGAAGCCGGCACGCCGGTCATTTTGGTCCAGCTCGCGCCGCCGTCGGTACTCCGGTAGAGCCCGCTTCCGGTCGCGGCGAAGAGCCGCGTGGGAGTGCCTGGCGTCACGGCGAGCCGGCTGAAGCGCGTGCCCATGAACGTCGCCTGAGCCAGCGTCGTCCACGAGTTGCCGCCATCCACCGTCTTGAGCACCCCGTTACCGTAGTAGCTGTCGCCGGAGAAGTTGCCCTCGCCGGTGCCCGCGTACAGGGCGAGGGAATTGCTCGGGTCCATCGCCAGGGCGCCGACCGCCAGCGATACTTCGTTGTCGGACTTAGGGGCCCAGGTCAGGCCCCCATCCGTCGTCTTCCAGACGCCACCTTGGGCAGTGCCGGTGTAGATCGTGGCGGTATTGGCCGGATCGACGACGATGGCGGTGACGCGCCCGGTGATGAGGACGCGCGCCGAGGAATAGGTCTGCCCCTTGGGGACGGCGCTTGGCCCCAGCTGCACCCAGTTGCTCGCCCCCGCGACCGGGGCCACCGCCGGCGCGAGTCTCGCACGAGCCGGCTGCGCCTCGGCGGCCATTCTGGCTCGATGTTGCACCAGCGCGGCCAGGCGGAGCTCGGCAAGTCGCTTGACCCTGCCGTCCTCCTCCTTGGCCCTGCCCTTCGCGCTTCGCCTCGCTCGAGCCGCGGCCGTCCGGGTGGTGGCCCGGAGTTGATCGCCGGTGTTGCTGAACCGGTCGATGGCCAGCTCCTCATGGCGTTTCAGCGGATCGTCTGGCGGCGGCAGCGCCTTTCTCGAGTACCGCATGGGCGACTTTCTCCTCTTGGCCGGCATCGTCCGTTCTCCTCGCTCGATTTGCCTCGTTGCTACGGAGCCACGCCCGGGTGGTGCGAGAGCCTGCTCGCCGTCCTAGCTGGCAGCCAGCCGCACTGCTGGCGCCGACGCCGCGAAGGTTCCGCTGAACAGCGCCGGCAATCCATGCAGCTCCGGCGTCTGATCGTACCCACCCTCGTGCACCGCCTTCGCCACGTGCTGGACACATGCCGACAGCGGCTCGGTGAGCCCCGCCTTGGCCCTCAGCTCCTGAAGCAGGAAGTAGGTCAGCGCGCCGTTGTACCGCCCGTCGATCAACGCGTCGCTCGATTCTTCTTGCGCCGTGCACCCGGCGATCAGCGCCAATCTCAGCAGACCCGCGACGTCTTTCATCGTCGAGACCCGCGGCCGGTACCGCTTGCTCGACAGGGCGGTCTGTAGGCGCCACTCCAGATCGGCCGGAGGCCGCATCCGCTTGGGGCACCGGTCGGTCTTGGGCTCGCCAAACGCTTTCGCGAGGCCGCCCGAAAAGCACGAGTCGGCCACCCAGACGAAGTGCACTCCCTCCGGCACAGTGTCGAATGCAAACCCGAAGTCGACGTCCCGCACAGCGTGCTGGTCGGTCCAGTCGAAATCGTACGGGCAGATTGCGTCGTGCACGGCGTGGACGGCGCCCTGAGGATTGCGATCGGCCATCTGCGCGCCGTGGCCGCTGTAGTGGAAGACCAGGTGATCGGCGGCCGCGGCTCCGTTGAGCAGCCAGCCCACGTGCGCCATGATCGCCTCCCGCGTGGCCCGCTTGTCGCACAGGAGCCTGATGTCCGCCGAGTCGAAGCCGCACGACGCGGTCAGGAATTTCGCCATGTCCTGAACGTCGTTGACGCAGCCGTGCAAGCGATTGGCTGGGTCGGGGTACTGGTTGATGCCGACTAATAGGGCGCGCTGCATCGTACACCTCCGGATCTAACGGTATGTTTTCAGCACCTCTAGCTGCGGAACGAATTCAACCGTAGAACTGGGTTCCCGGCGGCGCGCCGTCCGCTGAGGTCATGGTCAACACCAAGTAGGAATTCTCCCCGCTCGGCGCTCTGTCGCAGCTCTTCACGTTGATGACGGTGGCACTGCGTTGCGGAGCCGCAGGCTGGATGCCCAGATGGCGGGCGTCCGCCCCGACCGCGAGGGGGAGATAGTTGAGCACCAGCGGAGGAGAGAACCCGCCGACGAACCCCGCGAGGAGGGGCAGGATCCGGTTGCCGTTTGGTTGGACTGGAGGCGCCATTGCGCAATCCCTTCACCTAGCTGTGTCGGGTCGACCGAGAAGCGCTGCGAGACGGGTCACGCGTGTCCCGCCAGGCTCGCGATGGCCTCGAGATCAGCCCGGTACAGCCGAGCGGCACTACGTGCTTCACTGCGATGCCCCCGCCGGTCCTCCCGGGCGAAGCTCATCTTCTTGGCAGGTGAGCCGTACTCCTGGCTCCATTTGCCATCCTTCATGACGATCTGATACCCACCGCTCAAGATCTCAAAGGGCTGCTTCACCTGGTCCATGTGATCGAAGCGAACCGACCCCGGCGCATGGAAGCTCTCGAAATAGGCCGGGTGCACGAAATCGCTCATGGCGATCCCGATCACATCGAACGCCAATTGTTCGACGGGATCCGCGCTTTCGTACGCATAGACGGCCAGCGGATCGGGACCCGTGGTCATGAGGTTGATCGCCGGGTCCACCAGCATTTCCACCAGCTCATGCGAGGTGGATAGGCTGACCGGCTCGCCGTCTTGGAGTGTCGTCCGGACGAAGACTTTGGACAGCGGCAAGCCCTCGGGGGTCAGGTCGTGGTACGCCAGCGCCCCCGATTGGTCCGCGTCGTCGAGAAATACGACGGCCCACGCTCCCGGAACGAAGTCGTCGGTCTTGAAGAGCTTGGCGGGGGTGGCCCAAACTGGCGCGACATGCCGGTCCACGTAGGCCTGCATGGCGGCGATGAGAGCGTCGAGGTCGACCCCGAGCGGTGTCGTGGCACGGTTGAAGCAGGCAATGGTCGGAACGTCGCCCTGATTGAACGCTCCCAAGGTTGGCTTGACGCTCTTCCTCATATGTCCTCCCACGTTGATGTGCTTATTCCATATTGATGGACGCAGGCCCTCATTTTCTCCTTCCCGCCGCGTTGCCGACCCCTCGGGCGGGCTGTACCTTGGCTGCGACACTCTGATCCATCTCAACGGGTGACGCGTGCTCGCACGCGATCCTTCATCTCGCCCCCTAGATGATCTCGGACCGCCGAGAGCTCGAGGCCCTGTTCCTCAGCCAGGTAGGCTGGATCGAACGGGTCACTGCCGCCATCTCCCGCCGCCACGGCCTCCCCCGCGACGACGCCGACGACTTCGTCTCCTGGGCCAAGCTCAAGCTCATCGAGGACGACTACGCGGTCTTCCGGAAGTTCCGGGGCGAGAGCTCCATCACGACGTACCTCACCGTCGTCATCGCGATGCTGCACCGGGATTACCGCACCCAGCGCTGGGGCCGATGGCGGCCCTCGGCCGCCGCGCGCCGCCGGGGAGCGCTCGCCGTCCGGCTCGAAACCCTGGTCTATCGCGACCGACTCAAGCTGGAACAGGCTGGGGAGCTGCTCCGAACCTCGGGGCAGGCGGAGTTGTCCGATCGCGAGCTCGGGAAGCTTCTGACCGAGCTGCCGGCCCGCCTGTCCGTGCGGCCCACCCGCGTGGAAGCGGAGCCGCTGTCCGACAGTCCGGCCACGGATCGGGCGGACGACCTCGTGATCGCCGACGAGACCGAAGCGGAGAAGAAGGCGATCGGCGGCGTGCTTCAACGCCTGGCGCCGGAGGACCAGCTCATGTTGCGGATGCGCTTTTGGGAAGGCATGAGTGTGGCCGACATCGCGCGCGGGCTGGGCGTTCCGCAAAAGCCCCTGTATCGGCGAATGGATCGCGCTCTGGCGGAGGTGCGCGGCTATCTTGCGGACTCCGGCGTGTCGCGCGAGGACGCGCGGGAGTTGCTCAGCGAATGGACACCATGACGGGCGGGTCTAGGGAATCTTGGGATCGCTGTCCGTCAAATGACTTGACGGCAGTCGAGGGCCACGACCATGACTGAACCCGCGCTGGACGCGGAACGGCTCGCCGCGCTGCTCGATGGAAAGCTCGATCAGCACGAGCGGGCGGAGCTGCTGGCGCGGCTCGCCTCGTCGGAAGAGGAAGAGGCATCGGAGGCCTACTTCGACGCGGTTGCCGCGCTCGGTGAGCTAGAAGGTGGCTCGGCGGCGCCACGGCGTTGGCCGGCCAAGCAATGGCTCGCGATCGCCGCGACACTCGCGGGTATTGCGCTCGCCCCATTGCTCTGGAGACTAGCGCGGCCGCCGGCGCCGGCTTCGGCCGATCCGCGCCGGTTCGTGGCGCTTCTCGCGGCTCGGGCCGACGGTCTGCCGGCGGGGTGGGAAGGTCGCCCGTGGAGCAGCGTTCGGGGCGGAGCCGAGCCGCTCTCCGATCCCGCGGCGTCCGCTCGCTTGGGCGCCCGGCTGGTGGATTTGGATCTCGCCATCGCCGCGGGCGACAGCGCGGCTGGCGGTATCGCCGCGGACGTCGCGTCGCTCGTGGAGAGATTCGGGCTCACGCCCCTTGCCGGCCAGCTCCGCGGCGAGGTCCGTCCTGACGTTCCGCCGCGGGCAGTGGAGCCGCTGCTGGCATACGCCTGGAGGGCTGGCGCCGCCTCGCCCGCGCCGGCGCTCGTCGGATTCGCCGCCTGGGCGGAGTCCGCTCGCATCGCGGCCGCCCGACACGATCTGGAATTCTTCCGCGCGCGCGACAGCAGATTGGCCGTGGAGCAGGCCGTGCGCCTGCCCACGTTGCCTGGATCCGCTGCCGCCGAGCTTCAGCGTCTCGAGTCGCTCTTGCCTGCCGGTGGCCCGCCGGATTGGGACGGGCTGGAAAACGCGTTGACTGCGCTGGTCAAGGCGCTCGGCAGCTAGCGGCGCGCGGGTTTGCTAGTGACCGCCCGACGGCACGCAGGTGTAGGCTGTGCTCTTGCTCGCACCCGATTGCTTCGGCGCATATATGGGCACCGGCCGAAACCCGTCCCAGTCATAGAGGTCATAGAAGGCCTCGAAATGGTCCATCGGGTAGTTCGGCGGCGGCGGTGATCCGGGATCGCCAACTACGTTACAGTTGGCGTGGCTCTTGGTGACGTTGCAAGCGGTCAGTTTGATCGCGTTGCCGGCCTGGCCTCGCTTTGGGTAGAGCGGCGCAAGCGGCTGATCGGGAAGCCCACCCAGCCCGCGGAGTTCCCAGCGGAGTTCGGTGTCGTCAATCCCCTCTATCGTCCAAACCACGTAGTAGGGCAGTAGCAGCGTGTTTACGCCGGCCCCCGGTGCGTATAGCTCCCACGGCCCGTACGGCAGGCTGTATGCGACAAAGCCGGGCGGGAGCGCCACGCACGCAGCCAGGCTGGGGATCGCGTTCAGGTCGGACGAGACCGACTTCCCAACGATGGCACCGACATCCACGAGATTGCGAAGCGGCTTGACCGTTTCGCCATTGCCGCCGAGCTGGGTCAAGTCGAGCAGTCTGTCCTCGAGCGCGATGCCGACACATTCGCCCGGCAGAGCGTTTGGATCATCGCTGTTGTATGCGGCATCGTAGAATACCCGGGCGTAGTGCCGCTGCATGCATCCGCACCTGCAACCTCCCATCCCCCCGCCGGCAGCGACCATCAGGACGTCCATCCTCGACTCTGACCTCGGCACGAACATGCAGAGCCCCGTAATCGTGATTTCGAGATTGAACGCCATCGCTCCACCCTCCTTCTCTGTTGGTCAGTTGCCCGCGTAACGGAACGCCGCCCATGCGGCGGGTGAGCTCAACTTGGAGTCGGCGGATCGCAGCAGCCGAAGCTGCGCCGCGCGCAGCGCCTCGGCACCGTTGCCGGATCGGCCGTAGGCCCGGTGCAGTTCGCTCATGAGTTCGCGCGTCAGCTCGTCGTCGACCCGCCACAAGCTGCCGACCACGCCCTGCGCGCCAGCGGCCAACAGCGCGTCGGCCAACCCGCCAAAGCCACCGGATCCCGCGCTTCGCGACCGAATCGTCTCGCAGGCGGAAAGCACGACGAGCCGCAAGTGGCCGAGGCGAAGCCGCTCGATCTCTTCCGCGGTGATGCGCCCGGCCGCCGGATCGCTTTGGCCCTGGGCGGATGCGAGGACGAGGAGAGACTGCTCCGGGCGCTCGTCGTCGAAGACGGCGTGCCCGGCGTAATGCACAACGCTCGCGTGCTGGAGCGCCGCCTCGACGGCCACCCGATTCGCGGCGGGGCCGGAGAGCACGACGGCATCCGGATACTCGGCGCGCAGCGCTTCGACTTCGGCGCTCGCCCCCGGAAGCCGCCTCAGCTCGGGAAACGCCCGCCGATCGAACTCGGGATCGGCGACTAGCAGCGCTCGCTCCGCCAGCGACGGCCTCTTGGCCGCCGCGCGCCCTGCATCTCGGAGACTTGGGACGAAACGGAGTGGGTGATCCTCGATCAGATAGCGCCCGCGCGCCGAGTCGCGGAGTGCCGCGAACGGGACGCCGGCAAGGTCGCCGGCGGCAACGAGCACGAGCGTGGCGCCGGATTGCCCGAGCCGCGGCTCGATCGGGCGTACGAGCCAGTCGTACAGCGATGTGAGCTGCCCAGTCGTCGAGCGCTCCTCGGAGCGCAGCTCGAGCGAGGTGCGCGTTTGCTCGATCGTGTGAAGGAGCTGCGCGCGGTCGACCGTCGTGCGGGAAAGCTCCACGGCCGCATCGACGATGGTCCAGATGAGCAGCGTGTCACCCACCAGGGCATACTCGGCGGCGACCTGGCGCGGCGGGGAGGACAGCGGCGCCACTCGTGCGCGATTCCTGGCGCCCGTCGGTGCCAGCGACACGCGCGCCCGCTCGAGGTCGGCGAGCGCCAAACGAGACTGACCGGCCGCGACCCGCCGCATGACCAACCGATCGACCACGCTCCTCGCCGTCTCCAATAGCGAAGCGCGCAGCTCGATGCGGGTCATGCTGGAGCTCTGCTCGTTCAAGATCGTGAGCGAACGGTCGAGATCGGCGGTGGCGCCGGCCCCGTCGCCCAGATCGAGCGCCGCGCGCGAGCGCGCCACCAGCGCCGGCAACAGTCGGATCTGATTGTGCTGCGAGCGGAAGAACGCGATGACGGAATCCAGGGCCGCACGCGCCTTGACCGGTGTGTCCGAGAGGATCGTCGCGGCCTCCGCCAGGCGGAGATCGGCGTCGAACCAGTTTCGTCCGGGGCTCGGCGGCAGTGCCTGTACGATCGCGCGCGCGGTACCCACGTCTTGGGCCGCGACCGATGCCCTCTCGCTTGCCGCGAGCAGTCGAGCTCGCCCCAGTCGCGCCTCCGCCACGAACATTCGCTCCCCCGTCTCCGTTGCGACCCGAACGTCCTCGTCCGCGAGCTTCACGGCGGCCCGCCTCAAGCCGTCCGTCGCGGCAAAGCTGCCGGCGTTGTACAGCGCGACGTGCAACCAGACCGAGCGGCGGTACGGCCGCAGCGTGATCAGCGCGCGCTCGACGGCCGCATACTCCACGGCCGGGTCGGCCAGGTACTGCTCCGCGTCGGCCGCAATCACCTCGACGGCTCCCAGATTTTCTTCCTCGCCGATACGTTGGAACAGCTCGGCGCCTCGCTCCGACTCATCGATCGCCTGTTGGTGCCGGCCCCGACGCAGCAGCGTGGTGGCGAGCACCCAGTGAGCTCGGGCAGCCAAGGACGGATCCCGGAGCGCATTCGCGTACGCCAGCACTTGCCGAAGGGCGGCGTCGGCGGCGTCGGGGCGCCCCTGGTACACCAGCGTCGACGCGCGGCCGAATCGCGCCCATGCAACCAGCGGCGGCGACGCGCTTGGGTTGGCGATCACGCGGTCGAACCAGCGGCCCGCCGCCGCGTAGGTTCCGCCGCGATGGGCCGCGCGGCCGGCGGCGTAGTCTCGATGTGCTCTCGCGAGCGCCCGCTCGGTCGAGGCGTGCCCAGCGGTCAGGACGGCCGCCCGCACCGCATCCGCCAGTGTCGCATCGTGGTGCTGTCGTTCCAACTCGGCGCCGACCGCGGCGGCAAGCCGCCGGGAACGATCCGCACGCGCCATGTCTCCCGCCGCCACCGCGGAACCCCACTCGTCGAGCAGATGGTCCCACCCGAAGAGCATCGCCTGCTCGGGCGCCGCGTCGGCGTAGGCTAGGACCCCCGTCAGCGAGGCCGTGGGCGCCGGCATTGGAGGTGGCTCCGCCGCTTCGGCCGGCGGGCGGCGATGGCGCTTGGCTTCGGTGGCCCAGCCCGACGTCGAGTCGATCTCGAGAAACATCTTCCAGGCTCGCTCCGCCTCCGCATCGATTCCAAACCGCTCCAGCGCGAGCGCCAGGTCGAACCGGGCCGCGGCATCCCGCGGCTCCAGCTCGAGCGCACGATCCGCGCTCTCGATCGCCTCGAGGAGATCGCGGGGCGACCGCTTGCGCTCCGCCCGAACGATGAGCGCCGCCGCCAGATCCGTGAGCGCCGCCGCGGACCGATCTTCGAGCCTCGAGACCGTTCGCAGGTATGAGATGGACCGGTCGAGTGGAATTCCGTCCGTCCCCGCCCAGAGGAGGTCGACCAGAGCCGCCGCGTGAAGAGTCCGCGCATCCGCGTGGTGGCGAACCCGCGCCGCGGCCCGCTCCGCCAACTCGAGGACGGCGTCGGAGGGTGGCTGGGGGGCCGAGGGTACGGGCTGATAGGGGGCGGGAAGCGACAGGCGGGGTTCGATCGCTCGCATGGGAGCGAGCCGCCCGAGCTCGGCTAGAAGATCGGCGCGACCGTACCGGGCTGGCGCGAAGCGATTGGTGCAGCCACTGGCCAACAAAGCCGTTGTGCAGCAGAGAAAGACGATCTGGAGGGCTCGGTCGCACGATCCGGCGGACGACACGCTTGGGCTCTCACGTCGCGCCGATCACCGGCAGGCGGGGTGGTCGAATCGCGGGCAGTTACGATGCAGGAGTTACAACGAAGGCACGGCTGCCTGGTGTCCAAGATGGCGGTGTACGAAGCCGCGGAAAGGGCCCGTTTGCGACATCATGGGGCCCAAATGCGACAGTTCCCTAACTCACCCTCCGGGTCTTGCGCTTCATGAAGTCCATGAGGATGAACTGGCCGAGCGTCATGGTGTTCGTGAAATAGGCTTTGCCTTTGCAGATCGAGGCCACCTGCTTGACGAACTCCACGAGACTCCGGTCTCGGGCGAGCATGAAGGTGTTGATCATGATCCCGTTGCGCCGGCAATTAGCCACTTCGCGATAGGTGGCCGCCAGGATCTGGGGATCGAGCCCCATCGAGTTCACATAGATCCGGCCGTCGGGCATCGTGAGCGCGGAAGGCTTGCCGTCCGTGATCATGATGATCTGCTTCATGTCCTTCTTCTGGCTCGTGAGGATCCGGCGAGCCAGCTTGAGTCCCTCCGCCGTGTTGGTGTGATACGGTCCCACCTGCGCGGTGGCCAGCGCGCGCAACGGGATCTCCTCCGCCGAATCGTGGAAGAGCACGACCCGAAGGCTGTCGCCCGGAAACTGGGTGCGGATCAGGTGGGTGAGTGCGAGCGCCACCTTCTTGGCCGGAGTGAACCGATCCTCGCCATAGAGGATCATCGAGTGTGAGCAGTCGAGCATGAGCACCGAGGCCGCGGAGGATCGGTACTCCGACTGGCTCACCATCAGGTCCTCGTACTCGAGGTTGAGCGGGACGCCCAATCCTTCGCGCGCGATGGCGCTGGTGAGCGTGGCCGGCACGTCGAGGTTGAGCACGTCGCCAAACTCGTAGGGCTTGCTCACACCCTCGGCTTCGACGCCGGTGGCGAGGTGTGGCGTTTCGTGCGCGCCGAAGCTCGATTTTCCCACGCTGCCGAGCAGATTCTTGAGCGTCTTGTAGCCGAGAAAGTCGATCCCCTTCTCGGTCAGGTTGAACTGTACCTGCTGCGCCGCCGAGTGGGCTTGGCCGCCGGGCCCGAACATCGACTGATAGCCGCTGGGCACTTGCGGGGCCTCGCCGGCGGTGAGGTATCCCGCATCCATGAGCCGCTGGACGATCTGGTCGAGCAATTCGCCGAGGGTCGCCTCGATCTCCCGATCCCGAGCCGGGTCGCCCGTGCTCTCCCCCCGGAGCACCTTGAGCATGTCCGGCGTAAGCTGACCGGATTCCATCAGCGCCTTGAGAATCGCCTGCTTGAGGGCGTCCAGCGTGCGGTCTCCGTCGCCCATCTCGTCTTGCCAGAACGACTGCCCCTGGCCAGCGAACCCCGATTGAAGGAGAAAATCACTGAGCTGATCGAGGAGCGCCTGCAAGTTGACGGCGTCCGCGAGCTCGGGGATGAACTTCGAATAAGTTGTAAAGCGCATGAGACGGCGGCGCAGCGTGAGAGGTGAAGCGGGCAGGTGGCCCGCCACGGCCGGCTGATTGCCCTTTCGTATAGTACCCCCGGAACACCCCAGGTTCAACGCGGCCCCCTGCGCCCTTCACCGCTCTCGCCTCCCCCTTTACTGTTGTTCCGTGCCTCCCTCTCTTCGCCCCGCGGCTCACCTGCGCTCAATGTTTGCGGCGCTGGGCCACCGCAACTTCCGCCTCTTCCTGACCGGCCAGTTCGTCTCGCTCTGCGGCACCTGGATTCAGCAGGTGGCGCTGGGGTGGCTGGTGCTCGAGCTCACCAACTCGGCTTTTGCCGTCGGCTTGGTGACGGCGCTGGGCTCGTTGCCCATCCTCCTGTTCACCCTCTACGGCGGTGTCATCGCGGACCGGGTCGACAAGCGAAAGTTCGTGCTGGTGCTCCAGTCGCTCATGCTGTGTGAGGCGCTCGCGCTTGGGATCATCACCGCGCTCAAGGCCGCCACGGTGCACTGGGTGATGGTGTTGGCGGTACTCTTTGGGCTCTGCTCCGCCTTCGAGGTGCCGACGCGGCAGGCGTTTGTGGTCGAGCTGGTGGGGAAGGACGATCTGATGAACGCGATCGCCCTCAATTCCTCGGCGTTCAACCTCGCGCGGGTGATCGGACCGGCCGTGGCCGGCGTGTTGATCGCCGGTTTCGGACTCCCAGCCTGCTTCTTTGCCAACGCGGTGAGCTATCTCGGGGTCATCGCCAGTCTGGTCATGATGGATAGCACACCCCGCCAGCCGCCGCCGCGGATCGGCGCGATCTCGGCGATGCGAGAGGGACTCCGCTACATCTGGAGTCACCGGTGGCCGCGCGCTCTGGTCATCTTGATCGCGGGGTTCAGCCTATTCGGGTTCCCGTTCATGACGATGGCCCCGGTCTACGCGCGCGACATCTTGAACGTCAAGGCGTCGGGCTACGCGGCCCTCGTGTCGGCCATCGGTCTCGGGGCCGCCATCGCGGCGTTCTTTGTCGCGGGTTTCGGCAAGCGCTTCCGGCAGGGGCGGTTCCTGCTCGGAGCCTCGCTGCTGTTCGGCGCCACCCTCACGGTCGTGGCGCTGGTGCCGAGCTTCTGGCCCGCGCTCCTGCTCTTCACGCTCGCCGGCTGGACGATGGCGATCAACGGGATCGTGGGGAACACGATGCTGCAGACCGAAGCGCCGGATCATCTCCGCGGCCGCGTGATGGGCGTCTATTCATTCCTCGTGCTGGGACTCGCTCCGTTCGGCTCCTTGCAGGCAGGATGGGTCTCGGAGCACCTCGGAGTGCAGTACTCGATCGGACTCGGGGGCCTGGCCTGCTTCATCACCGCGACGGCGGTGGCGTGGTATATGATGGGTCCCCGGGGGAAGCTCACGCCGGTTCTGCGATAGGAGGCCCGCATGCTGATCACGATGGCCCGGGAGTATGGCGCCGGCGGATCCGAGGTGGCCCGGCGGGTGGCGGAGGCGCTCCATTGGCGCGTCGTCGACAACGAGCTGGTGGAGCGGATCGCGGCGCGGGCCGGCCTCTCGCGCGAGGAGGTCGAGTCGATGGAGGAGCGGGTCCCCAGCTTCATCGAACGCCTGGCGCGCACCCTGGCGGCATCGACGCCGGAGCTGTTTCCACCGCAGAGCGGCACCGTGCCGGAGATGTCGGAGAAAGATCTGGTCCGAATCACCGAGGTCGTGGTGGGGGAGATCGCGGCGGAGGGCCGGGTGGTACTGGTCGGTCGCGCCGCGCCGGCCGTGCTGGCCAGCGAGCGGAACGCGATTCACGTGAAGCTAGTCGCATCGCGCGCGTTCCGAATCAAGGCCGCGGCGGAGCGTCTCTCGCTCGACCTAAGGGAGGCCGAGCGAGTCATGCAGGAGACCGACGCGCAACGCCAGCGCTACCACCGCGAGTGTTATGGCCGGGATTGGAACGACGCGGTGAACTACCACATGGTGCTGAACACCGAGCGGCTCGGCTTCGATGGGGCGACGGCGATTCTGGTGGCGGAGGCGGCGAGGCGTGGGTGGATCAGCCGAAGCTGATCCCGCCCTTGCCGTAGCCGGGCTCGCGCCGCTCGGGCTTGGCCCGGGTGTAACCCAGTTCCTCGCTCCGGCTGATGCGCTTCTGGGCGGCCAGGCCCTCGAGAATCAGCTCGCACCCCGCGACGGTCAGCGCGGCGTCGCTCGACGGCGCGAGCCCGCCGTCGGCCACCGTCTCCAGCAGGCCGGGCACCACGCCGAATCCCTTGAGACAGAGCTCCGACCGCTCGTCACCCGAAACCTTAAGCGCGCCACCCTGGTCGAACCAGGCGACGATCCGGGTGAAATCCGCGCCACCCAACCGCTCCTCCAGCACTCGGCCGGCGGCACGGCGGATGAGCTCCCGGGCGATCGGATCCCCGCCCTGTAGCTCTCCCTCATACTCGAGCTCGAGCTTGCCCGTGATCGCGGGGATGGCGGCGTAGACGTCGCTCACCCGGGGGACGACCCGGGCCTCGCCGTGGGCCAGCGCGCGCCGCTCGGCGTTCGAGACGACATTCTCAAGCATGCTGATCGGGAGGCGTTGGCTCACCCCCGAACGCTTGTCCACCCGCTTGTCCTCGCGAGCCTCGAAGGCCACCCGCTCCACCAGCTCCCGCAGGAAATCGGGGACCTCGATGGGGCGGCCCTCCCGCTCGGTCCAAGCCTCCTGCGCGGTGATCTCGATGCCGAGCTGGACCGTGCGGGGGTAGTGCGTGATGATCTCCGAGCCGATCCGGTCTTTGAGCGGCGTGATGATCTTACCGCGCGCGGTATAGTCCTCGGGGTTGGCCGTGAAGGTGAGCAGCACGTCGAGCGGCAGTCGCACGGGGTACCCTTTGATCTGGACGTCCCCCTCCTGCATGATGTTGAAGAGACCCACCTGCACCTTACCGCTCAGATCGGGCAGCTCGTTGATCGCGAAGATCCCGCGATTGGCCCGCGGCAACAGGCCGAAATGCATCGTGAGCTCGTCAGACAAGAGGTGGCCGCCCCGCGCCGCCTTGATGGGGTCGACGTCACCGATGATGTCGGCGATCGTGACATCGGGCGTGGCCAGCTTTTCGACGAAGCGCTGGGACCGGAGCAGCCAGGCAATCGCCGTGGCGTCGCCGCATTCGGCCAGGCGCTCGCGGGCGAACTTCGAGAGCGGAGCGAAGGGATCGTCATTCACCTCGCTCCCGGCCACGATCGGGATCCGCTCGTCGAGCAAGTCGACCAGCTGGCGGAGGATGCGACTCTTGGCTTGGCCCCTGAGACCGAGGAGGATGAAGTGATGTCGGGATAGCAGCGCGTTGACGAGCTGCGGAACGATGGTGTCTTCGTAGCCCACGATGCCCGGGAACAGTTCCTGACCCGACTCCAGCCGGGCCAGGAGGTTCGCGCGGATTTCGTCGCGGACCGTCCGCCGGCGAAGCGGTGGCTCCGCCCACGGAGTGCTCTTCAACTCGCCGAAGGTGCGCGGTTCAATCATGATGGGATTCGCTCATCGTACAAAGGTGTATCACAATGGAGGACCAAAGCTTGACAAACGCGGAATGGCGGTTAACTTCGCTCGCCGTATGCCACTGCGACAGTGGCGGCATATGTCCGTGCATCACCCTGAGTAACCCAAAATATTTTCAGGAGCGACACATGAAGAAGAGCATGTGCCTGGCCGCGGTGCTCGTGATGGCTGCCTGCGGTGGCGAAAAGAAGGCGGAAGCCCCGGCTTCGTCTGCGGCTCCGGCGGCGGCGCCCGCTGACAGTTCCGCGATGATGATGCACGATAGCACCATGGCGCGGGACACCAGCAAGAAGATGTAAGGGCGGTTGCCGCACTGTCGCCACGAGCCCCGGGGCAAAGTCCCCGGGGCTCGTTTGCTTGTATCCTAGCCGTCGAGGTCTTCCGAGGCGAACGGCAGGGCCACCACCGTCGCCGCCCGGCCTCCCGCCGTCACCTCGGCGCCCGGCTCCACCTCGCGGCGGATCGGCGCGAGACCGATGATACGGTCCTCCAATACCAGCGTCGAGCGCACGGTACCGACCGACTTCCCGCCGGCGACGATCGCCGTGTCAGTCAGCGGCTCGGCGCTCTCCCACACGAGGCCGCGCAGCTCGCGGTTGGTGTGACCTCGAAAGTGCAGTCGGGCCACCGTTTCCTGTCCCACATAGCAACCCTTGGTGTAGGAGACGCCACCGATCTCGTCGTAGCGCACCTCCTGCGGCAGCGTGCGCTCTTCGATCTCCGCTCCGAGGCCGGGCCAACCGGCCAGAATGCGGGCCGCCTCGAGATCCTCGTCCGTGCCCTCGACCGCGCCGGCTTGGAGCAGCGCCGTCGAGAGCGCATCGATCGCCGGGCGCGGCCCGACGGCTATGGCCGCGAACGGCGCCGCTTCGTGGGTGAGTCCGAGCGTCAGGTGGCTGCCGCCTAAAGCGACGGTTGCGATCCGGCCCGCGGCCTCCGGCAGCGGCTTGGTGCCGGAGCGCGCGAGCGTCGGGAAGGCCTGACCCCCCGCGAGCCATGCGACGGTGACATCGCCGGTCGCATCGGTGAGCTTGGCCAAGCGTGGCGGGAGTTGACGAGTCAACAACTCGAGCGCGGCCTCGTGCGCGCGACGCGGAGCGATCAGGGTGAACCGGGCGGGCTCCCGAAGCACCCAGAGGTCGACGACGATCGATCCCTTGGGTGTGAGCAGGGCGCCGTAGACCAGGCTCTGGTCGCCCGGCTTCGCGAGATCGTTGGTGAGCAGTCCCTGCAAGCAGGTGAGCGCTCCCGGTCCCTCGATGAAAAAGACGCCGGGCTCGCCCAGGGCGACGACCGCGCCATGGCGCAGGCGGTCGAGCCGCTCCCGACTGAGGGATAGCTCAAGGACCGGCATAGGCCCACGGCAGGTCGGCCGGGCTCCGGCCCGCAAGGTCAGGCCACACGAGATCGGCGCCATCGAGTGCCGTCGCGGCGTGTGAGGTGGTGACCATCGCGCAGCGCAGCCCCGCGGCCCGCGCGGCGGCGAGTCCGGGCAGCGAATCCTCGATCACGACGCAGTCATCCGGGGCCGCCCCAACGGCCGCCCGCGCCCGATTATAGCCCTGGGGGTTCGGCTTGCAGGCCGAGACGTCCTCGGCCGCGGTGATGTGGCGAAAATGCTTCCGAAGACCGGCCTCCTGGAGGACGAGCTCGATCTCTCGGCGGAGCGCGCCGGAGACGATCGCGAGCGTCATGCCGTCGCGGGCGGCGGCGTTGACGAAATCGGTGGCGCCGGGCACCAGGTGCATCGACCGCCGGATGGCCCGCTCGTAGTGCGCCGCTTTCCGCTCGATCGCATCGGCCAGCGCCGTCTCGTCCGCCGGGCGGCCATACCGCTCGAAGGTGAAGCGGAAGCATTCCCGGTCGTCAAAGCCGAGGTAGTCGCGATAGTAGGTCTCTCGGTCGAGCTCGATCCCGTACTCGTCCAGGGTTTGCATCAGCGCGTCACAGTGCTGGGGCTCGTCGTTGACGATGACCCCGTTGAAATCGAAGAGAATTGCTCGGCTCATGCGACAATAGTAGCGGGGCCGCGCCCATCTTCGTACAGTCCCGCCTTCGCGTAGGCCCGATCGAGCAGCTCGACCGGATGCACCACGGGGATCTTGAGCCCTGCAGCCCGCAGCCCGGCCCCGATTTGCATCAGGCAGCCCGGATTGCCCGACGCCACGAGATCGAGTTTCGGCGCCGCCTCCTCAAAGGTCCGGATCTTGTCGGCGAGCACCTGCCGGGCTAGATCGGGCTCGAGCAGCGAATAGATCCCCGCGCCGCCGCAGCAGCGATCCGACCCGGGCAGGAGCCGAAGCCGCAACGCCGGAATCGCGCCGAATACCGCGAGTGGGGCCGCGTGGACCCGCTGGGCGTGCTGCAGATGACAGGGAGCATCGTAGGCCACCTCGAGATCGAGCGGCGCGCCCGGGCGGGGCCCTCGCTCGGCGAGCAGCTCGGACACGTCGCGCACCTTCGCCGCGAAGCGCGCCGCGGCTGCGGTGCCCAGCAGATGCCCGTAGTCCTTGAGCAAGGCGCCGCAGCCGGCGCTGTTGACGACGACGTAGTCGGCCGCATCGACCAGCGATTCGACGTTCTCCCGGGCGAGCCGCTCGGCCGTGGGGCGGTCGCCGGCGTGCTCGTGCAACGCTCCGCAACAGGTCTGCGCCGCCACCTCCCGCACGTCGTAGCCGTTGGCGCTGAGGGTCCGTCGTGTCGCGTCGTGCACGTGGCGGAAGAGGGTGTCCATCACGCAGCCGCGGAACAAGGCGACGGTGGGCCGCGGTCCCGGACCGATGGTTCGCCCGCCGGACCGGGCCGCTGGATCGGGCCCCGGGTCATCCGCGCTGCGTCCATCTCGACTGGCATCCAGCATGCCCAACGCGAACCCGATTCGGCTCCCGTTCGCGAGGCGACCGGGCACGCCGGTTCCGCGGAGCATGCGCGCCGCGGCGAAGAGCGGACGCCACAACCACGGGCGCTTGAAGACGCCCAGCATCAGGCGGGCGAGCGCCGGGAGTCCCCCGGCGCGAACCAGCTCCTCGCGGGCGGCCTGGAGGCCGCGCCCGTAGCCCACGCCCGCGGGGCACACGGGCTCGCATCCCCGGCACCCCAGGCAGGCGTCGAGATGCTGGCGCAGAGCCGGGTCGTCGGGGCCGATTTCGCCCCGCTCGAGGGCGCGCATCAGCACGATGCGGCCGCGCGGACTGTCGGCCTCGTCGCCGGTGGCGAGATACGTGGGGCAGGCCGGCAGGCAGAATCCGCAGTGCACGCACGGGTCGAGGGCCGAGTAGCCTTCAGTCATGCTCGGCGCCCTCGAGGGCCACGCTGAGGGAGTGTCCCGGATCGAACGTGTCACGGAGCCGGCCGACCAACTGGCCCACGCCTTCGCGATAGGCCCCGAAATGGCCCAGCGCGCGGCGCACGGGCCAGGGAGCCCGCTCCAGGGTCATGGGCACCTCCCGAGCGGCGCAGGCCCGGCGCACGGCCCGCAGCCGCTCTACGGAGGCATCGCCGGTCCACCGTAGCGAGCCGCCGCCGGCCCCGGCCGAAATCAGGCCCTCGTCCAGGTCGCGGGCGAGGAGATCGATCGTCTCATCGAGCCCATCGGCGAGCACGCCCAGCCGGAAGGTCACCGGCCCGCCGGTGGTCCCCCGGCCCACGAGGCTCCAGAAGGCCGCCGTGCGATCGGCCGGCAGCTGCTCCCACGCGACCGTCGTTTCCGCCGACAATCGGCGGACCTCCGCCTGCACCGCCGCCTCGAGCCCGACGCATCGGACGGCGACCACCCAGTCCGGCCCGGCCGCGAGGGCGGGGGACAGGAGCTCGAGCGCGGCCGCGCTGAGATGCGCATCGGTCAGGTCCCGCGCGACCGCGGTGAGCGCATCGCGGCCGCCGCGGGTGAGCAGCGTGACGTCGGCGCGGGGCAGCGCCCGGAGCCTCAAATGCACCTCGGTCACGATGCCGAATCCGCCGAAGCCGCCGACGTGGAGCTTGGTGAGATCGTACCCGGCGACGTTCTTCACCACCCGGCCGCCGGCTCGCACGATCCGGCCATCGCCGGTGACGACGGTGCACCCCAGCACATGGTCCCGCACCGGTCCGAAGCCGTGGCGGAGTGGACCGGAGGTGGCGGTCGCCACGATCGAGCCCATGCTTCGCTCGGGGCGCCCCGGGGGATCGATCGCGAGCCACATGCCCTGATCCCCGAGGCGACGTCGCACCGCCTCGATCGTGGCCCCGGCTTGCACCGTGGCGACCAGATCGGCCGGACTCACCGACACGACCTCGTCGAGCGCCCGCGTGCTCACGGCGAGCGCGGCCGGGGCATCGGCGGGCAGCCAGGTGCCCTGGCCCTCGATGCGAATCTTCCAGCCTTCGTCATGCGCGAGCCGGCAGACCAACGCCAACGCGTCGTGCGAGTCGGGCGTCGCGCGCGGCAGATTGTCCGGATCGCGGTCCACGCTGGTGGGGCCCAAGAGCGCGCGCAGGCGAGAGAAGATCATGGCACGCCCAGCCTCGATTCCGGCACCATTCGCCACTCCCGACACGCATGGGCGGGTAGCACTTTCCCGGGATTCGCCCGCTCCCCGGGATCGAAGACGCGCCGCACCGCCTGCATGGCCCCGAGGGTCTCGGCGTCGAAGATCCAGGACATGTAGCCCACTTTGTCGTTGCCCACGCCGTGCTCCCCCGTAATGCTGCCGCCGGCGTCGACGCAGGCGGCCATGATCTCTTTGCTTGCCTGGCGCACTCGCTCGGCCATGACCCGATCGCGGCGATCGAAGCTGATGTTCGGATGCAGGTTCCCGTCTCCGGCGTGGAAGACGTTGCTGATCAGCAGGCCATAGTGTCGGCGAATCCGCTCGATCTGCTCCAGGATGTCGGGCAAGGAGGAGCGCGGCACGACGGCATCCTGCACGGCCAGGTCCGGGGCGATCCGCCCCATCGCGCCGAACGCCTTCTTGCGTCCCTGCCAGAGTTTGGCGCGATCCACCGCGGATGACGCGCTCCGCACCTCGCGGGCTCCGTGCGCGCGAAGCAGCCGGTCCACCAACACCGTCTCCGCCGCCGTCTGCGCCTCGGGGCCATCCACCTCGACCAAGAGCACGGCCGCCGCGTCGGTGGGATATCCCGCCGCGTAGATGGACGCCTCCACCGCAAGCACGCAGGCGCGATCCATCATCTCGAGCGCCGCGGGCACGATCCCGGCGGCGATGATGGCGGAGACCGCTTCGCTCGCACCGCGCACCGTCGGGAAGTCGGCGAGCAGCGTCCGCACCCCCGCCGGAATCGGCTCCAACCGCACGGTGATCTCGGTGGCGATGCCGAGCATGCCCTCGCTGCCGACGAAGAGCCCCACCAGGTCCGGCCCCCACGGCTCTCCCTGCCGCGAGCCCAGCAACGTCACGCTCCCATCGGGGAGCACGACCTCGAGCTCGACGACGTGGTTGGTCGTCACGCCGTACTTGAGGCAGTGCGGACCACCCGCGTTCTCGGCCACGTTGCCGCCGATGGTACACGCCGCCTGGCTGGAGGGATCGGGCACGTACTGCAGCCCGAGGGGCTCCACCCGCTCGGAGAGCCGGGCGTTCACGACGCCGGGCTCCACCACGGCGCGGCGGCGGCGCGGGTCGATGCGCAGGATGCGATTGAGCCGGGTGAGCGAGATGAGCACCGCGTCGGGATCGGCGAGCGCGCCACCGGAGAGGCCCGTGCCCGCACCCCGCGCGACGAACGGCACCTGCAATAAGGCGAGGAGCCGCAGGAGCTCGATCACCTCGGTGCGGCTCCCCGGTATGACCACGGCGCCGGGCTCCGATTCGTGGGTGGGCAGACCGTCCATCCGATACGTCGCCAGCTCCGCCCGGCGATGCCGCACCCAGGCAGGACTCACGATTCGGCCGAGCGCGTCGATCAGCGAAGAGTTCATAGATCGGAGGGAAGCACCGGGTGCATGCCGCCCTTGCCGTTCTGATGCGCTCCGCGGTGAATGCCAAGCGCCGATTCGACGTTGGCCGTGAGTTCGGGCAGCAGTCGAAGCAGCAAACGCACCCGCTCGTCGGTGGAGCGTGTGGCCAGCAATCGTCGCTTGAGCCCGGTGTCGCATTCGACCGCCGCGGCGACGGCAAAGGACAATGGCAGCGGCTCCTCGGGCAACGCCGGCTCGTCCGGATCGGCGTCGTTGAGGAGTCGGAGGACATGGTAGTACCGAAGAAAGAGCACCCGCAGCTCATCCACCGATTCGGGGCGCGGGGCGGTACCGTCTTCCTCCTCGAATTCCTCGACCAGTCCGACGTGGTACGGCGCGGGATCCGCCAGCACGCGTCGCACGACGAAGCGCACGATGCCCAGAATGAGAACGTTCGACCGCCCGTCCGGCAGCTGCTCGTTGGCTCGCACCTCGGCGACGCAGCCGACGGCTCCCGCGTCGGGCGCCTCTCGCTCCCCGCCGCTTCGCGTGATCCCAAAGCGGCGATCGCCGGCGAGACAATCCGCCAACATCTGTCGATATCTCGGCTCGAAGATGTGCAGCGGAAGCGGCGTGCCGGGAAAGAGGACGACAGTGAGCGGAAAGAGGGGCAGTCGGTAAGACGACATGGGACCAAACATAAGGGAGTGGCAATGACAGCGAGGCCCTCCGGTGCATAGCTGCACCGGAGGGCCGGATGAGCGGGCAGCGGCCGCTGCTGAAGCCGCTACGCCGACTTGCCTGCCGCTATGCCGCCACCCATACGCCCATCAACGACTTGACGTCCGGGGAATCGCGCAACTTCTCAAAGGCGCGCTCGCGGATCTGACGGATCCGCTCGCGGGTGACGCCCAACAGCGCGCCGATCCTCTCAAGCGTGAGCGCTTCCGAGCCTTCGTCGAGCCCGTAGTAGAGGGAGAGAATCTTTCGTTCCCGCGGCGTCAGATGTCGCTCGAACAACCGGTCGATGAACTCTCGGCGGAGCCTGGAGTCGGTCAGCTCTTCGATCTCGCCGCCGCCCGTGCCGGCCACCCGCTCACCGAACGTGCTTGAGGCGCGGTCTTGCCGCTCGACCGGGGCATCGAGCGAAACCTCGGTGCCGCTCATCCGCCGGGCCGCGCGAATGTTGTCGACCGTGTCGTTGAGGGCGACCGCGACCTCGTGATCGGTCGGCTCTCGTCCCAGCTCTTGGGCCAGGAAGCTCTCCGCCCGGGCCATCCGGATGAGCGCGGAATTCTGGTTGAGCGGGATGCGCACGCTGCGTGTCTGTTCGGCAAGAGCCTTGAGAACGGCCTGACGGACCCACCAGACGGCGTAGGAGATGAACTTCACGCCGTGATCGGGATCGAATTTCTTGACCGCCTTGAGCAGCCCCTCGTTGCCGATGGCGACCAGCTCCGACAGGTCGAGGCCGTGGCCTTGGTACTTCTTCACGTAACTGATGACGAAGCGCAGGTTCGCTGTGACCAGGCGCTCGGCCGCCGTTTGATCACCCGCTTGGGCGCGACGCGCGAGGCGCTTCTCTTCCTCGGGGTCGGTGATCATTGGGAGCTTTTGGATGTCCAGGAGATACTGATCGAACGCGCTGGACGGTGCGGAGCGGAAGAGCGGACGTGGACCCGTACGACGCACAGAAGTCATAGCGAACCCCAGCGAGCGTAAGCCGAACAATGACTGGCATGTCAGGAGGCCACTTCGTAACCCATTGCGGGCCTTGAATATAGGAAGCCGCGTCAAATCGGTCAAGAAATAGGGATTGTCCACATCACAAATTATTCCAAAGCAGATGCTTGGCTGGTTTCTCCACGGCGGGCAAAATGTGGATAACTGGCGGGCGGGAGTGCAGGCGGGCTGGAACCGGCTACTGAATGGCGGCCAACGCCGCCTCAACCTCTCCGTTTGGGGCTGCCACCGTCCACCCTTGGCCGGGGAACATCGTACCGACGTCCGCCGGCAGGGAAAAGCGAACGGTGGCCTGACGATTCTTCTTGTCCAGCGCCATCGCGGCCTTGACCTGCTCGGCCGCGAGTGGCTGCGCGAGTCGAATTGGGAGGCCGAGTTGTGCGAGCAGCTCGGAGACCTCAGCGGCGAGCCCGGCTCGGCCGACACCCAGCGCTTCCGCGAGGCGGCACTCGGCGACGAGGCCGAGCGCGACCGCCTCCCCATGCGCGAGAGCGTATCCCGAGACGTGCTCCAACGCGTGAGCCACGGTGTGGCCCGCGTTGAGCACGGCCCGCCGGCCCGCTTCCCGCTCGTCCTCGCCGACCACGGTCGCCTTGATGGCGACGCTGCCGCGCACCAACTCGGCGAGCGTTTCCAAATCGCGGGACCGGATACGATCGGCGGACTCGCGGATCCAAGTGAAATACGCGCGATCGGCGATGAGGCCATGCTTCACCGCTTCGGCGAGTCCGGCGACGAACTCCCGCTCGGGCAGGCTGAGCAACGTGCGCATGTCGGCCACGACAGCGGCCGGGGGATGAAACGCGCCGATGAGATTCTTTCCGCGGGCCGTGTCGACGCCGGTCTTGCCGCCCACCGATGCGTCGAGCATCGCGAGCAGCGTGGTCGGCACCTGGAGGTACGGGATGCCTCGCAGGTAGGTCGCCGCGACGAAGCCGCCCAGATCGCCCACGACTCCACCGCCCACCGCGACGATTCCGCTGTCCCGGCCGAAACCGCGCTCGAGCAGCGCATCCGACAGCGCGATCCACCGTTCGCGCGTCTTCGACGCCTCGCCGGCGGGCACGCTCAGCTCCGTCCCGAACGCCGGGAGCGCGACGGGCGCGTTCGGTTTGCGCCACACGCTCCCCGGATCGGAGCGGTAGGCGTCGAGGAGCGCCAACACGGTGTCGTCGGTGACGAGCGCGAGCTTTCGATCCGCGAGGTGTTGCTCGGCGAGCGGCCCGATCCGGCCGAGCAGGCCGGGGGCGATGTAGACCGGATAGCTGCCCGCCGCATGGGTAACGAGGATCGAGGTCACCATGTCAGGTCCCCCGAGCCCTGGCGGTGGTTTGCGAGGCGCGCGAGGGTGAAGAAGAGATCCGACAGCCGGTTGAGATAGATGATGAAGAGCGCGGGTACCGCGGCCTCGTGCGCGAGGTGAACGACGCTGCGTTCCGCCCGGCGGCACACCGTGCGCGCCAAGTGCAGCGCCGCCGCCTTCGGGGTTCCGGCGGGAAGCACGAACGCGTTGAGCGGCGGCAGCTCGGCATCCGCAGCGTCGATGATCCGCTCGAATTCGGTCACCCGATCGGCCGAGAGCTCGGCCTTCTCGAGCGCTTTGGCGACCTTCGCGGGATCCGGCGTGGCGAGATGGCCGCCGATGGCAAAGAGGTCGCGCTGGATCGACTGGAGCAGCGGGTCGAAGAAGTCCGTCGGTGCGGTGCCGCGGACCGCGCCGATGGTGGAATTGAGCTCGTCGACCTCGCCGTAGGCGGCGACCCGCGGGTGGTCCTTGGGGACTCGCCCGCCGCCGAACAGGCCGGTGTCGCCTTCATCGCCGGTCTTGGTGTAGATCGTCATGGACTATATTTACCCGCTTCACCGTAAATTCGCCGACCTGGGAGCGGTAGTGACTGAGCATGAGCTGAGGGACATTTCGATCATCGGCGGCGGGCCCACCGGGCTCTTCGCCGCGTTTTACGCCGGCATGCGCGGTGCTTCCGCCCGCATTATCGACGCGCTCCCCGCTCTCGGCGGGCAGCTCATGGCGCTCTACCCCGAAAAATACATCTTCGATGTCGCCGGGTTCCCGAAAGTGCTTGCCAAGGATCTCGTGGCCGGCATGACGCAGCAGGCGCTGCAGTTCGGCACGCCGGTCCACCTCGGCGAAGTGGTCACCGGCCTCCGGCGGGTCGAGGCGGACGGCGGGTCCCATTTTGTGCTCGAGACCACCGAGGCCGCCTACCCCTGCCGTACCGTGCTCATCGCCGCGGGCATCGGCGCATTCGAGCCACGCCATCTGGGCGTCGAGGGGGAGGAGCGATTCGAGAACCGAGGTCTCTACTACAAGGTTCTCGATCCCAAGGAGTTCGCCGGCCGGCGTGTGCTGATTGTGGGCGGCGGCGACTCGGCGTTCGATTGGGCCGTGAACCTTCAGGGGATCGCGCGGTCGATCATGCTCATCCATCGGCGGGACGGCTTCCGCGCCCACGCCGCCACCATTCGGCAGGTGGAGGATTTCGCGCGT
>JBGPVE010000001.1:0-53832 GCA_041491545.1 Gemmatimonadota bacterium | reverse complement strand
GGAGGTCCCGCGGCTCCTTTGGCCGCGGTCTGATCGGGATCCGCGCCCTTGGTTTCCGGCCGGGCCTTGGTGCAGGCCACGAGTGCGGCCGTGGCGAGCGCCGCGCTGATGAGCGCCCTCACAAGACGTCCTTGTTCGAGAAGAGGCGTCGGCCCAGTATCGCTTCGAGTCCCGCGAGCGCGAGCCGCGTCGCGTAGTTCGCCTGAACCAAGTCGGCCTGCGCCTGGGTGAGGCTGATCTGCGCGTCCAGCAGCTCGAGAATCGTGGTCGCTCCGGAGCGATAGCGTGCATCCTGGACCCGGAAATTCTCGGTGGCTGCATCCAACGCCTCGTGCGAAAGATCGACGTTGCGCCGCGCCGTGAGATAGGCGTCGTACGCTTCGGTAACGTCGCGGAGCGCTCCGCGCTCCAGATCCTCTCGGATCGCGCGGGAGACATCCCGGTCGACCCGCGCCTGCGTGATCGCCATCTCCCGTGCGCCGAGATTCCAGATGGGCAGGCTGGCGGTAAGCGTGATCGACGAGATGTTGCGCGCGGTCGGGAAAAACCGGGTGTCGAACGTCGTGTTCCCGCCCGTGAGCGTGAGCGTCGGCAGGTAGTCGCCGCGGCGCCCTTTGAGCGTCGCGGCCGCCTGGCGCTCATTGGCCCGCGCGATCCGATACTGCGGCCCTTGCGCCAAGGCATCACGCACCGCCTCTGGCAAGGTTACCGGCAGCTTGGGGGGCGGCAGGCTGTCGGGCGGCGCGGCCCCCACTGGGCCGCTCAGACCAATCCGCCGACCGAGCTGCAACTGGGCCACCCGCAGCACCGTCTCCTGGCGGCTGAGGTCGATCCGGGCCCGGGTCGACTCGAGCACGAGCACGAGCGAGTCGGTCTGCACCGCCGCGCCCGAGACCACCCGCGCGCGGCCGACCGATAGCTGCTCGGTCGCCCGCCGCAGGCGTTCGTTGGCTACGCGAAGCAGCGCCTGATTGGCGAGCACTCCGTAATAGTCCGACTCGACCAGAAACGCGGTGCGGAAGCGCTGCTGGAGCTCCGTCGCCTGGGCGCCTTCCAACGCCGCACCGCTGGAAGTCAGATCGGTAAACTTCCGCAGGCTGAACAACTCGTAGTTGGCCGTGAGCCGCGCATTGACCGACGTGGAGGCGGCGGCGCCGGTGCCGATGTTGAAGAAGTCGGCGGAGTATTTGGTGGCATCGAGCTCGGCGGTGAGCGACGGGATGACGAAGGCCAACCGCGCCGCGCGCCGGCCCCATTCGGCGTTGTCGATCTGCCCGAGCGCGCGGACGTAATTGGCATCGAGCCGCGTCGCCTTGGCGAGCGCCTCCGAGAGCGTCACCAGGGGAATCGAATCCCATTGGGTCGAATCCTGACCCGCCGCCGAGCCGGCGAGCGCGCACCATCCGAGCAACGCGACCACGAGCCCCCGCCTCACTCCGCCTCCGCCGCGGCGGCCCGAGGGGCGCCGGGCGGCAACAACGCCGGGCGGCGACCCCGGAGCCGCTCGCGGAGGCCATCGAACAGCACGTACACGACCGGCACGAGGAAGAGCGTGAGCATCGTCGAGACCAAGACGCCGCCACCGATCGCGTATCCCAACGGCCGCCGACTCGACGATCCAGCCCCCAGTCCGAGCGCGATCGGCAACGCGCCCATGATGGTCGCCACCGACGTCATGAGAATCGGGCGGAGCCGAATCCGCCCGGCCTCCCGCACGGCGGCCAGCGTCTCGAGTCCGCGCTCCTTGAGCTGGTTGGTGTATTCCACCAGGAGAATCGAGTTCTTGGTCACCAAGCCGATCAGGAGGATCATGCCGATCTGACTGAAGAGGTTGATCGTGGACTTGGCGAGGAACAACGTCACGAGCGCGCCGGTGACCGCGAGCGGCACCGCCAGGAGTACCGTGAAGGGATGGACCAACGACTCGAACTGCGAAGCCAATACCATGAAGACGACGACCAGCGCCAGCACGAACGCGAAATAGAGCGACGAGCCACTCTCCTCCAACTCGCGCGACTCGCCCGCGAGCGCGGTGCTGCTCCCTTTGGGGAGGACCTCGTTGGCCACGCGCCGGAGCGAATCGAGCGCTTCACCGAGGATGAAGCCCGGCGCGAGGTTGGCCGACAAGGTGAAGCTCCGCGCGCGGTTGAAATGATTGAGCGCGCGCGGGCCGACCCCCTCCTTCACGTTGGCGACGGCATCCAGCTTCACCAGCTCGCCGCCCCGACCCCGGACGTAGAGTCCGGTCATGTCGCTCGGTGTCGCTCGCTCGTGGGCATCGAGCTGCACCACGACGTTGTACAACTTGTTGTTGCGGGTGAAGGTGCTGACCCGGCTGCCGCCAAGCAGGGTCTGCAGCGTGGCCGCGACGTCCCGGATGGGCACGCCGAGATCCTCGGCCCGATCGCGGTCGAAGCTCACGGTCAGCTCCGGCTTGTTCACCCGGAGATCGGTATCGATGTTGACCAGGCCCTTGATCTGCTGCGCCCGCTTCACCAGCGCATCCGCGCCCGCCGCGAGCTGGGTGAAGTCGGGATGCTGCACCACGAACTGTATCGGGCTCTCGAATCCACCGAATGCTTGCGGATTGTTGGCGAATGCCAGTACGCCCGGGATGCCAAAGTACTGGGCCTGAACCTCCCCGATGATCTCGTCGACCGTGCGGGTGCGCCTGGACCAGTCGTCGAGGTTGGTGAAGATGAGCCCGCGGCTCACACCGTCCCCGATGTTGACGACGCTGAAGTAGCTCTCGATGCCTTTAGTGCGCTTGAGAATCGCTTCCGCCTGGAGTTGATAGCCGTCGGTGTACCCCAGCGACGAGCCCTCGGGCGCGATGATGATCGAGAGGAACCAGCCGCGGTCCTCCGAGGGCACAAACTCTCGCTTGAGGGACTTGAACAGAATTCCCGCCAGCCCCACCATCGCGACCGCACCGAGCACGACGGCCCAGCGAGCCCGGAGCGCGCGGTCGAGCAGCCAAGCGTAGCCGGTCGAGAGTCCTTCGAACCCGCGCTCGAGCCCTTGGTACACTCGCCCGTGCTTCCGCTCGAGCCGCAGGATCTTGGCGGAGAGCATGGGCGTGAGCGTCAACGCCACGATGCCCGAGATCAGGACCGAGCCCGCCACCGCGATGCCGAACTCGTTGAAGAGTCGCCCGGTCGAACCCTGGAGGAAGGCGAGCGGCGTGAACACGGCGATGAGCGAGACGGTCGTGGCGACGACGGCAAATGCGATCTCGCGGGTACCGTTGATCGCGGCGGTTTGCGGGTCCTCGCCCAACTCTTCTTGATGCCGGTAGGCGTTCTCGAGCACGATGATCGCATCGTCGACCACAATGCCGATGGCCAGAGTGAGCGCGAGCAGCGTCAGGTTGTTGATCGAGAAGCCGAGGAAGTACATGATCGCGAAGGTCGCGATGATGGACGTGGGGATGGCGAGGCCGGGGATGATCGTGGCCCTCAGGTTTCTGAGGAAAACGAAAATGATGATCACGACCAGAAGACCGGCGAGAAGCAGCGTCTCCTCCGCCTCGCGGATGGAGCGTTTCACGAACACGGCGTCGTCGAAGGCGACGTCGATCTTGACACCGGGCGGCAGCGACCGCTGAACCGCGGGCAACTCCTTCCGAATCTCGTCGGACACGTCGATCAGATTCGCCTTGGATTGGCGGATCACACCGATCGCCACCGCCGGCGTGCTGTTGAACCGGAGCGCGCTGCGATCGTCCTCGGCCGCGAGCTCGACGCGGCCGAGGTCCTTGAGCTTCACCAGCTGGCCGCCGGTGTTCGACACGGCGAGCTCGGCGAACTCGCCGGGGGACTTGAGCTCACCGAGGGAGCGAACGGTGAACTCGCGGCGGTCGGACTCAATCCGACCCGCCGGTATCTCCACGTTGCGGCTGCGGATGGCCGCCTCGACGTCCTGGACCGTGAGCCCGCGGGCCGTCAGCTCTCTGGCAGAGAGCCAAACCCGCATCGAGAAGCGACGCTCGCCATAGATCCGCGCCTGGCCCACGCCCGGCAGCGTCTGCAGCCGGGTCTTCACCAGTCGGTCGCCGATGTCGGTGAGCTGCAAGAGGTCGTAGTTCGCGCCCGAGAGGGCCAACCAGAAGAACGGGTTGGCGTCCGCCTGCTGCTTGGCGACGACCGGCTCCCGCACGTCCTCCGGCAGGCGCCCCCGCACTCGGGCCACCTTGTCGCGCACATCCTGCGCGGCAGCTTCAACGTCGCGACCGAGGTTGAACTCGAGGGTGATCTTGCTGAATTGCTCCTGGCTCGAGCTGGTGAGAGTTCGGAGCCCTTCGATCGTGCTGAGCTCCTCCTCGAGGATATCGGTGACGGCGGATTCCACGACCTGCGGATTGGCACCCGGCAGCTCGGTCTCCACGGACACAATCGGTGGATCGACGTCGGGATACTCGCGGACGGCGAGACGGGAATAGCCGATGACACCGAACAGCACGAGTGCCCCGCTCACCATACTGGCGAGCACCGGCCGGCGGATCGACAGGTCCGAAATCTTCATTTGAAATACTCGTCAGAGCCCCGGCATACTACGGCTCGGCCCCTAGAGAGATTCAGGCCTTCGCGCGGGGAGTGTAGATTGCAGGTCCCTCCGTCTCGAGCACCGCATGGCCGCTCCGAAGCTATCCACCAGGCAGCAAGCCCAACTCGCGTACTTGCAGCTGCTTCCGCCCAAGTTTCAGCGGATGCACACGATTATCGAGCAGATGGCCGCCTTGCTGGCGGACGAGGCGGTGGTCCGGGGGTTTGGCCGGCAACTGGACGAGCTCAAGGCGAGCGCCGCGGCCCTGAGCTTGAGCAACCTGGCGGACACCGCCGGACTCATGTCGACCATGGCCCGCCGCGGGGGCGGTATACAGGTAAGAGTCCGGGGCTTGCGGGAGTTGCTGGGCAGCCTGAAGATCAATTACGAGAAAGCGGTCCGCCAGGCGACGACCCCGGAGGCCGGAGCCGACGCGGAACCGGCCGACTGACCGTTCAGCGACTCCGTTTGGCCACCCAGTGGTCGATGATCGGACCGGCCATCAGCACGATCATGGCGTTGACCACCACGCCGATCAGCAGTGATACAAAGGCGAGGGCGCCCAAGATTGCCGCGGCCCCGATGGTTGCGAAGAGGACGCCGAACCAATGCACAGTGTCACTCCTGGTGAAGGCCGCGAGAGCCCGCGGTCCGTTAGATTAGCCTGCCGATCGGGGCCCCGCAACCGTGCCACGCTCCACCTCATCCACAGAGGACGCCGTCATGCGTACGCTCGCTTCCCTTACCGCATTGCTCGTGCTCGCGGCTCCGTTGGCCGGTCAGGCTCACACCAAGCCGCCCAAGAACACCGATCCGGACAACACCGTGTCCGATGCCACTCCCCTTCCCCCCGGTTGGACGGCCCGGACCGACGAGAAAGGCAAGGAAGCGGGCGTCAAGTTGGTGACGATGGCGCCGGGCTACCACGTTACCCTCGGGCCGGCGACGATTCTTTACCGCGCCGCCGACCGGGCCGAAGGACGCTTCAGGGCCGTCGCCAGCTTTACCCAGACCAAGGCGCCGCACCATCCCGAAGGCTATGGGATTTTTGTCGGCGGGAAGAGCCTCGACGGTGCCGGACAGGGGTACACGTATTTCCTGGTCCGAGGCGACGGCAAGTACATCGTCAAGCGGCGCGAGGGCGACTCCGTGTCCAGCCTGGTCACGGACTGGACTGCGGACCCCGCGATCCAAAAGGCTGACGCCGCCGGCAAGGCGACCAACCGCCTCGAAGTGGCGGTCAACAAGGACGGGACCAGTTTTTGGGTGAACGGCAAGCAGGTCTACAAGGCAGATTCGAAGGCCATCGACGGAAAGGGTATCGTGGGCCTCAGAGTGAATCACAACCTCGACGTGCACATCGCCGACTTTGCCGTCCACCAGATGTAGGACCTAGCCGACGACTTGCACCTTGGCGGCCAGCGCTTCCAGGGCCGCGCCGCGGGCTCGTGCATCGCCCTGGCGGGCGATCGTGTCGAGCGCGGACATTCCTGCTGGCGTGGTCACTCGGGCGAGCGCGCTCACGGCTTCGAGCCGATGACCGGCCGGATGGCCTTTGGGGCGGAGTAAGGTCCGACGGTTGAGGGCGATCGCCACCAGCGCGGTGCAGGCCTCCGGCGAGCCGAGCGTCGCCAGCGCCATCACCATGGCACGCCATGCCGACGGTTCGCGCTCCTTCTCCAGAGCTGCAACCAGCCACATCGCCACGCCCTCCTTGCCCCTCCGTCCGATCGCTTCAGCGGTGGCGATCCGCGTCGGGGCCGACGGGTGCAGCAACGCTTCCAGCAGCGCCTCGCCCGTCTCCGCAATGGGAAGCTCGGCCAGCGCCCGAACGACGGCGCCGCGCACCTGCTCGTCGGGGTGCTGCAGGTGACGCTGAAGTGGTCCGATCGCTTCGGGACGGCCCAGCCGGCCGAGAATTTCCGCCGCCCGCCGGATTTGGCGTGGCGCGGAACTGCCGAGGAAGGCCACAGCAGCGGGAAACGCGTTCGCCATCGTTTCGAGGGCATCGTACAGGAAGTGACGCGACGCCGCGCCCTCGATGGCGGCCAAGGCATCGAGCATCACCTCGGCGCCTTCCTTACCGGCCCAGCGGAGCACGTCGACGGCACGCCCCTCCTCGCCTCTGTCACCCAGGGCCACCTGCACGATGCCGGCGAGCGCGGCGCGCGGGAGGTGCCGCCGCATCCCCACGCCGGCCGCTTCGCGCTCCACCCGCGGCAGTCGCGGGATCAACTCGAGCAGCGTGTGCGCGTAGTGTAGGGTCTCGCGCCACGCGCGAGCCTGCGCGGTCTGGCCGAGCCGGGCGAGCAGCAGGGCCGCGCCGGCCTCCTGCTGTTGGGCGAGCGGGCGGCGGCGCTCGCCCGAGGTTCGGCGATCATCTCCCGTTCGCCGCTCGGGAGCGCCGGGTCGATGGGCGCGACGCCGGCGACGGTCGGTTCGATGCCGTCGATCGGGCTGGCTTCGGGTCTTTGGAGCGGCCGCCCGCGCGACCCGCCAGTCGATCTGCACCGTGACGGTGCGCGGGATCGGAGTGACATCGTGGGAGAGCGCGCGCGCCAGCATCAGGAGCTCGAGCAGATCCGCACCGGCCGCCACCCTCAGTCGCTCGATGTCCCGAGCCCGCATGCGGCCGCCGAGACTGAACTCCCCACCCGCGCCGCCGGGGTCCCCCGTCGCGTCGACGATGACCGGCTCGAACGCGACGGCGCGTGCGGCCGCGGTGAGCGCCAGCTCCTGCGCGGCGTCGTTTCCGGGATCGGCCCGAAGCAGCGCAACGAGGTCACCGAATCGTTTGGCAAACGCAGCCCGAGGATCCACCGGTCGTCCTGAAAGTGGCAGTCGGGCGTCAACGTGCACTGTCCGTACCAATGTCCCGACTTACGTTCAACGGACGGAAATAACGCGGCTATGGCAACTTACACGCATGCCCGCCATCAGGTAGTATCACTGATTACTACGTGGCGGCGCCACTGCGAATCGTCGCTCAGATGCGCTTCCATTGCGCCGCCTCGGCGAGTGCCGTTGTTTTGACCCATGAATGGCGCGCCCTTGCCCCCAGTCGCCGGGAATACCGAACTGGCGGCCGCTCTCCTCCAGGCCGCGATCACAGCCGCGCTCGCTTTCCTTTGCGCCTTTCTTTTTCAGCGTTATCGGAAGCCATACTTCGCCTGGTGGAGTGTCGCTTGGACGCTCTATCTGCTGCGGCTCGGCGCAATCCTGAGCTTTATCGAGACCGCGGACTGGACTTGGCTCTACTGGCACCAGGTGATCACCGGCTGGACGGCGCTTGCCCTGCTCGCTGCGGCATTGGTCTTCTCGCGCGGCCTCCGCTGGCGTTGGGCGTATCTTCCGATCGCGCTGTTTCCCCCGCTCTGGTCGTACGTCGCGATCTACCGCATCGCGGAGTTCGGCTGGGCCGCGGGGCCGGCCGTAGGGTTCCTGAGTCTCGCAACGCTGTGGACCGGCTGGGTGTTTTTCTCCTATCGACGACGGGTGTCGTCGAGCGGCGCTGCGCTCTTGGGCGTCGCATTCTGTCTCTGGGGTCTGCATCACCTCGATTATCCATTCTTGCGCGCCCGGGGCGCGTGGGCGCCGTGGGGTTACTACCTCGACATTCTATTCGAGCTGGCGGTCGGCGCGGGGATCTTGCTCCTCGTGCTCGACGATCTCCGCCGCGGGCTCGGCGCCCTCTCCGCGCTTTCGGGTGATCTCCAGCAGGGCGGCCGCGAGCGCGACGTGCTCGATGCTCTCTTGGAGCGGCCCCTCACGCTGCCAGCCGTGACTGGCAGCGCGCTCTATGCGCTCGACGGCGGTGGCCGATTCGTCCGGGGCGCGGGCGTGTGCACGTCGTGGACCGGCGCAGAGCCGACCGGCGCGGCCGCTGCAGTCCTCGCACAGGCGGTCGCGAGTGGCCGGCCCAAGTTCACCAGCGAGTGGGCCGACCCCCATCCTAAGCGAAAGGCGCCATACGCCTATGCGGCGGTGCTCCCGATTCTGCGAGGCGCGGCGGTGACGGGAGCGCTCGTCATCGTCGGCGATGCCCGCGATCCATTCGCCGCGCTCGACGAGAGCTTTCTCGTCGCCTTGGGCCAGCAGGTGGGCGCCGCGCTCGAGAACGCGGACCTTTACGAGCGGCTCCAGGCCCGCACGACAGAGTTGGCGCGGCTGTCGGCGCGGATGATCCAGCAACACGAAGACGAGCGCCGCCGCCTGTCCCGGGAGCTGCACGACGAGACGGCGCAGGTCTTTTCGGCGGTCAAGATGGAGCTGGGCGTCCTGCGCGACACGGCGCCGCCGCCTATCGCTGACCGGCTCGACCGGGCCCTCGATCTGATCGACACCGGAATCCGCGGCATCCGGAACGTCACCAACGATCTCCGTCCGTCGCTGCTGGACGACCTTGGTCTGCTGCCCGCACTGCGGTCGTTGGTGACCGATTTTGCCGAGCGCAGCGGAATCGGCACCGCGTTCGTGGCGCCCGCGGCGCTGCCGCCGCTCTCCGAGGACGCCGAGCTCGCGCTGTTCCGCACCGTGCAGGAAGGACTGTCCAACGTCGCCCGGCACGCGGAGGCACACGTCGTCGAGGTCGGCATCGAGGTGAAGCGCGGGGCGATCATCCTCGAGTTGCGAGACGATGGACGCGGCGCCCCGGTCGGCGCGGGCGCCCGCGAGTTTTCTGAGACCGGACGCATGGGACTCACCGGTATGCGCGAGCGCATCAGCGCGCTCGGCGGAACGGTGCAGTTTCAGAGCCGGCCGGGAGCCGGCGTCCGTCTCGAGGTTTACCTTCCCATTGCCACGGGGGACTCCACGTGACCGAGCGCACGATTCGAGTCCTGGTGGCGGACGACCATGCGGTGGTGCGAGAGGGCATTCGGCACGTGCTCGAGCGGGAGCCCGGATTCGAGGTCGTGGCGGAAGCGGCGAACGGAAGTGAGGTCGTCGAGCTGGCCGAGCGGCACCATCCGGACGTGGTGGTGCTGGACATCTCGATGCCGGGTGAATCGGGCCTCCAGGTGGCGGCGCGGCTCCGGCGCAGCGTGCCCGACGCCCGGGTGCTGATTCTCAGCATGCACGATAACACCGAATACGTGCTGGAGAGCGTGCGCGCCGGGGCGCATGGCTATCTGCTCAAGGACACCGCCGCGACCGAGCTTCGGCGGGCGGTGCTGGCGGTGCGCGCGGGCGAGGCGTTCTTCAGCCCGCCGATCGCGCGGCGGTTGAGTGCTGCGGTCCGAGGAGATCTGGAGCGGGAGCAGCGAACGGGCGATCTCGGGTCGCTTACGGCGCGCGAGCGTGAGGTTCTCCATGGCATCGCCGTGGGTCGAACCAACAAGGAGATCGCGGCGGAGCTCGGCATCAGTCATCGCACCGTGGAGACCCACCGCGAGAGTCTGATGCGAAAGCTTCGGATCCGCACGGTTGCCGGGTTGACCAAGTTTGCCTTGGAAATGGGATTGGTAAGCGAATGAGCGAAACGTCGACCGCCGGTCCGGTCCGGACCGGCATCGTCACGATGAACCTCGGGGGCCCAGCCGACCTGGCCGCGGTGGAGCCCTTCCTGCTTAAGCTCTTCGATGATCGCGAGCTCTTGCGGCTTCCCTTTCAGAGCGTCCTCGGCCGCTTCATCGCCAAGCGGCGGACGCCCAAGGTTCAGAAGCTGTACGCGGCGATCGGCGGCGGCTCGCCGATCTTGCGATATACCGAGGCGCAGGGCCGGGGCATGATCGAACGGCTCGATCGTCTCTCGCCCGGGACCGCACCACACAAGTTCTACGTGGCATTCCGCTATGCGCCACCGTTCACCGACGACGCACTACTCGCGATGAGAGCCGATGGAGTCACGCGAGCGGTCGCGTTCACCCAATATCCCCAGTGGTCATGCGCCACGACCGGCTCGAGCTTGAACGAGCTGTGGCGCGCATCGGAGCGGCTCGGCTTACAGAACGCTTTTACGTGGAGCTTGATCGATCGTTGGCCAGTGCACCCCGGTTTCATCGCCGCCATGGTGGAAACGGTTCGGGAAGGACTGCTGCAGTTCCCGGCCGAAGACCGGGACAAGGTGTTGCTGCTGTTCAGCGCGCATTCGCTGCCGCTCAGCGTCATCAATCGCGGCGATTCGTATCCTCAGGAGGTGGGCGCCACCGTCCATCGAGTCATGGAAGGGCTGCAGTTCTCCCATCCGTATCTGCTCGCGTACCAATCAGAGGTAGGCCCGGTGAAGTGGCTCGGGCCGAGCACGGAGCGGGTGATCGAGAAGCTGGCCGCGCGGGGGCACAAGCACGTGCTCGTCATTCCCATCGCGTTCACCAGCGACCATATCGAGACGCTATCGGAGCTGGATCTGGAGTATGGCCATCTGGCCAAGCGCCTGGGCATCACCCACTACAAGCGGACGCCGGCGCTCAACGATCGCCCGCTGTTTCTGGACGCCCTGGCCGACATCGTGCGGGAACACCTCACGTCCGGGCTAGCGCACAGCTCGCAGTATCGCACTCCGTGCCCCGGCTGCACCAACCCGCAATGTAGGAATCTGTTGAATCCGGTAGGCCAAAGAACGGCGGGCTAAAGCTCTCCTTCTCGGATCTTGCGGCTGGCGGGGTAGAGCAGCCGCCGCGCCAGCCGGTCGGCCATCCGGCGAACGGCCTCCCGTTCCTGCTCATTGAGCGATGCCAACTGCTCCAGCACGCGATCGGCTTCCTCGCGGGCAAGCTCAGCCCCGAGCCGATGAAGCTCAGCCAACCGCGGTGCGGCGGCGCGGCTCTTCAGCGTGTCGCGGAAACGGGTGAGCTCCTCCCGCACGATCCGCTCGCCCTCCTCGAGGGCCACCGCCCCGATCATTGTGGCCGGACAGTACTGCAGCTGCAGATCATCGAGATCGAACAAGCGTAGGCCGGGCAGATCGCGCGCGGCTGGGTCGACGTTGCGCGGGACCGCCAGATCGATGATGACGAGCGGAGACTCCGGTCGCGCCAGCAAGGCGGTTTCGAGCGCGGAGACGGAGAGGATTGGGGCCGGCGCGGCGGTCGCCGTGATCACCACGTCCGCCGCCGCCAACCCGCCGGCCAGGTCGTCCCAACTCCCGGCCGACGCGTTCCAGGAGGACACGAGGAGCGAAGCGCGTTCGGCGTGACGGTTGAGTACCACGACCGATCCGGCGCCTTCGCTCTGCAACCCTCGGAGCACGCCCTCGGCGGCCTCACCGGCGCCGACGAGCAACACGTGCTTGCCGGCGAGTGATCCGCCGCAACAGATCTTGGCTTGCAGCAATGCGGCGCCACTAACCGAAGCCGGATGGCGACCGAGCATCGTCTCACGGCGCGCCCTGCGGCCGGCGGCGAGCGCGGCGGTGAAAGCCGCATCGAGCTCCCAGGTAGTAGCTCCGCACTCGTGGGCCAGCTCATGGGCCCGGCGCACCTGGCCGAGGATTTCCGTCTCGCCCAGAATCTGGGAATCGAGACCCGAGGCTACGGTGAACAGGTGGTGCAGCGCCGCGGCGCCATCACGCCGATACATGACAGACGGCCCCAGCTCGAAGCCTCGATCCTGGGCGAGGCCGCACAAGCGGAACTCCTGATCGTCATCACCCCACCAGTACAACTCGAACCGATTGCAGGTTGCGAGGACAACGAGTGTCTGGGCTACCTCCCCCGCGCGACCGAGCCAACTCGCGAGCTCGTCGCCCTTTGGCGAGAGGCGCTCCCGTAGGCTCACGTCGGCGGTATGATGGCTGACGCCGACGAGATGGAAAGGCGATAGTGATGTGGGCACGAATCAAGGGTAGGCAGGCCGAGGGCCAGCGGCAATCCGCGCGCACCCGGATGTCCCCTCCGTATTCCTACGGAGCGCAAAGGCTTAGGCTTACTCGCACCCCCCGGGGCGTTCGCCCGGAGGCCCCGGAGGATTGGCATGGGGATTGGCTTGCTGCGTCCGGTTCCCATCACACCTTATACTCATCTCTCTTCCGGATACTCATCTCTTCCGGCCCCTACGCAGCATAGGAGGCGTGCGATGCGGCTGTCGTTTGCGCTGGTGATCTTCCTGGCCGGGTGTGCCCCCTCCGTCGACGCGCCGGTCGGGTGGTCCCGGGTCAGCGCGGCGGACTTCGCGACGGAGCTCGCGGCCGGCAGCCCGACCGATGTCCGGCGTACGATCGTCGACGTTCGGGAGCCCGACCTCTTCCGTCAGGGCCACATCCCCGGTGCCCTCAATCTCCCTTTTCCGGCGGCCAAGCTGCGGGCTCCGGCGGAGCTGGACTCCGCCGATCGGATCGTGTTCGTCTGTCATCGGGGTCCGATGGGCGACGAGCTAGCCAGGATTCTCGTCGCCCGCGGGTTCCGCCACGTGCGGAATCTCGCCGGTGGGATGGCTGGTTGGTCGGGTCCCGTCGAGCGAGGCCCGTGAGCCGGCGGCTGGTTTTGCTGGGGGGCGGGCATGCCCATTTGTTCGTGCTCGAGGGCTTCATCCGCGGAGAATTTCCCGCGGTCGACGCGGTGATGGTATCACCGGTATCGCGGCAGGCATACTCGGGCATGGTTCCCGGAATGGTCGGGGGCCGTTACGCCGTGGACGAGCTGACGTTCGATCTCGCGGCTCTCGCTCGCGCCGGCGGCGTCGAGTTGGTTCCAGGCAGCGCCGCTCGGATCGAGCCGCGGGCGCAAGCGGTGAGGTTGGACGACGGCCGCCGCCTCGCCTACGACGTACTTTCGATCGCGACCGGGTCGGGGCTGCGAGGGGCCGATTTGCCGGGGGTCCGCGAGCAGGCGCTCTTCGTGAAGCCGATCGACGCGGCGACCGCGATCGTCCCGGCCCTCACCACAGCGGTGAAGGCGGCTCGGGACGGGCGCATTCGGGTCGCGGTGGTGGGCGGCGGGCTGGCCGGGGTTGAACTGGCATTGGCGGTACGGGCGCAGCTCAGGGTGTTAGACGCCGGGAAAAGCATTGTCACCCTCATCGAGGCCGCGCCCCGCATCCTTCCCGAGCGCCGAAGCGCCGCGCGAGAAGCCGAGCGCGCGCTCACCCGAAACGGGGTAACGGTGCGCGCCGGGATTGCCGCGCAGGGAGCGACCGCGACCACCGTCGTGCTGGCCGACGGAAGCGCGGTGCCCGCTGATGTGCTGATCTGGGCCACGGGCCCCACCTCCACCGATCTGCTTCGCTCATCGGGACTCGCGACCGACGCACAAGGGTTTCTCCTGGTGAACGACGAGCTCAGGTCGGTGTCGGACCCATTGGTGTTCGCGGCGGGTGACGCCGCCACGCTCGAAGACCATCCGACGACACCGAAGGCCGGCGTCTACGCCGTACGCCAGGGCCCGGTGCTGCGCAACAACCTGGCGGCGGCTTGCCGCGGAGCCGGGGAGTTCCGGAGCTACGCGCCCCAGCGGCGGTTCCTTGCCCTGCTCAATACCGGTGACGGGCGAGCAATCTTGTCGTATGGACCGCTGACGCTCACGTCGCGCTGGGCGATGGAGCTCAAGGATCGGATCGACCGGGGATTCATGGCTCGCTTCCAGGCGATCGCCGCCCGAACAGCCGCGCGATGACTCCGCCCGTCCCGACAGACCCGAATGCCGCGCCAAGCTCGGTCATCGAGGCGTAGCGATCGTCAGGCTGGATCGCGAGCGCGCGAGCGATGATAGCCTCAAGCTTGGGCGGGAGATCGGGGCGAACGGCTCGCAGTCGGAGCGGCTCGCCCTTGAGCCGCGCGAGCATCGATTCCTGCGGCGTCTTGCCCGGGAATGGCAGCTTGCCGGTAAACATCTCGAACGCCAAGATCCCCAGGGCGTAGATGTCGCTCCGGCCATCGAGCGGCTTGCCCCGAATCTGCTCGGGGCTCATGAACTCGGGTGTGCCGAGGACGATCCCAGTGGCCGTCAGCTTGACCACCTCGGGAGACGCCCGTCGCTCTTTGGCGAGACCGAAGTCCATCACGACGGCCCGATAGCCACCCTCTACTTCGCGATCGGGGACCAGCATCACGTTCTCGGGCTTGAGGTCTCGGTGCACGATATGCATCTCGTGCGCGTGCTGAAGACCGCGGCACATTTGCACGAGCAGCGGGACCCCATCCTGCACCGAGAACGGTCCGCGGCGCGCCTCGGCCTCGCTCAACGCTTCGCCGGCCAGATACGGCATTACGAGGTACATGAGTCCATCCGGTCTCTCCCCGATCCGAAGAATGGGACAGACATTCGGATGTTCGAGTCGCATCGCGATCGCCGCCTCTCGCCGCAGCCGCTCCACTGAGCCGGGATCCTTCATCAGCCTCGGCGTCAGAATCTTGACCGCGACGCTACGACCCGAATCCAGCTCGGTCGCGAGATAGACGTACGACATCCCGCCCTCGCCCAATCGCTTGACGACGTGGTAGCGATCATCGATGGTCTGGCCCGTAAGGCTCGCGTAAACGGCGTCGGGCGGATCGGACGGGGTCTGGTCGGCCGGACCCGGTGGCGACGGGGCGGCGGAAGCCGCCATCTCAACCAGCGGTGTGCCGTCGCGCGGACAAAAGCGGGCTGGGGGAGCGTAGTGAGTATGGCAACGGGGGCAGCGGCGATTCTTCAATCTTGGAACCGGTTCCTACCGGCGCTCTTGGCGCGGTAGAGGTGGCTGTCGGCGAGCTTGAGGAGGGACAGCCCGTCACTCACGCGCTCATCCGGGTAGGACGCCATCCCGACACTGATGGTAACACGCACAGCCCGTCCCGGGTCACCGAAATCGTGGGTGGCCACCCGCCTCAAAATCCGTTCCGCGAAGTTCCGAGATTCGGTCGCGGTGGTCTCCGGGAGGAGGACCACGAACTCCTCGCCGCCGTAGCGTGCCACGATATCCACCGACCGCTGCTCGCGTTTGAGCAGGTTGGCGAGCTGCTTGAGCACCCGGTCGCCCACGAGATGCCCATAGGTGTCGTTGATTTGCTTGAAGTTGTCGATGTCGATCATCATGCCCGTGAGCCGGGTGGCGTACCGGGCTGCCCGGTCCATCTCCTGCTCCAGCTTCTCCATGAGGGCGCGGCGGTTATAGACCGAGGTGAGCGGATCGGTCTCGGCCAGCTGGCGCATCTGTTCCTGACCGAGCACCGCCGTCTCCAGATCGTACGCCTTCTCCAATGCCGCCACCGCCGCCTTGATCACCTGATCGGCGAACTCGACGTCGTGATCGTTGAGCGGCACATCCTCGCCGGTTGTCCGCAGGAAGAAGACGCCCGCCGGCTCGCCTTTGAGCGGAAACCGAATGCAGATGGCCGAGCGGGTTGGGATGGGCCGCCCTTCGGCCTGCCAGGCGTCGCGCACCTCCCGGTAGAGCGGATCGGTGTTGACGTCCCGGGCGAGCACCACCTCGCCGACCGCCAGACAGTGCCGGATCTCCGGGTACCGGCGCAGATCGACCGGCAAGTTGCGGAGCATCGGATTCTCATAGGCTGCGACCACAGTCCCGGTCCCCTCGTCGGGCCCCGCGAGAATGATGGAGCAGCGTGAGATGTTGAGCGCATTGGCCACCCGGCGGACGAGAATCTGGTAGATCTCCTCCGGCTTGAGCGATGCCGTGACCTCCTGAAGGATGTCCATCATGGCCGACCGGGTCCGTGCCTCGGCCCGGGCCTGGTTGAGCTCCCGCCCGACCCGCAGGTGGGCCCTCACCCGGGCAAGCAACTCCTTCACCTTGAATGGTTTCGGAATGAAGTCGTTGGCGCCGAGCCCGAGTGAGCGCACCGTCGCTTCCTCGGGAGGCATGGAGGAGATCATGAGCACCGGGAGGTCTTTGAATCGGGCGTCGGCCTTGACGCGCTCGAGGAGCTGCAGGCCGTCCACCTTGGGCATCATGATGTCGAGCAGGAGGAGGTCGTAGGACTCCTCGGCGAGGTGGTCGAGGAGGTTCTCTCCCCCGGGGACGGTGGTGACCTCGTACCCGTTTTCCTTGAGGATCCACCAGAGCGTCCGCGAGAGGGCCTGGTCGTCGTCCGCAACAAGGATCTTCGGAGCCGGACTCATTCAGCGTACCGGAGGATGAAATGAACGGGGCGACCGCGCCGGGCGGCTCGATGGCGAGCCGTCCGGTCCCATAAAGTAGCTACTCTTCAGCCACGGGCGTGACTTCCTCGCCTCCCGAGGCTTCCTCCGCGCCGGTCTCGTCCTCTTTGACCACCCGAGCCACCCCGACCACCGAGTCCCCAGCGTCCAAGTTCATGACCCGCACGCCCTGCGTGTTCCGGCCGATGACGCGAATTCCGTTGACTGGAACCCGAATGATGATCCCATGCCGCGTGATCATCATCAGCTCGTCCTCGGGGATGACCTCCTTGAGCGCCACGATGGTGCCGGTCTTGGCGGTGACCTTGAAGGTGATGATCCCTTTGCCGCCGCGTTTCTGGACGCGGTACTCGGTCAGTTCACTGCGTTTGCCGTAGCCCTTCTCGCTGACGACGAGGATCGTGGCATCGCGCCGCACGACGACCATGCCGATGAGGCGATCGCCGTCCTCCAACTCGATGCCTTTCACGCCCGTAGTCGCCCGGCCCATGTCCCGCACGTCGCCCTGGTGAAAGCGGATGCTCATGCCTTGCCGCGTCCCCAGGATCACGTCGCTGTTGGCATCGCAGACCTGGACGTCGATCAGCTCGTCGCCCTTGTCGATGTTGATCGCGCAGATGCCGGTGGTGCGGACGTTGCCATACGCCGCGAGGACCGTCTTCTTTACGGTGCCGTTGCGGGTGGCGAAGACGAGCGACTTGTCATCGGTGAAGTCGCGCACGGGCACCAGCGCGGCAATCTGCTCGTCCGGCTTGATCGCGATGCAATTGACCACCGGCTTGCCGCGCGCCGCCCGGCCGGCCTGGGGAATTTCATGCACCTTGAGCCAGTACGCCTGCCCCAGTGTCGTGAAGAACATGAGATAGTCGTGCGTGCTCGCGATGAAGAGATGCTCGACCCAGTCATTCTCCTTGAGGTCGGCGCCGTTCAGGCCCCGGCCGCCGCGCCGCTGCCGCTTGTAAGTGGAGACCGGGATTCGCTTGATGTAGCCGGAGTGGGAGATGGTGATGACCATGTCCTCTTCGGCGATCAGATCCTCCACGGTGAACTCGCCCTGGTCGGCGACGATCTCGGTCCGGCGGTTGTCACCGAAATCCTTGGCGACGTCGGCCATCTCCTCCTTGAGAATCGTCATCCGCCTCGGCTTCGAGGCCAAGATGCTCTTGAGCTCGGTGATCGTGGCCTGCACCTCTGACAGCTCGGCATCGAGCTTCTCGATCTCGAGCCCGGTGAGCTTGGCCAGCCGCATGTTGAGGATCGCGTCGCTCTGCTTTTCCGAGAGCCCGAAGCGCTTGCGCAACCGGGCATCGGCATCCGGCACGTCCTTCGACTTCCGGATGATCCCGACGACCTCGTCGATGTTATCGACCGCGATCTTGAGCCCTTCGAGGATGTGCTCCCGGGCCTCCGCCGCGTCGAGATCGAACTGGGTCCGGCGGACGACGATCTCGTGACGGTGCTCGATGAATCGCTCGAGCAGCTGCTTCAGATTCATCACCTTGGGCGCGCCGCGGTCGAGCGCGAGCATGATCACGCCGAAGGTGGACTGCATCGCGGTGTGCTTGTAGAGCTGATTCAGGACGACGTTCGGAATCGCGTCCCGCTTGAGCTGGATCACGATCCGCATGCCGTCCTTGTCCGACTCGTCGTTGACCCCGCTGATGCCCTCGATCTTCCGCTCCAGCGCCAGCTCGGCGATCGCTTTGACCAGGTTCTCTTTGTTGACCTGGTAAGGAATCTCGGTGACCACGATCTGGGACTTGCCGCTGGATTCCTTCTCCTCGATCTGCGCCCGGGCCCGCATGACGACCCGTCCCCGTCCGTTCTCGTACGCTTCCTTGATGCCTTCGCGCCCGTAGATGTAGGCACCGGTGGGAAAGTCGGGCCCCTTGATCACCTTGCGGAGATCGGCGATGGTCGCCTCGGGGGTGTCGATCAGCAGCTCGACGGCCTTAGCCACCTCGCGCAAATTGTGCGGCGGAATGTTCGTGGCCATGCCGACCGCGATGCCGCTCGAGCCGTTGACGAGGAGGTTCGGGATTTTGGAGGGAAGGACGGCGGGCTCCTGCAGCCGATCGTCGAAGTTCGGCTGGAAGTTTACCGTGTTCTTGTCGATATCCTCCAGCATCGCCACGGAGACCCGGGTGAGCCGGGCCTCGGTATATCGATAGGCGGCGGCGGGATCGCCGTCCACCGAGCCGAAGTTTCCTTGGCCGTCGATCAGCGGATAGCGCAGCGAAAACTCTTGAACCATGCGCACGAGCGCGTCGTAGACCGACGCGTCGCCGTGCGGGTGGTACTTGCCGAGCACGTCGCCCACGACCGTCGCCGACTTCTTGTAGGCTCGGCCGGGCACCAGACCCAGCTCGTTCATGGCGTAGAGGATCCGGCGATGGACCGGTTTGAGGCCGTCCCGCACGTCCGGCAGGGCGCGAGAGACGATGACGCTCATCGAGTAGTTGATGAACGACTGCTGCATCTCGTCTTCGATGAGCCGGGGCAGGATGCGTTCGCGCGAATTAGGTGCGGTCATGAGCGGTCGGATGCTAGGGCAGACAACCGGCCGCGGGTCCTCGGCCGGGGAACCCCGAAATATAGTCCCGGCCGGGCGTGGGATGCAACCCTGGTAGGTATTCTTAAAGTATTATGGGATAAGTGTTTAGTGACGCCTAATCGGGCTCGACCCAGGCCGCCGGCCGAGCCGATGATGCTGCTCCGCCCTCCCGGACCAACAAGACGGTCCCGACGTGCCTTCCCACGAAGCGAGGCTCCTTCGGATCGAGCACGCGACCAATCGGGCGTCCGTCGCCGTCGAACACCTGATACCCCGCTGCGGCCTTCCGCGCTCCATCGACCATCCGCTCTTCCCGCGTGATCGTGCACCAGAGACAATCGCGCAATCATCTCTGAGACGCCTCAAACGACGTTTTGGTTGCGCCGTCCCCCAGGCAGGCGGTTACATTCTGCCCATGTTTGTCCCCAGGCACCCCGGCGCTGCGCGGGCGCGCGCGGTTGGGGCCATCGTGGTTCTCGCCGCCTGCCGCGCCCCGAAGCCGCCGGCACCCACGGTCTATCTCCCGCCAGCGACCGACACGGTCAGCGCCCCATTTCACGATGTGGCCGGCGCAGTCTGGATCGGGCCGGACCGCTGGGCGATCGTCTCGGAGGGGGGCAGCGCGGCGAGCCTGGTAAGCTTCCGGCCGCGAACCCTGTCGCCGTTCGCCGGCGCTGGGCGAAAGCTGCTGCAGAACCCATTCGCCGCATTCCGGGCGGCGGATTCGCTCTATGTGGCGGACTGGGGACTGCGTCGCCTCACGGTGTGGGGACTCGATGGGCGGCTCGGCCGCACGATTCCCGCCCCCGAGGCCACGCACGGCGCACTGCCGCGGGCCCGGGACGCCCAAGGACGATTCTATGTGCCGGTGACGCCGGCTGCCGGACCCGACGGCAGCGGCAATCGCGACTCGGCTTCGGTGCTGCGCACTGCATCGGACTTCTCCCGCATCGATACTCTATTGCGGCTCGCGCCGGCTGACGTCGCGCTGGTCCAGAGTGAGGCCGGTCAACGCTTCGAGCGTCGCGTGTTCAGCGGCTCGGATCTCTGGGGCGTGTTGCCGGATGGCTCGGCGTGGGTGGCTCGGGTGTATCAGAACCGGGTCGAGTGGCACGACCCCACCGGGCGCGTGACGCGGGGCGATCTGCTGCCCGATCGCGTTCTCGAGGTGTCCCGCGCCGACCGGGAGCTCTTCGTGCGCTCCTTTCCACCGGAGCTCAGAAGCACGGCGGAGCAGTTGCCGTTCGCGGCGATCAAGCCACCATTCACCGCCGGGTTCACCGGCGCGGACGGTTTGGTATGGCTCGAGAAGAGCCGATCCATCGTGGATTCGGCCGGCAGCTATCATGTCGTGGATCGGGCCGGCCGGCTTCTCCGGGAGATCCGGATCCGCGGTCCCGCCCGTATCTTGGCGGCAACCGGTTCCGCGGCACTGGCCGTGGAGCCCGACGGCGACCACTTACGGCTCATGCAGGTTACGCTCCCCGCGGCAACGGCCGCTCGTTGATCCGCCTCTCGCGGGGCGCCCTTCGGTTTGGAGGATCGATTCGATGCACGGTGTAAAGCGGTTCTGCCTCCTTGCGCTCCTGGCGAGCGCCGCCTGCGCGAAGAAGCCGAGTATCGTGCTCCAGGCCAAGCTTCCCGCCACCTTCGCTCAGGTGAGCAACGTCGTGGAGTTGGCCGACGGTCGAGTGGCGTTCGCCGATACCAGGGATCGGCTGTTCCTGACGGGCGACCTCAAGAGCGGCAAGGTGGATACGATCGGCGCCCGCGTCGACAGCATGCCGCGCGATGCGGCCGCCTCGGTGTACAAATTCCCGGGGTGGGTGGCGCACCTGGGCGGTGACACCCTGGTCCTCGTCGACTTCGCGGCCGTCCGCACCACGCTGTGGAACGAGCACGGTCAACCGCTGGCATCGCTCGTGATTCCGCCGGTTGGCGGCGAGACGCCGGTCCTTTCCTACGATCGCTCGGGCTTCGGCTACAAGACCGACTACCAGGCGATCCTCGGCGGCGGCGAACCCGGTCGGTCTCTGCGGCCGGATAGCGTGGCGGTCCTGCGTATCCAGCTTGCCAGCGGCCGCACCGACACGGTGGCCAACCTGGCGGCACCCGAGTTCGGCGACGCCAAGTTCGGTGAGCAGGGCGAACAGGTCGCCAAGATCTTCTCGCCCAACGATCTGTTCGGCGTGCTTCCGGATGGCCGAGTCTGGGTCGCCCGCGGGCGAGAGAATCGGGTGGACTGGCGGGGACCGGGCGGCATATGGATTCGCGGTAAGTCGCACAACTACGACAAGCTTCCGGTCACCGACGCCGACAAGGCGAAGGTCATCGCACGCATTCGCGAGCACGGCAAGGGCCGCGGCCTACCCGACAGCATCCATCTCGAGTGGCCATTCGCCGATCACAAGCCGCCGTTCGAGTCGGCCATGGGAAGCCCAGCTGGTGAGGTCTGGCTACAACGCCCGCAGCCGGCCGACGCGAAGGACTTGATCTACGATGTCTTCGGGCCTGACGGCGGATGGAAGCGGGCCGTCGTCTTTCCCGCCGGCGTGACGCTCGCCGGCTTCGGCGGCGGCGGCGCCATCTACGGAAGCATCAAGGAAGGCGATCGAAAAACGGTGGGTAGATTCAAGGAGCAGTGACCGAGGCGCGGTCTTAGATCACTAGTCCAGGATCGGAGGATCGTCCGGCGGCGAGCTCCCCGGGCGATCGGTCCGCCGCCGGTCGCGCCGCTGTCCTTGCTCGTACCAGCGCCGCGTGATCTGACCCGCCAGCTCGCGATTGCCCAACCCGAACGCCAAGCCCACCGCGAGCGCCACGGCGCCCAAACTCAGGGTGAACGCCGAGGTAACGATCTCCTCCGCCACACCCACCTGCTGCAGCGCCATGAACACCGAGATCAGGATGACCGCGCCCTTGGCCATCTTGGCCACGGTCGGGACCCCCGCCACGTTCCCCGCGGACGCCACGATCAATCCGCGCACGAAATCCCCTACGATCATGCCGAGGATCACGATCACGATGGCGGCGATGAGCGTGGGAATGAAGGCGAGCATCGTGCCGAACATCTGACTGATGCTCTCCAGGCCGAGCGCCGCGCTGGACAGCAGGATCACGACCAGCATCACCAGCCAGAAGATCAACTTGGCCAGCGCGCGAATCGGATCGAGTCGGGAGCCGGTGCGCTCCACCACCTGATCGAGTCCTCCCGCGGCCGCCACCCGGTTGAAGTCGAGCCGTTTGAGCGTCTCGTCCACCCAGCGCTGCACTTGCCGCGCGAGGAAATACCCAGTCACGAGAATGAGCGTCGCCCCGAGAATGGCGGGGAGGACGCTGCCGATCTGTTGGGCGCCCGCCATGAGACGCTCGCGTAACTCGTTCACGGGGTCACCTCGATTACCAGTTTGCCGAACTGCTCGCCGCCGGCCAGGCGGGCCAGCGCGTCCACCGCTCGATCGAGCGGCACAGTCCGGTCGACCACGGGCCACAGCCGGCCGAGGCCGGCCAGTCGCACAATATCACGATATTCACGGCGGCTGCCCGCCGTGGATCCCAAGATGGTCCACTGATGCCAGAAGAGGCGGCGCAAATCGATGTTGACCATCGGGCCGGTCGTGGCGCCGCAGACGACGAGCCGCCCACCGCGCCGGAGCGCGCGGAGCGAAGCCTGCCAGGTCCGCTCGCCCACCGAGTCCGCTACGACATCGCTTCCGCGCCCGCCGGTGAGGCGCCGCACTTCAGCCACGACGTCGCTGCGCGCGTGATTCAACTCCGCATCCGAGCCCATCGCGCGGGCGGCCTCTAGCTTGGCGTCCGATCCACTGGTGATGATCGCATAGGCGCCGAGGAGCTTGGCGATCTGGAGCGCCGCCTGAGCGACGCCGCCGCCGATGCCCCAGATCAGCACCGTCTCACCCGGGCGGAGGGTGGCCCGGGTCGTGAGCATTCGCCAGGCCGTGAGCGTGGCGAGCGAGAAGGCGGCGGCACGATCCCACGGCATCGCGTCGGGCACGGGCGCGACATTCTCCTCGGGGACCACCACATATTCGGCCATGGCGCCGGGCAAATGCTCGCCGAGGACCCGGAATTCCCGGCAGAGCGACTCCTCCCCTTCGAGGCAAGACTGACAGGCGCCGCAAGAGATAGCGGGGTTCACCATGACCCGATCGCCGACGGCGACCGACCGCACCGCGGGGCCGATCGACTCGACGACACCAGCGCCATCGGAACCGATCACGTGGGGAAAGGTGTACTCCATGCCGGGCAGACCGCCGGCCACGAAGAGATCCAGATGGTTGATCGCCGCGGCGTGAACCCGGATCCTGACGTCGTTCGCGCGGGTGATGACCGGTGTCGGCACCTCCCGCACGGAGAGGTGCTTGAGCCCGCCGGTGCCCTCGAGCGCGAGCGCGCGCATCAGAAGGACACGCTCGGCAGTTGCTCGCCGGGGTGAAGCTTGAGCGGCACGGGCACCGCACCCAACGTCAGCGAGCGTAGAAACGCGCGGTACTCCACCCGCGGCTGATTTCCGTTCATCTGGCGGCTGGTGACGTAGAGTATCCGATACCCGTCGCGCGAAGGCGTGAAGGTGACGAGCGGTTGCTCGGTCTGAAAGAGCGCGACGGCGCCGACCCCGGGTGTGCTCCGGACGATGCGCCACTCGCGGGAGCCGCTGCTCCGCTCGACGCCGTACGCCAGATCCCCATTGGCGAAGAACCGCGGGCAGATCTCGCGCTGGCCGCCGGTCGTCACCCGCGTCTGCCCCGAGCCGTCGAGGCCCATGCGATAGATCCGGGGACCGCCATCCCGAAGCGAGACGAACATGATGGCGTGCCCGTCGGGCGCCACGATGGGCGAGTAGTTGGCCGTCGGCAATGCCGTGAGGGGGACGGCGTCGCCGCCTTCGGCAGGCAGCAGGAAGATCTGCGGCACCCCGCCCCGGGCCGAGGTAAACACGATGCGCGTGCCATCGGGGGTCCACGCGGGCTCGCCGTCGGTGCCGGCCTCGGTGGTCAGGCGCTGCACGTTGCTTCCGTCGGCGCTCATCACGTAGAGGTCGTAGTTGCCATCGAGTTTGGCGCGGTTGGAGCTGAATGCGATCCTGGTGCGGTCCGGGGAGAACGCGGGCTCCCGGTTCGTCGCGCTGTCAACCAGGACCGGAATGAGACTGTCGGGCACCGATGCCAAAGCCTGGTAGATGCCGAGCTTCCCCGCCCGGCTCGACGCCGCCAAAAGCTCGCCGACGACGTACACGTCGAGCTTGGCGGTGGCTCCCCAGGCGGTGGTTGCGCTCACCGTCGCATGGCCGAGCCCCGCAGCCTGAATCGATCCCTGGGCATCGACCGTCGCGACGTCGGCGCGATCGGAGCGCCAGGTGAGCCCGGCGGCGGGACCGATGACACGCCCCCGGTCGTCAATCAGCGACGCTCCGACGACAGTGCGCTCCCGCGGCGATAAGCTGGTCCGCGAACGCTCCAAGCGCAACGTGCCCGGAACCACCGTGATCGCCCAGCTCGCCGGTGGGAGACCGGCCACTTTGGCCGTGAGGCTGGTGGCGCCGAGCGCCTTGGCTCTGAGCGTTCCGGTGGTTGGGTCGAACGCGGCGATGGCGCTATCCCCCACCTCCCAGTGGATCCTAATTTCCGCAATCGGCGTGGAGTCCGCCGCGTGGGCCACGACCGAGAAGGCGCGGGTCTCGTTCAAGGGGATCGGGATGGGCCCGCCCGCCGCGCTGGGGGTGAGGCCGAGCGAGCTGGGCACCTGGTGCACGACGACCGTCGCGTGACGGTCCGGGAACGACCCGGTGGCCAAGACCTCGGCCGTTCCCGGAGCCACGGCCTGCACGATGCCGGTCGAGCCGACGCGGACGACGTTTGAGTCGGTCGAGCGCCACACCACGCCGGAGGCGAGTGGCCGATTGCCCTGGGAGGGCACCACCAGTTGCAGAGTATCGAAGCTGCCGGCCGGAATGACGAGCCGGGTCTTCGACAATACCGCCTCCGCGCCGTCCACCTCGATCCCGGCGGTCGCCATGACGCCGCCGGCACTCGCCTGCACCACGGTGCGACCGGGGGCGCGGGCCGAGACGTTGCCGGCTGAATCCACCGCGGCGATTTCGGGCCGGAGCGACTTCCACAGAATCCGGCCAGCCTGAGCGGGCGTGCCGTCGTCGAGGAGCGCCTGGGCATTGAGCCGAACGGTCTCGCCGGGCATGAGCTGGAGGGTCGCAGGGTCGAGCGTGAGTGCCGCGAGCGGGCGGGCCGAACCCGATGGGCTGCTCGCCACCGCGCCGGCTTCCGCCACGAGCACGGCGAGCGACGCGCGGGCGTTCTGGGCCCTCGCTTCGACCTTGGCGAGACCCGGCTTGAGACCGATGACCGTGCCGTCGCGCTGGACCCGAACGACGGACGAGTCCGAACTCCAGAAGGTGAAGCGCGCGTTGGGGATAAGGTTGCCTTGCTTGTCGAAGCCGGCGGCGAAGACCGTCTGCTTTTGACCGACGGCAAGGGTCATGGTCTCGGGCGTGACCTGCACCTCGGCCACCGCTTGGGCGGCCAGCCGGTGCGCAGGGGTGACCAAGAGCAGCGCGGCGCAGATGCAGCGCGCCCAGCCGAACGATGGGGCTCTCACCGTGGGGATCGGGTCATGTCGGAGGCGTCGAATGGCGGTAAAGATAGGTCGGAGCCCGCAGCTTGCAGAAGGCCCCGATCTGCTCAAGTTGTTTATATTTGCAGTTGGGGTAGGCGCGCTGGCGCCTCGATACCGGCGGCGGGTCTCGCGCCGCATCCTCGTTCGGAGGAAGCATATATGGCCGCGCTGCACAATATGGAAATGGGCTGGTCCGGCTCCGGATGGATGGATCCGTTGCCACTGTCCAACGAACCCGCGCCGCATCCGGCGCCCGCTCCCGTTGCCACCCCGATTCCCGCCCCTGTTGCCGCGCGGCCAGTCGCTCCGAAACGTCCCGAGGCGGCCCCTCGTCCCGCCGCCAAGAAGGCGGCCAAGCGCGCGCCGACCAAGGCCGCGAAGAAGAGCGTGAAGAAGGCCGCGAAGAAATCGTCCAAGAAGGCCGCCAAGCGTCGTCCCAAGAAGGCGGCCAAGAAGAGCGCCCGGCGGCCGGCCAAGCGAGCCGCGCGGCGCCCGGCAAGGAAGAGCGCGAAGAAGGCAACCAAGAAGAATCGCGGCGGGCGGCGGCGGCGTTAATCGCCGGTTTCATCGGGCCGATACATGGTGAAGCGCCCCGCCTCAGGCGGGGCGCTTCACTTTCTCCTCCCGACCCGCCAGCGCGAGCGCGATCGCGCAATTGATCAGCGCGATGTGCGTGAGCCCCTGCGGAAAATTACCGAGAAACTCGTCGGTGGCGGGATCGATCTCCTCAGAGAAGAGACCGACGTGGTTTGCATGGCGCAGCATCCGGCGCATCACGCGGTCGGCTCGATCGCGATCGCCGGTCATGGCGAGCGCGTGCGCGAGCCAGAAGGTGCAAATGGAGAACGCGCCTTCGTCGCCTTCCAGCCCGTCTGGGTGGCGATAGCGGTAGACCAGCTCGCCGTCGGCGCTGGTGAGCTCGCGTGCCACCGCGCGCACCGTCGCCCGTACACGCGGATGGTCCCACGGGAGGAATCGAACCATCGGGATGGTGAGCGTCGCGGCGTCGAGCGCGTCATCACCGTAGGCTTGCAGGAACGATTGCCGCGTCTCGCTCCACCCGCGCTCCATGATTTCGGCATGGAGCGCAGCCCGTTGGGCACGCCAGTGATCGAGGTTCCCCTCGAGCCCGAGATCCTCCGCCATCCCCACGCCGCGATCGAGCGCGACCCAGCTCATCACCTTGCTGAAAACGTAGTGTCGGGGCTCGCCCCGGACCTCCCAGATGCTCGAGTCGGGTTGCTGCCAGTTGCAGCTCACCCAATCGACGAGACCCCGAAGCACCCGCCAGGTGGCATCGGTCATCGGATGGTCGCGGCGCCAAATGTCCGCCGTCGCGAGCACCTCGCCGTAGACGTCGAGCTGCAACTGGCCGGCGGCGCCGTTTCCGACGCGGACGGGCCGTGAGTTGCGATAGCCGCTCAGATGATCCAACTGCCGCTCGACCAGGTCTCGCCGCCCGTCGATCCCATACATGATCTGCAGGTGACCGCCGCCTTCGTGCCGGCAGACCTTCTTGAGGAAGCGCATGAACGCGTCGGCTTCAGCCTGGTGGCCCACGTTCGCCAACGCCTCGAGCGTGAAGGCCGCGTCCCGAAGCCACACGAATCGGTAGTCCCAGTTGCGGCTGCCGCCGATGGTTTCGGGCACGGAGGTCGTGGGCGCCGCGATGATCGCGCCGGTCTCCGCATGGGTCAGGAGCTTGAGCACGAGCGCCGAGCGCTTGACCATCGTGCGGTAGGGGCCGTTGTACCGCACCGCTGCGGCCCATTGCTGCCAGAAGGCGGATGTGACGTCGAGCTTCTCCTCGCTTTCGTAGCGATCCGCCGGGTAGATGTCGTCGTCGTCGTAGCGCAGGACGAACCAGCGCTGTTCGCCCCGGGCGAGGGGGAAGGCGGCGACGGCGGTCGACTGCTCGATCGACCAATCGAGCGTGGCGCTGCTCGCGATGGTCACCACCTGATCGGCGCGGTCGGTGGCGAAGATGCCGGCGCGCAACGTCTCCAGCCGCGTGGTGCGCGAGCCGTACTCGAAGCGCGGCATGAACACGACGGCGAGATCCGCTCGGCCGCGGGTGCAATGCACCCGACGATGGATCTCGGGATGCTGCCCGGCCGGGCGGCCGTCGGCCGTGACCGGCATGAAGTCGGTCAGCGTGACCACGGCGCCGGCGGTGGTGGTGAAGGTGGTCTCCAGCACGTTGGTGCGGGCGAGGTAGCGCTGGGTCGAGGTCCAGGGCTCCGAGGGACGAATCGACCACGTGCCGCCCCGCTCCGGATCGAGCAGCGCGCCGAAGACGCTCCCGCTGTCGAAGCGGGGAAGGCAACACCAGTCGATGGCGCCGTCGAGCCCGACCAGCGCCGCGGTTCGCATGTCGCCGATCAGCCCGTAGGCGGAAATGGGCTGCTGGATCATCAGTTCGCTTCCTTTTCCATTACTATGCAACGGGTCTCAAACATAGCATGCCGGGCCCAGCACCTTGCATCGTCCGCGCATCTCATCCAGCTTCCAGCGGCTTCCAGCCCAATTCCGATGACGCCTTTGCGCGCATTTCCGCTGGCCGTGCTGCTCGCGGCGTGCCACTCGGCTGCGCCGAGCCGGGCACCCCAGCCGGACCGCGGCCAACTCGCCGCCCTCCTCACCAGACAGCTCGGCCGCGCGGCGGACGACTGGAATCGGGGCGATCTCGACGGTTTCGTCTCGGACTACGCCCGCGACACGTCGACGACGTTCGTAGACGGGCGCCGTGCGAGACACGGCTTCCAGTTCATCCGGGAGAACTACGCCCCCCGATTCGCGCCCGGGGCCCCGCGCGACAGTTTGCGATTCGAGGAGATCGAGGTCCGGCCGTTGGCACCCCGGATCGCGCTGTTGACCGCCAGGTTCATTCTTTTCCGGTCCGGTCGGACGACAGCGAGCGGTCCTTTCACTCTGGTGATGGAGCGGCAGTCCGATGGCTGGAAGATCCTCCACGATCACTCCTCGAGCGATCCACATTAGCCGTGCGGCGGTTCTCGCCATCCTGGCGTTGGCCGCCTGTGCCGACCCCGCGCCGACCGGCGTGGCCCTCGTGGGAGCGACGCTGCTCGACGGCACCGGCGGTGCCCCGCGGCCCAACGCCGTGATCGTGGTGCGCAACGGTAGGATCGAGCGCATCACCAGTCAGGCCCAGTTCAAGCTGCCCGCGAGAACCAGCCAGGTCGATCTCAAGGGGAAGTGGGTCATCCCCGGATTGATCGACGCCCACGCCCACGTCGCCACCTGGGCGCTGTCTCGCTATTTGGCTTACGGTGTTACCACCGTCCGCGATGTCCACGGCCCCACGGACACGATCTTGGCGCTCCGCCAGCGCGCCAATTCGGAGCAGATCCCGTCCCCCCGCATCTACAGCGCCGGCGCGATGATCGACGGCCGGCCATCGACTTACGCCGACGCCATGGGTGTCGACGACGCAGCCGGCGCGCGGAGGGCAGTGGATCGGCTTTCCGTCGCCGGGGTGGACTACATCAAGATTTTCACCCGCATCGATCCTCCGCTGCTCAAGGCGATCCTCGATGAGGCCGGAACCTTCAGCCTCAAGGTGACCGGGCACCTGGGTCTCACCGATGCGGTGACCGCCAGCCGGCTCGGCGTGCGGTGCATCGACCACATGACGGGGGTGCCGGAGTCGGCCGCGCGGGATCCGTCCCCGTACTATAGCGCCCACTATCACGGTTTCTGGCCAGGCTGGACCGCGTTCGAGCGCGGCTGGAGCAGTCTCGACTCCGCCTCGCTCGCACGCGTCGCCGGGGAGTTGGCCGCACGGAAGGTGTACTTGGTGCCGACGCTGGTGCTCCACGAGACCTTCAGCCGACTCGACGATACGACGGTCACTCGCCGGAAGGAGCTGCACGCGGTGCCCAAGGTCGAGCAGGGCCGGTGGGACGTGCCGGGGATGATCGCTCGCGCTGGGTGGACCCCGACTGATTTCGCCGCCTTTCGGCATTCACGCGCCAACCAGAATCTCTTCCTTCGACAGTTTCAGCAGGCGGGCGGACTGATCGCGGCGGGAACCGACGCTTCCAACCAGCTGCTCATCCCGGGCTTCAGCGAGCACCAAGAGATGGAGCTCTTGGTCGGGGCCGGGCTGTCCCCATCGGACGCGCTCCTCGCCGCCACCCGAAACGGCGCGCTCCTCTTGGGCGCGGACTCGCTGGACCGCATCGCTCCGGGAAAGCTGGCCGATCTCGTCGTGCTGGGAGGCGATCCGCTGGCCGACATCCGCAATACGCGCAAGGTCGAGCGGGTGATGTCACACGGCCACCTCATGTCGGCCGATTCGATCCGCGCGAGCTGGTACTAGCGTTACCCCGCGATCACTCCGTTGGCCTTGAGCACCCACCAGATACCGACCACGATGCCGCTCGCGCCGATCAGCCCCGTCACCCGGCGGCCCCAGGCGAGCGAGTGCGCCGTCGCTTGGCGCATGAGCGCGGCCGCGATGAGCGCAAAGACCGTCATCGAGCCGGTCACGCCCACACCGAACGCGACGAGATAACCCAGTCCGACCGACGTCCGCTGCATCATCGTGACCGGGACCAGCGCGACCACCCCGCTGGTCCCGGCGAGGCCGTGCAACAGTCCCACCAGGGTGACGCCGCCGTGGGTGTGGTCCTTCGTCACGGCCCCGGGACCGTGGTCGCGATGCTGGTGCGCGCCGGAGGAGCCGGCATGCAGGTGGAGGTGCGCGTGACCCCCGTGTTCCTCGGTCGAGTGGAGGTGTAACTTCCGGGCTGAGGCGAGGGCCCAGGCACCGAGCGCCATCAGCACGAGACCGACCAGGGTCTCGCCGACGGTGTCGTAGCGCTCAGGGAGACGCACACCGGTGGCAAGCAGGAGGCCACCTGCGGCCAGCACGGCAATCGAATGGCCCAGCCCCCAACGCGCGCCGAAGTTCGCGGCCGTGCGCAGAGCGGGCCGAGTGCTCACGAAGGTCGTCACCGCGAGCATGTGGTCCACCTCCAAAGCGTGCAGCGCGCCCAGCATGCACGCGGTTCCGAGCAAGACCCACGTCGACATCTTCACTCCCCTCACCTTCGGTGAGACCCTATGCCGGACACTCCCAGAGACCAGAAGCCGCGGATCCGTCTGACGTCGCTGTCCCACGGCGCGGGTTGAGCCTGCAAGCTCGGCGCCGCCGATTTAGCGCAGGTTCTGCGCTTTCTGCCCACCGTCGAGGACCCGCGAGTTCTCGTAGACGCCGCCACTCGGGATGATGCGGCGGTCTTCCGGCTGTCGGACGACCGCGCCCTGGTGGCGACGGTAGATTTCTTCACGCCCATCGTCGACGACCCGGCGACCTGGGGCGCGATCGCGGCGGCGAACGCGCTGAGCGACGTCTACGCCATGGGGGCGACACCGCTGTTCGCGCTCAACCTCGTCGGCTGGCCCCGCGACCAGCTCCCGTTCGAGATGCTGGGCGAAGTGCTGCGCGGCGCGGCTGACATCACCAGGCGCGCGGGCTGCCTCATGGTCGGGGGTCACTCGATCGACGACCCGGAGCCGAAGTTTGGCCTGGTGGTGATCGGCGAAGTGCATCCCGACCGGATGCTGACCAACGCGGGCGCCTGCGCCGGTGACGTATTGGTGCTCACCAAGCCGCTCGGCACCGGCATCCTGGCCACCGCGCTCAAGCGCGATGCGCTGCTCGAGGCCGGCATGGTCGACGCCGTGCGCTCGATGACGACGCTGAACGAGGGAGCGGCCCGCGCGGCGCTCCGGATCGGCGTGAGCGCCGCGACCGACGTGACCGGCTTCGGTCTCATCGGCCATCTGCTCAACATGCTCGACGCGAGTCAAGTCGGCGCCGAGCTCGCATACGAGGCCGTGCCGGTCCTGCCGCATGCTTGGAATCTTGCCGCCCGTGGCTTCGTTCCGGGCGGGACCAAGCGCAACCTCGAGGTCGCGGCCGACCGGGTCACCTGGGCGGCGGATGTCGGCGAGGCCGATCGGTGGATCCTGACCGACGCGCAGACCTCGGGCGGATTGTTGCTCGCGGTGCCGCCGGAGCACGAGGTTGCGCTGCTCACCGCGCTGCAGGACGAGGGAACCCCCGCCGCCGCCACGATCGGTCGGGTCACCGCGGGGCCGGCCGGCCGAGTGCGCGTCACGCGGCGACTCCCGTTCGGGACCGGCGAACTATAACCATCCACGTCAATCCGGTATCACCAATGCGCTGGACGGCTGAACGCATGGATCAATTGGAGCGCGCCGCGCGCCAAGGCCTACGAGTCGCGCTCATGACCCAGCGCGGGACGGAGTATATCGTCGTCGCGGTGCGGGTCGCGAGTGTCGCTCAGCGGGAAGCTCTCGTGGCACGACTCCCGATGACAGGTGATGAGCTCAGCTTTCCCCTCGACGAGATTGCGACATTTCAGGTCATTGACTCATGAGCGGCGGGCCCATCGCCGTGCTCCACCTCGATGAAAGTTGTCTCGGCAACGGGCGAGAAGGATCCACGCCGGGCGGCGCCGGCGGCTTGATCGAGTTGCGCACGCGACGCGGCATCCAGCGGCGAGATTTTTTCATCGCGGCGCCCGACACCACGAACAACCGGATGGCGTTGGCCGGCGCGATCGCGGCGCTGCAGCTCCTCGCGCAGAAGGGAGCATGCCTTCGCACGCTCATCGTCTCCGACTCCGAGTACCTGGTGAAGGGAATGCGGGAATGGGTGCCGGGGTGGATAGGGCGCGGCTGGAAGCGCAAGGGCGGCGCCATCGAGAATCTCGAGCTCTGGCAGACGCTGGCCGACAGCGCGTCGCTCCACGAGGTGCAATGGACCTGGGTTCGAGGTCACCGCGGCCATCCGAAGAACGAGTACGCGAACGACCTGGCGGTGGCGGCGGCGCGCGGCGGAGCGAGCTCGCCGGGCGCCGTCGAATCCGGTTTTCTCGGCTGGCTCGGCGCGCGCCAGGCCAAGCACCTTTACGAGGGGTACGATCCGGACGCCGCGTTTACCACGCTCGAGCAACGGCTCGCCGGCGGCGAGCGGCTACCCTTATCCGAGGAGCGCTGACCGCTCAGCGGACCCCGTAGCTCAGCTCCAAGCGCCCGGTCACCGCGTCGGCCGGCGCGGCGTAGATCTCGCCGCTCAGGCCCAAGCCCGGGCCGAGCATCCACGTCGCACCGCCGAAGACGACGCCTCGGGTCACATTGACCGCCACCTGGGTGTTGTCGAGGAAGCCGAACCGGTTGACGAAATTCACCTGGAAGCGCGGACGGAGCAGATTCACGCCGCCCCCCAAATACGGGTGAAATCGTCCCCCGGTCAGGGCCCAGCCGACCGAGCCCTCGACGCCGACGCTGGTGGGCTTGTAGCGGTCGTTCGATCGAGTCCCCTGAAAGCATTCGCTGGCCGCATCCTGCAGCTCCGCGTCATCACAGGTGAAGGGTCCGTCGACATGGCCGAACGTGCCGTGGGCGCGGAGCCCCAGAGTGGCGATCTGCCCGAGGGCGAAGCCGCGGGCCAGGCTCACGCTCGCGAGGTTGGGCTTGACTCCGTTCACCCGGACCGGCGGTACCCAGCTCCCCTCCAGCAGCAGCCCGCCGGGGAGGCCGATGGCCACTCGCGGGCGGGGAAGGGCAAAGAGGAGGCCGGTGTTGTCCGGGCCTTTGCCCGGGCGGCAGAAAGTCGGCGTCCGGGTCGCCGCGTCGATGCGGGGGATGTAGCTTCCTTCAAGGCCGATCCGCACCGAGCCGGGAGCGGTCAGGCGGGGGGCGTCGAGTGGACTGAAGACGCTCGATACGGCGAGGATGGCGAAGGTCTTCGCCTCGTGCGAATCCTTGGGCGGCTCGCAGGCTTGTGCGGCAAGCGCACTCGGAAGCCCGACAACCAGCGACAGCGCGGCGACCAACCGGTGCATAGATTCTCCTCAGCTTGACACGTGGGGACACGATTTCTAAGATCGCATTTCAGACCGCATTTTCAGAGGGCGTGTGAACGACCTCCAGCGCTTCTTCCGTCAGCTCGTCACCAACCTGGCCGCAGTCGACCCGGCGCGGGTCCATCGCCCGCTCGCGATCGCCGACATTCAGCATGACATCTTGCCCTACCGCGCCAATCGCCGTGCGCTCCAGGTCGACACCAGCGAGGATTACGAGTCGCTGCTGCTCCGGTTGTGCGCCGGAGAAGACGGACTCGCGACGATGGAGCCGCACGAAATCCAAACCCGCTTTGCGCTCGAGCTCAAGGCGCCGAGTCCCGATCTGAGTCTGCTCAACCAGCACGCCGATGCCCGCCTGCTGCTCGCGACCACCCCGGTCACGCAAGTGCTGCGGGCGCATCCGCACGCGGCCTACGCGCCGCCGGGTGACTCGTGGTCGAGCCCCGAGCCGGCCGGCAATGAGGAGTATGCGCCGGGTGGGCGCGAGGAGGAGACGTCGATCGAGGCCGATGCACCCACAACCGAGGCCATCTCGCTCGACGACATCCGCCTGCCCCCCGAGCCCATGCGCCGGCGGGTGTCCGACCGAGCGCCGATGTGCCCCTACTGCGGCAGCACCTTGCCGGTCGGCCGGCAGGTAAATTTCTGCCCCCAGTGCGGTCAGACTCAGAGCGCTGCACGGTGCTCCGAGTGCCTGGCCGAAATCGAGGTCGGCTGGCGACATTGCATCGCGTGCGGTGCACTCGCGGCCGGGGAGGCTCCGCCCGCGTGAGCGCAGCCGATTCGCCGCCCGGCGTCGTCTTCTTGTCCGGCGTTCGCACTGGGTTCGGCGCGTTCGGCGGCAGCTTGAAGGATCTTTCGGCAACCGACCTGGGCACGGTCGCCGCCCGCTGCGCCATCGCTCGATCGGGGCTCGGCGCGGATGAGGTGGATCACGTCATCATGGGAAACGTACTGCAGACGTCGGCCGATGCACCCTATCTCGCGCGGCATGTCGGGTTGCGGGCCGGTGTGCCGCTCGAGGTGCCGGCGGTGACCGTCAACCGACTCTGCGGCTCCGGCTTCGAGGCCATCATCCAAGGCGCTCAGCAGATCCGCCTGGGGGAATCTGCCGTCGTGCTCGCGGGCGGGAGCGAGTCGATGAGTCAGGCGCCCCATGTGGTCCGCGGCGCCCGGTGGGGCTTCCGCTTCGGGCAGCCGGGTGCCCTCGAGGACAGTCTGTGGGAATCCCTCCGGGACTCGGAGTGCGGACTCTCGATGGGCGAGACGGCCGAGAATCTGGCCGACCGGTACCGGATCGGCCGGGCCGAAACCGATGCATATGCGCTGGGCAGCCAGCAACGCGCCCGCGCCGCCTGGCAATCGGGTGCCTTTCGCGACGAGCTCATCGCGGTGTCGGTGGTCAATCCGAAGACCAAGCGCAGCGAGGAATGGATGGCGGACGAGCACATGCGCCCCGATACCACCGAGCAGGGCCTCGCGAAGCTTCCGCCCGTGTTCAGGAAGGAGGGCGTGGTCACCGCCGGTAACGCCTCCGGGATCGGTGACGGCGCCGCGGCGCTCATCGTCGCGAGCGAGCAGCTCGCGGACGAGCGCGGACTCAAGCCGCTCGGTCGGCTGCTGGCGTGGGCGGTGATCGGCGTCGATCCCGGCTACATGGGCATCGGACCCGCGCCCGCGGCCCGCAAGGCGCTGGAGCGGGCCGGGCTCTCGTTGCGCGACATGGATCTCATCGAGGTCAACGAGGCCTTCGCGGCCCAGTACCTCGCGGTCGAGCGCGATCTGGGCCTCGATCGCGAGCGGACCAACGTCGACGGCGGCGCCATCGCCTTGGGTCATCCCCTCGGAGCGAGCGGCGCGCGGATTACGGCCCATCTGCTGCATGCCCTGCGGCGCCGTGGCGGACGCTACGCACTCGGTAGCGCCTGCATCGGCGGAGGCCAGGGCGCGGCCATCGTTCTCGAAGCTTTCCCCACCTGAAGGATTCCCCGTGGAGATCCTGACTGCCGGCCTCGCGTTCACCGTCGTCTACCTCTTCGGCAGCCTGCGCGTGCTCAAACAGTACGAGCGCGGTGTCGCCTTCTTCCTGGGACGCTACTGGGGCACCAAGGGACCCGGTCTCATCTTCCTGCCGGCGCTCTTTGCGACCCAGAAGCGGGTGTCGCTCCGCATCGTCGCGCTCGACATCCCGCCGCAGGACGTCATCACTCGCGACAACGTCTCCGTCAAAGTAAACGCGGTGCTGTACATGAAAGTGGCGGAACCCGCCAAGGCGGTGATCGAGATCGAGGACTATCTCTACGCCACGAGCCAGTTGGCGCAGACCACGCTGCGGTCGGTGCTGGGCGAGGTGGAGCTGGATGAGCTCCTGTCCGATCGGGAGAAGATCAACGCCATTCTCAAGCGGATCATCGACGAGCGCACCGAAGCGTGGGGCATCGCAGTGTCGGCGGTCGAGGTCAAGGATGTCGACCTGCCGGAATCGATGAAGCGGGCGATGGCGCGCCAGGCTGAAGCGGAGCGCGAGCGGCGCGCCAAGGTGATCGCCGCGCAGGGCGAGCTCCAAGCATCCGAAACGCTGGCGCAGGCGGCCCGCACCCTTGGCGCCGAGCCCAACGCGATCCAGCTCCGATACCTGCAGACGGTCACCGAGATCGCCGCCGAGAACAATTCGACGACGATCTTCCCGATTCCGATCGAGATGTTCCGCCCGTTCATCGCGGCGGCCGCCGGCGCCGCTGCGGCGCCGGTCCCGCTCCCGCAGATAAGCGTGCCCGGCGCGGCAGCCCTTCCGGCTCCGCCAGAGTCGGGGCTCGGCTCGCCCGAAGGCAGGAGCACCCTGCCCGCCCAGGAGCTGGCGGACCTCATGCAGCGACTCAAGTTGGAATCGGCCCGGCAGGCGGGCCAGGGACAGGATGGGTGAGCAGCTCCCGCAGATCGACCGCGCCGCGCTCGAACGGATCATTCAGCGCGCGGCCGAGCTGCAGACGGACGAGCGTGACATCGGTGAGAGCCTAACCCCGGACCAGGTTCTCGCACTGGGTCGCGAGGTCGGGATCCCGGCTCGCTACCTGCAGCAGGCGTTGCTGGAGGAGCGAACCCGGCTGCCCGATCAGCCGGCTCTCGATCTGTTCGATCGCGTCATCGGACCGGGCACGGTGAGCACGCATCGCGTGATCCGGAGCGACAGCGCGACCGTCGAGCGGATGCTGCTCCGGTGGATGGAGCAGAGCGAGTTGCTCTGCGTGCAGCGCCAGCAGCCCGGACGCATCAGCTGGGAGCCGCTGAGCGGACTCCAGGCGGCGATCCGGCGATCCACTGCGGTGCTCAACAGTGGCAAGCGGCCGTTTATGCTCTCCCGAGTCGCCACCGTCAGCGCCACGATCACCGAGCTCGAGCCCGGTTATTCTCATGCGGCGCTCGCCGCCGACGTTCGACCGATGCGCGGCGCGCACGTCGGTACGGCGGCCGGCGCGGCGACCGTGGGCATCGGAGCAACGGCGGCCCTGCTCGTCATGAGTGCGCTGCTTCCGGTGGCCCTGCTGCCGCTTCCCCTCGGGCTCGGGCTCAGCTACGGTGCATTGCGGCGCTACCGGTCGGTGCCGGCGCGGGTGCTGCTCGGGCTCGAGCGGGCGCTGGATCATCTGGAGCAGGGCACGGGCAAGCCGGCGCGCGAGCTGCCGAGCCGAAAGTCTGGCCTGCTGGATCTCTTGGACGAGATCCGGCGGTCGCTCAAGTCTTGAACGGCGCTTCGCGGAGAGCGGGATCGATGGCTGGTCGGATCCAGACGGTGGGCGTCCTCGGCTGCGGGCTCATGGGCAGCGGCATCGCGCAAGCGGTCGCGGCGGCCGGGTACCGGGCCATTGCCCGCGAGGTCGCCGACGTGCCGCTCACCAAGGGCCGCACCGGCATCGAGCGCTCGCTCGGCAAGTTCGTCGACAAGGGCAAGCTGAGCGCCGAGGAACGGGACCGCACGTTGGGTCGCCTCACGTTCACCACCGACGTGGGCGCGCTCGCTGGGTGTGACCTGATCATCGAAGCCGTGACCGAGGAGCTGGAAGCGAAGAACCGACTCTGGGCCGAGCTGGATGGCCTCTGCCCGGCGGGGACCATCTTCGCGTCCAATACGTCGAGCCTCACCATCGGCGCGATGGCCGCTGTCACCCGGCGCCCCGATCGGTTCCTCGGCCTGCACTTCTTCAATCCGGTCCCGCTGATGCCGCTGGTCGAAGTGGTCCGCGCGATCGGCACCAGCCGGGAGACGTTCGAGCAGGGCATGACGTTCGTGCGGAGCCTGGGCAAGGAGCCGGTGGCGGCCAAGGATACCTCGGGCTTTCTGGTCAACCTGCTCCTGGTGCCCTATCTGCTAGACGCCGTGCGGGCGCTGGAGCGGGGCGTGGGCTCTGCCGCCGACCTCGATACCGCGATGCGGTTAGGCTGCGGCCACCCGATGGGACCGCTCACGCTGCTGGATTTCATCGGCATCGACACGACGGTCAAGATCGCGGAGATCATGTTCGACGAATACCGGGAGAGCCGCTATGCGCCGCCTCCGCTGCTCAGGCGCATGGTGCTCGCCGGCCTCTACGGGCGAAAGAGCGGCAGGGGATTCTACGACTACACCGCAGACCCGCCCGTTCCTTTTGACCTCGGCCTCTGACGGAGACCCGATGCTCGGCTACGACTGGCCCCGCCTCCACGCCATGCTCACCGCGCTGCCGGTGGCCCTTCTCACGACGGCCGTGCTTTTCGAGGTGGCCTCCTTCCTTCTCAAGAAGGAGAGCCTCCGACTGATGAGCCGGACGCTACTCCTGATCGGCGTCGTCGGTGCCGCCGCCGCCTTGGGCGCGGGACTCGAGGCCGAGGACCATATCGACCACGGGCCAGCCATGCACGCCGTCATTGAGGAGCACCAGCAGTTGGCGTATTACACCATGGGCATCTTCGCCGTGGTGGCGATCTGGCGGCTCGCGCGGGAGCGGAGGATGGGAAGAGGCGAACGCGGCGTCGTCCTGGCGATCTCGCTCGCGGGGCTCGGCGTGCTGGCGGCGACCGGCCACCACGGTGGCGAGCTCGTGTTCGAGCACGCGGCCGGCGTACCCAACGACCTGCTACGCGCGGAACTCACCAACCGAGCGGAGAGCCATCATCACCACGGCGGGGCGGATCCGGGCGAGGCGGCCGGAGATCCGAAGCCGGATGCGCATGCGGATTCGGACACCCACGCGGATTCGGACGCGGGACCGAGCCACACCCACCCACCCGGCACGCCACCGCACAAGGACTGACGCCGGTGCATCTCGGAGCGCCGATCGCCGGGGGCGTGCTGCTTGTCGGAACCATGCTGCTGGCGTCCTGCCAGTTGGCAACCACGCGTCCCGCGTTCGACCCGCTGGTCGGCACACCCAGTGCCGAGGTCCAGCTCCCCGTGCCGGAGGCGACCCGCCGGCTCGCGGAGGTGCTGCTGGCCGACTCCATACCCGTCGCCCGGGTCGAGCCGCGCGACGGGTATGTCGAGACGCCCTGGTTCGACGCGGACAACGGAGCGCCGGCGCGAGGGCGGCCTCTCGGATCGGAGATCGTGCGAGTGCGAGGTTGGGTGGAACCGGGACGGGTGGGCCACAGCGACGTGCGAATCGAGTCGGTCTATCGGCCTCTGGCCGACCCTTCGCTTCCGGGTCGCGAGCTCGAACGCTCGCTGCCCAAGGACCACCCGATCGCCGTTCGGGTCGATTCGGTGCTGAAGGAGCTCAGCCGCCGCTTCGGGGAGCCGCCGCCCGCGGAGGCCGCCGACAGTCAGCCTGTCGACAGCCAGCCCGTTCCCGCACCGACACCGCACGATAGCAGCGCGAATCCGTGAGTCGGCGCATCGAGGTTACAGCACGTAGGCCTTCACCCACTCCTCGAGCTGGCCCAAGTCGAGCATCGCATCCTTGCAGGGCCCCGAGGGTAGGGTCATCGTGAGACCCAGCACCGGAACTCTGCCGGCGACGTCGTGCAGCCCGCTCACCATATCGCGCTCGCAGGCGACCGCCACGACCGCGCGTGGGCGCCGCTCCCGGATCACTCGGCGGGCGAGCTGCCCGCGGGTGGCGACGAAGACCGGCACGCCGTACTTGCCGGCGATGCCGAGCACGCCATCCAGCGTTTCCTTCGAGAGACAGCGTGGGATGAGGAGCAGCAACTCGCCGCGTCCGACTTTCCGGCTCCGCGCGAGCGCCAGCGTGTTGTAGACCTTGACCGCCGCGTTCTCCACCCAATCGCGACGCCCAAACCGATTGGCGATTCGCGAGGTGAGCCGCATCAGCCGGAGAAACGGTCCCCGCTCGGCCAGCCGCTCGGGTAGCATCGGCTTGCCCCGAATGAAGGCCAGCGCCACGAGCGCCCACCAGGAGACCAGCGCGGCCCCGACCACGAGCCAGGCCACCCAAAGCACCCGCGGGATGGCCGGATGAACGAGCGCGAGCCGCGGGCCCAGCAGGTAGATGAGCGCGGCCGCCACGCCTCCCAACACGATCAGCGCGCTGGCCGACCAGATGAAAAAGAGCCGTGGCGGCGAGTCGTAGTCCCCTTGACGCGGCAGCGGCTTGCCATCCCACTCGTCCCACTCGTGACCGAGTCGGCGGTCTACCTCTATATGGATGAGCTGCGCGCGCGGTGGATCGGGCATATGAGAGGAGTATTCTCGTGTTTCCGCGTTTGCTTGGCAAGGGAGCGGCGTCCTAGCTTTCCCTATGATGCCTTCTAAGCCTCCGATTCGAGGCCCATTTCGAGCCGATGAACGGGCGCGGGCTGCCTACGCTGAAGCCGCTGGCATCTATCGTATCGTCCCCAGCGCCGTCTGCCTCCCCGCCGACACCGACGATCTCCTGGCCCTGGTCCGGTGGGCCGCCGCCGAACGCGTTCCCCTGGTGGCTCGCGGTGCCGGAAGCGCGATGGGCGGCGGCAACGTGGGCGATGGCGTAGTCGTAGACCTGACGGCCATGGCGGGACCACGGATCGAGGTGCGATCCGACGAACGCCGGGCCGTGATGCAGGCAGGCGCCAGTCTCGGCGAGCTGGACGCCGCCGCCGCGCCGCACGGGCTTCGGCTGCCGCCCGATCCTTCGAGCTGGCGATGGGCCACGGCGGGCGGCGTGGTCTCGACCAACGCTGCCGGGGCGCGTTCGGTGCGCTACGGCAGCGTGCGCGCGTGGGTCGAGGCCGTGCGCTTGGTGACGGTCGATGGCGAGCTGGCGGAGTTTCGCCGAGGCGGTGGCATGATGGAGCCGGGGCGCGTTGCCGCGGCGCGCCGATTCATCGCGGAGGTCGAGCCCGCCATCCGCGCCGCGGCTCCGCGGATCGAGCGGCATTATCCGAGGACGCGGAAGAACTCGTCGGGATATGCGCTGGATGCCTTCCTCCGGTCGGGCGACCTGCTCGACCTCGTCATCGGATCCGAAGGAACGCTCGGGCTCATCACCGAGGTCGAGTGGCGACTGGACCCGGTACCGCGCCACCGCGCCGGTCTCCGGCTCACGCTTGCCGACTACGCGTCGCTCGGCGACATCGTGCGCCGGCTCGTCGCGCTTCAGGCGTCGGCCGTCGAGCTGCTCGACCGAACCTTTCTCGAGCTGGTCGCGGAGCATGGCGGCGAGGACGTCGCCGGACTCGCGTCGGCCGACGCCGAAGCCATCCTTCTCGTCGAGTTCGAGGGCGACGATCCTCGGCGCCTGGCCGCGATCGTCGAGCTGGCCGCGGCGGAGACGCGCCTGCTGGCCGCCCGAGCCGAGACGGCGATCGCCCCGGCCGACGCGGAGCGCCTCTGGCGATTGCGGCACGCCGCCAGTCCGATTCTCGCGGGCCTGCCGCCGGACCGGCGATCGCTGCAAGTGATCGAGGACGGGTGCGTGCCGGTCGAGCGGATCGGCGACTACGTCACCGGCATCCGCCGCGCCGCGCGGGCCCGGGCGCTCGCGGTCGTGGTCTTCGGTCACGCGGGCGACGGCAACGTGCATGTGAACCTGCTCCCCGAGGTGGCGCGGCCCGGCTGGGAGCAGGCAGTGAGCAGCCTGCTCGAGGAGGTCACGGACCTCGTGATCCGGCTCGGCGGCGTGCCGTCCGGCGAACACGGCGACGGTCGGCTTCGCGCCGGCTTTCTGGAGCGGGTCTATGGCGCCGAGATCGTGGGACTCTTCCGAAGGATCAAGGAGAGCTTCGATCCCCTCGGAATTCTCAATCCCGGCATTATCCTTCCGTCCGGCGAGCCGCCGGTGGCACGGCTCAAGGCCGGCGCCGGCGCGGTGCCGTTGCCGTCGGACATCGCCGACGCTTTGCGGGAGATCGAGCGGCGCGGTGGATACGCGCGGCCGCGGCTCGAGATCGCCGACGGATAACGCCTCAACTCCTCATCTACGCTCATCCCGACCTATGGACATCATCCGCGAGCCCGGCATCACCCTCATCGCCCGCCCGCAGTTTGTGGAGCCCGCGCATCTGCCCGTGCAGTGGAAAGGCGAGGCGACCGACGGAGAGCGGCTCGCGGAGTTCGCCGGCCGGCTCTGTTACATGAGCCAGCACAATCCGGCCGGTCGGACGACCGGGGACTATCTACAGAACATCCTGCGGCAAGGGCACGGGTCGGTCTTCGAGCACGCCGTGTACGTGCTGCTGATCGAAGGCATCTCGCGCTCGTGCAGCCACGAGCTGGTCCGCCACCGAGCCGGCTTTGGCTACTCCCAGCTCTCGCAACGCTACGTGGACGAGTCCCACGCCGCCTTCGTGATGCCTCCAGCGATCCAGGGCGATGCTCGGCTCGAGGCCGACTGGACCGCGCAGGTGGAGGCCGCTCAGACGGCCTACGTCGCCGCAGTCGAGCGATTGATGGAGAAGTACTCCTGGGTGGAAGATCGGGTGCACCGCCGGAAGCTGGCGCGCGAGGCCGCCCGCAGCGTGCTGCCCAACGCCACGGAAGTGAAGATCGTAGTGAGCGCGAATGTCCGGGCCTGGCGTACGATGCTCGAGCTCCGCCTCGGCGAAGGCGCCGAGCTCGAGATTCGCCGTATGGCCGTCGCATGCCTCAGGCGACTGCAGATCGAGGCGCCATCGCTCTTCGCGGATATCGAGATCTATCGCGCCGCGGATGGCACCGAGTGCGGGCGGGTGGGCTACCACAAGGTGTGAGCGCGGCGGTGAAAGCACCTTTTCACCATCCACCCCTCACCTTCCATTATGTCCTGCCTTCTTGTGCGTCCGAATTGTTTTTCTTACTTTAAGTCCATGAGGTAGTCACTTCGACTCGGCTCGTCTCTTGGGGACGGCCTTTTTTGTAGAGGAAGCTTCTGCCAGTTCGGATCGGTCTCGCCTACAACGTGAAGCCCGAAGCTCCGGCCACCACCGCCGGCGCAGTGACCGACCCCTCTCCTTCCGACGAACCTTCCAGTCGGGCGCTCCGACCCGATCTTCCGCAGCCCGATCTCTACATCGAGTGGGACGACCCGAGCACCATCGACGCGGTCGAACGGGCGCTGAGCACGCTCGGCGAAGTCATCCGCCTCGAGGCCAATCAGGACTTTCCCCAGAAGCTGGTCGACTATCGCCCCGACTTCGTGTTCAACATCGCCGAGGGGCTCATCGGCCCGAATCGCGAGAGCCACGTGCCCGCGATCTGCGAGTTCTTCGGCGTGCCCTATCACGCGTCCGATCCGCTCACGCTCGGCTTGGCGCTCCATAAGGGACGCGCCAAGGAGATTCTCCAGCAGTACGGCGTGCCGACCGCGCCCTTTCGTCTCGCGCGCACCACCGCGGACGCTCGGAGCACTCGCCTTCCCTTCCCGCTCTTCGTCAAGCCGGCGTTCGAGGGATCGGGCAAGGGGGTTTCAAGCCGGAGCCTCTGTCACAATCGGGCCGAGTTGATCACGCAGGTGGACTATTTGCTCGCCACCTATCGCGAGCCGGTGCTGATCGAGACCTATCTCGCGGGCCCCGAATTCACCGTGGCCATCCTCGGCAACGATGAGGAGGCGCGCTGTTTGCCCGTCGTCGGCATGTGTTTTGACAGTCTCCCGGCCGGCGCGCCCCCGATTTACGGCTACGAGGCCAAGTGGCTCTGGGACACGCCGACGCATCCGCTCGACATCTTCGAGTGCCCGGCGCGAATTCCCGAGGCGCTCGCCGAGTCGATCAGAGCCGCCGCGCTCGAAGCGTATCATGCTCTGGATTGTCGCGACTGGTGCCGCGTGGATCTGCGCTGTGACGCCGCCGGTCGTCCGATGGTCGTCGAATTGAACCCGTTGCCGGGCATTTTGCCCGATCCCCGGGACAATTCCTGCTTCCCGAAGGCCGCGGCAGCGGCCGGGATGTCATACGACGAGTTGATCTGCACTGCGGCGGACATCGCGTGGCGCAGAATCAGCGGCCGTTCACTCCTGGCAGAGGTAGCCTCATGAGAGCAGCGATCATCTATGACGCCGGCAGCTCCGAGTGGAGCGCCCAGGACGTGGCCGCGGTCCTCAGCAACGTGCATGAGGTGCGGAACTCGCTCCGGCGGCGCGGCTACGAGGTCGAGCTCGTTCCCGTGCGTCTAGGCGAGTTCCGCTGGCTCTCCCGCGCCCGGCGCGCCGACGTCATCGTGAACCTCTGCGAGGGGATCAACGGGCACGCCAAGTACGAAGACTTCGTCGTGAGCACGCTCGAGCTCACCGGGCTCCCGTTCACGGGCTGCCGCTCCTGGCCGGTCACCGTCTGCCACCGGAAGCACGTGGCGAATACCCTGCTCTCCCACGGCGGCGTGCCGATCCCGAGCTTCGCCCTGGCCCAGGGCAGCAACTCGCTGCCCAGCGAGTTCCCGATCCCCGCCATCGTCAAGCCCGCCGCCGAGGATGCGAGCGTCGGCATCGACGGCAACGCCGTCTGTACCACCCGCAAGGCGCTCCGGAAGCGGGTGGCCCAGATGACCGAGCAGTTCGACGAGGTGATGATCCAGGAGTACGTGCCGGGCCGCGAGTTCAACGTCGGATTCGTCGGCAAGCAGATGCTGCCCATCGCCGAAATCCGGTTCGACGCCATGCCGACCGATAGCTGGCCGATCGTCACCTACGCCGCCAAGTGGCAGACCGGCAGCGCCGAGGACCTCGGCACCCTGCCGGTCTGCCCGGCGGAGATTCCGTCGGATCAGGCCAAGCGGATCGCCCAGACCGCGTGGCGCGCCTGGGAGCTCATGTCCGGCGCCGAGGGGTACGGTCGAGTCGATCTCCGCGTCACCGAAGACGGCCAGCCCTACGTCCTCGAGGTGAATCCCTGCCCCGATCTGTCCAGCAATGCGGGCCTTGCCCGCATGGGCCAGGCGTTCGGCTGGGACTATGATGAGCTGGTCCACCGTATCGTCGACGAAGCACTGGCCCGCTCGGAGAGCAATCGCTTCGCCGCCGCCCTCGTCAGTGGGGTGCCTGCCGCCTGACTCGAACGCTGACCCGACCGACACTCCGCAGTCTCACGGCCGCCGACCGCGGCCGGATCGAGACGATCACCCGCGCGGTCGCGGTCTTCCGGGAGGACGAGATCCCCGTGGCGCTCGAAGTCTTCGACGCGGCGGCGGCGGGCTCGGCGGACTACGCTATGCTCGGCGCTGCGCTTGACGGCCGCCTCGTCGGGTGGATCTGTTGGGGCCCCACACCCTGCACCCTTGGCACCTACGATCTCTATTGGATGGCGGTCGACCCGACCGCGCAGGGCAGCGGCGTCGGTACGGCTCTCATCCGCGAGATGGAGCAACGCCTCGCGGGTCGCGCTCGGCTCATCGTGGTCGAAACCGCCGGGCGCGACGACTACGCCGCCACTCGCGCTTTCTACGAGGCCCGCGGCTACCGGCCGGCGGCCCGCATCCAGAATTTCTACGCTCCAGGTGACGACCAGATCGTCTACCTCAAGGCGCTGACTGTTCCCGCCTAGCGAGACGGAGGACGCGTAGCCCCATGGATACTTGGCAGGAAGTCTTACGGAAACGGTCCCTCGCATCGGTCGAAGCGCTCGCGGCCAAATTCGGCTCCGAGAACTTTCCCGAGCTGGATCGGCTGCGCCAAGCCGCGGACAACTTCGAGTTCCGGATCTCACCGGCGATGGTCGACATCATCAAGTCGCCTGACGATCCGATCTGGCGGCAGTACGTGCCGACGGTCGAGGAGCTCGACGTGGTGGACGGCATCGTCGACTCGCTGAGCGAGGACGCCGACAGCCCCGTCCCCAACATCACTCATCGCTATCCCGACCGGGCGCTATTCCTCGTCTCGCCGGTCTGCGCCAGCTATTGCCGCTTCTGCACTCGGCGCCGCAAGGTGGGCGATCCCGAAAAAATCCCGATGTCGCAGTTCGAGTCGGCGTTCCGCTATCTCGAGGAGCACAGCGAGATCCGGGACGTCATCATGTCGGGTGGCGATCCGCTGCTCCTGAACGACCGGCGGCTCGAAGTGATCCTCACCCGGCTCCGCGCGATCCCCCATCTGCAAATCATCCGTATCGGCAGCCGGGTACCGTGCCACCTGCCGGAGCGGATCACACCCGAGCTTTGCGCCACGCTTCGGCAGTTTCATCCGCTGTTCATCAATACGCACTTCAACCACCCCGACGAGCTGACTCCCGCCGCCGTGAAGGCGCTCGGCATGCTGGCCGACGCCGGCATTCCACTCGGCTGTCAGACGGTGCTGCTCAAAGGAGTGAACGACGATCCCGAAGTCATGAAGCTGCTCATGCAGCGGCTGCTCATGGCCCGGGTCCGGCCCTACTACATCTATCAGGCGGATCTGGTGGCTGGTGGGGAACACTTCCGCGTGCCCATCGAGAAGGGCCTCGAGATCATGAAGGCGCTGCGCGGCTGGACCAGCGGGCTGGCGGTGCCGTACTACGTGATCGACGCGCCGGGCGGCGGCGGCAAGATCCCGCTGTTGCCCGATTACGTCGAGAGCATCAACGAAGACGAGGTCGTGCTCCGGAATTTCCGCGGCCAGCGCTATGTCTACAAGCAGCCGCAAGAGCGGGTCGCCGCCACGGTGGGCGCCGTGGAGCCCGAATACTATCTGCGGGAAACCTTCGAGCCTCGGCGCGGTAAGCGGCCGCCGAAAACCAAGCCGAACCCAGCGTAGCCGGATCCGCTGACCCTCAGCGCACCGTCCAGCGTGGCAGCGAGCTGAGCCAGCTGTACGGATCGATTTCCACGCCCTCGAGTCGCCGACTCGCCGCGGCGGAGTTGGCCGGCGTGTAGAGAAAGATCGCCGGCGCGTCCGCGTTCAGGGTGTCCATCGCCTCGCGATACAGCGGCGTCGCGGCCGCCGGGTCCTGGGCGCGGCCCGCGCGAGTGAACAGCGAATCGAAGCGCGCATTCGCGTAGTGACCGTAGTTGATCCCGCGCCATCCCGCGCGCGTCCACTGGTCGGACAGGCCCCGCGGGCTCGGCTCGTCCAGCCACGCGCCGATGTACGCATCGAACTTTCCCTGCCCCAATCGTTCCTGAAAGACCGGAAAGTCCACGGTCGTTACAGTCACCTTTGCGCCCACCGTCCGCCACGCCTCCTGTAGCGCGGTAGCGAGCTGCCGGCGCGTCGTGCTCGTGGCCGGGACGAGAATGTCGAAGCCGAGTGGCGTGCCTTCGTGGCGCCGGACGCCGTCGGCACTCACACGCCAGCCGGCCGAATCCAGGAGTTGTCGCGCAGCCGCGGTGTCGTAGGGCAGCGTGTGGATGCTGTCGCTCCAGATCCAAAGCACCCGGGACATCGGTCCCGGTGGCGCGGCGGCGCCGGGGCCGAAGGTGGCGCGGGCCAGCACGGAGCGATTGACGGCCATCGCGAGAGCACGCCGAATGGCACGGTCGGTCAGGAGCGGATGCGCCCGCCCCCGCCGCGCCGGACCCAGGTTGAATCCGAGGAAGCCGTACGCGGTGGACGGATAGCGGACGACCCTGAGCGCGCTGTCCTGAGCGACCCGCTCCGCCATGCCCGGCACCGCCGCCAGCTCCATCAGATCGGCCTCGTGGCTCAACAGGAGATTGACGGCCGCTTCCGGATCCGTGGCGAACCGCCACACGATCTCACGGATGTCGACCTTGGTCCCTTCCTTCGCCCGGAGCCGGAGGTACTGCCCCCGCTTCCACTCCACCACGCGGTACGCGCCGCTTCCGACGAGGTGCGCGAGCGCCGTGTCCTGAGCCCAATCTTTCGGTGCTATGCCTTCCAGAATGTGCCGCGGGAGCACGCGAACGTGGTACGTCGCGTCGTAGAGCTGCTCCGGGTACGCCTGGTTGAACGTGACCCTGACGGTGGTCGGATCTTCGGCGGTCACCCGCGAGAGACCGGCGAGGCTCGGCCGCGCCGGGGAATCGAGCACCGAGTCCTGAAAGGCCTCGAACGAGAAGCGCACGTCCTCGGCCGTGACCGGCGTGCCGTCGGCCCAGCGTGCGGCGGGCGAGAGGTGAAAGCGCCAGGTGAGTGAATCGAGCCGCTCCCACCGGGCAGCCAGCCGAGGCCGATAGGCCGACACGTCGATGGTGGGGCGGCCGGGGGACAGATCCGCCAGCCGCTCGTATACCAGGTCGCCGATGTCCCGCGCCACAGTCTCCACGGCGAGCGGCGGCAGCACGCTGGCGGGCTCGCCCACCGCCACCACAACCACCGCTCGCTGGTCTCGCGCTGCGCCACCGCCCCGCGCCGGACCCTCGGTTCGTTGCCGGCAGCCAAAGAGTCCCACAAGGGCGAGACCTAACCCAGCCAATGGTCGGTACCGCATGGATTCACCCCTGCCCCGGCCCGGCGCCGGTAAGCCATATAGAGGAAAGGAATGGCAGTGCCTCTGTAACGCAGCGTTACACCATGTATTATTTCGTGCTGGTGCCCGGTGCGCCCAGGAGCGGCGATAGTAGCATAAAGCAATTTAAACCAACAACTTAATGCATTACAACTCGGCGGTATCTACCTTGCCATAAGAGTGGTGAGCAGCACCTTCTCACCCTCTCATGGAGTTCGACCATGCAGTCCATGCGCGCGCTTACCGCGGCCATCGCCCTCGGCGTAATGGGTCTCGCCGCCTGCAGTGGCGACAGCACGACCGGCCTCGGTTCGCAGGGCCAGGTGAGCCTCAGCCTCGCGAGCCAGGCTCGTACGCCGGCGACGGCTCGGCTGGCGTCGTTCGATGTCACATCGCCGACACCTGGGACGTTCACTGACGGCACCAACACGCTGGTCCTGACAAAAGCGCAGCTCGTGCTGCGCAAGATCGAGCTCAAGCGATCGGACGCCGCGGCGAGCGTCTGTGGCAACTCGACGCCGCCCGCCGCGGACCAGGCCAACACCGGCGGCGATGCTGGAAGCGGCAACAGCGGCAGCGGTGAAGCCGAGTCGGGCGACGCCGAGGGCCACGACGGTCATGCCGATGGCTGCGAGGAGCTGAAGGTCGGGCCGGTCCTCCTCGACGTGCCGGTGGGCGTCGCGGGAGCCCAGCAGTCGCTGTCGGTCAGCCTGGACGCCGGAACCTACGACAAGGTCGAGTTCCAGCTTCACAAGCCCGAAGGCGCGAACGACGTGACCTTCCTTCAGGCCAACCCGACCTTCGACGGCGTGAGCATTCGGGTCGAGGGCACCTGGAATGGAACGCCCTTTACCTTCACCAGCAACATGACCGCGGAGCAAGAGCTCGATCTCTCGCCTCCTCTCGCGGTAGCGCAGGCCGGTGCGACCGACCTCACGATCTTCGTCGATCTGAACGGCTGGTTCGGCAACGGTACGGGTGGGCTGGTCGATCCGTCGACGGCCAACCCCGGTCAGCCGAACGAGACCGTCGTGCGGCAGAATATCCAACGCTCCTTCCATGCATTCGAAGATGAAAACCATGATGGGGAGGACGATCACGGCCACCACGGCTGATTCGACCTGGATCGCGCTAGTCCGTCTCTCCGATAGCTTCCGATCGGCCATGGCCGACCTCGCAGCTGAGATTGGGGTGGACCTGCTCGAATGGGCACCGGCGGGGGGGGAATCACCCCCCGCCGGTGCCGCGCTTGTGCTTCTGCTCGCTGGCGGTGAGGAGGGAAGAGGATTGGATATCGTGGGAGATCTGCCCGCCTCGAGCGCGCCTGTTTTCCTGGTCGGGGCGTCAACCGACCACCGGCTCGCGGCCTCCGCCGTGCAGCGCGGCGCGCAGGACTACTTCGCGCTGCCCGACGATCTGGACCTCCTGCGCCGCTCGTTGGAGCGCGAGGTGCGCGAGGCCCGCGGGCTCCGCGACGCGGCCCGCTTTGCCGATGCCGAGCGCCGGACGGCGGGCTTCGAGTCGATCCTCGGCCGCAGCCCGGCGCTCCATCGTACCCTGGAGCAGGCCAGTCGGGTCGCGCCGCATTCGGACGTCACCGTCCTCATCGGCGGCGAGACCGGCACCGGCAAAGAGCTGCTCGCGCGGGCGATTCACTACAACAGCCCGCGGGCCGCGGCGCCGTTCGTCGAAATCAACTGCGCCGCGATTCCGGCCACGCTGCTCGAGAGCGAGCTGTTCGGCCACGAGAAGGGCGCGTTCACCGGCGCGATCGCCGCGAAACCGGGCCTGTTCGAGCTGGCGCACGGCGGGACGCTCTTTCTCGATGAGGTGGGAAATCTCCCGATCGAGCTTCAGCCCAAGCTGCTGCGGGCGCTCGAGGGCCGCGAGATCCGGCGAGTGGGCGGCCAAGCCGCGCGCCGAGTCGACGTGCGCGTGATCGGCGCCACCCATGTCGATCTCGCCACCGCCGTGCGGCAAGGCGAGTTCCGCGAGGATCTCTACTATCGGCTCAACGTCGTGGCGCTCACGCTGCCGCCGCTCAGAGAGCGCGATGGCGACATCGACCTTCTGGCCGAAACGTTCATCGCCCGGCTTGCGACCAGTTATGGCCTGCCGGTGCCGCCGCTCACGCCGGAGGCTCGCGCCGCGCTTCGGGCACATCGCTGGCCCGGCAACGTGCGAGAGCTGCGGAATGCGATCGAGCGCGCGCTCGTGCTCTCGCCGCCAGGAACGCTCCGGTGGGACGAGTTTGCCGCGCCGGCGGAGCCGCCAGCAGGCGGTGCCGCGCCGCGGACGCTGCCTTTTCCTGCCGATCTCGCGACGGTCGCCCGGGCTGCCGCTGCGCGCATGCTGGAGCTGACCGCCGGCAATAAGAGCGAGGCCGCGAGGCGCCTGGGCATTTCACGACCGCGATTGCAGCGCCTACTCGATGGGTCGAGCGACGAAGTCTGACCTGTGTTTGGAGATAACGACCGATGCCAATGCCTCTGACGACCCGAACGGCGCTGCTCGCCCTGCTCCTGGCGCTCGGCGCGGCCTGCTCCGACTCGGCGGGGCCGCCGACGCCTCCACCGGTCAAGCCTCCGGCCGAGTTGACCATCCTCAAGATACCCGCCACCGCGCCGCCGCTCGCCGCGAGCAGCACGACGTTCACGGCGTGCAAGGGTCAGGACGCGGAAGGACGGCTCTCCTACGCCCAGGGAAGTGGCGGTGAAACAGAGGATTTCGCCAAGCTCAAGATCGGTGGCAACTCCCTGTTGACCCGGCCCGACGGGACGCCGTTTGCGGTCGGCGACTGTGTCGACATCACGATGGCCATCGACGATCCGACTCAGGTTCTGGTCCGGCTCGAGCCGAGCGGGCTCAAGTTCAGCCCGGGTTCCCCGGCGGAGCTGAGGCTCGAGTATGCCGAGGCCGAGGGAGTCGACACCGATGTCGAGCAAAAGATCGCGATCTGGGTGCAGGAGAAGCCGGGCGATCTCTTCACCCAGCTGGGCTCGGCCGTGATCAAGGATCAGAAGGAAGTGGAGGCGAAGCTGCGGGGATTCAGCCGCTTCGCCATTGCGTACTGAGCGTTGGAGATAGCTGCGTGACCTCACCCACGTTCGCCGACGAACCCACCCACGCCTTGCGCGAGCTGGTGCGCAACGGGCGGTTTCAGGACGCAGTCGACCTGTATCGACAGGTCGCTGCGAGCCCGCTGGGCCGGCGCGCGGACGTGACGCTGCTCGGGGCGACGGCCGCGACGCGACTCGGCCAGCTCGGGCTGGGCTCGGGACTCGCCGCCGAGGCTCTCGGCACATTCGGCACGAGGGCGGACGCGGACGGCCGGATGCGCGCCCTCAACCTCCTCGGCGCCATCGAGTTCGAGCGGGGCCGACTGAGCGAGGCCGATCGGTACTTTGCGGAAGCGCTGGGGCTGGCCCGCCAGCTCGACGACACCCTCATGGCCGCGCGCGCCGCGAACAATCTGGCGTCGGTGGCGTATCTCCAGGGACGCAAAGACGAGGCGGCTCCGCTCTATCGCACGGCGCTCATCGCCTATCAGCGGCTGGGGGATCGCCGCGGGATGGCCGAGACCTATCACAATCTCGGAATGATCTTCCGGCAGGCCGAAGAATGGCGAAACGCGGAGAACGTGGTGCGGCAGGCGATTCGGCACGCGGAGCTGGTCGACGACCCGTCGCTCCTCGCACTCGCGCTGAGTGGCCGGGCCGAGCTCAGCATCGCCCGCAGCAATTTCGCGGTGGCGCGCCAGGAGCTGGAACGGGCGCAGCAGCTGGCCGCGGGGACCGGAGACGAGATCGGCGCCGCCGAAGTGCGGCGGGTCGATGCGCTGCTTGCGCTGTGCGAGGGCGAATTCGACCGGGCGCTGAAGGAGGCGGAGGCCGCCCATCGCGCGGCGGAGCAGCATGGCAGCGCGCTGCTTGCCGCCGAAGCTGCCGTGGTGGCCGCGCTCGCCAGCAAAGCGCGCGGAAACCAGGATATGGCCGAGCAGTGGCGACGGTCCGCCGCGTCCGATTTCCACGCGCTCGGTGCCACTGAATTCCTCGCGCGCTTCGAGCGGGAGTGGGAGACGATCGGAGAATGACCGGCACCACGCGCGGCATCAGGACGCCGCAGCCGGCTCGCGCTGATTCTCCTCGGCCACCTTCGCGGCCACTTCGGGCGGCGCCTCGGCGTAGCCGTGCAATCGCTGCCGGTGGGTGGCGCGGCCGTGCGTGATCGAATGGAGCGTCGTGGAGTACTTGTACAGCTCGGCCTCCGGCACGATGGCGCGAACCCTGGTAAGGCGGCCATCCCGCTCGGTGCCGAGGATGTGGCCGCGGCGGGCGCTGAGATCGCCCATGACGTCCCCCAGTACGTCCTCGGGCGTCCAGACGTCGACGTCGAGCAGCGGCTCCAGCAGAATCGGCTTGGCCCGCGGCGCGACGTTTCGGAACGCCAGAATGCCGGCCATCTTGAATGACATTTCGTTGGAGTCCACGTCGTGATAGGAACCGTCGTAGCATTCGACCTTGAAATCCACGACCGGAAATCCAGCCGTGATCCCCCGCTCCGCCGCTTCCCGCACACCGCGATCGACCGCCGGAATGTATTTGTTCGGGATCACCCCGCCCACGATGGCGTCCTCGAATTCGTAGCCTCCGCCGCGCGGTAGGGGGGCGATGCGGATCCAGCAATCGCCGTATTGCCCGCGTCCGCCGCTCTGCTTCTTGTGCTTTCCCTGGCCTTCGGCCTTCCCCTTGATGGTCTCCCGATAGGCGATCTTCGGCCGCACCAGCTCGGCATGCACGCCGAATTTTCGCGCGAGGCGGCCCAGCACGGTCTCGAAGTGCCGTTCGCCCATACCGTGAATGAGCGTCTGACCCAGCTCCGAGCTGTACTCGAAGTGGAAGGTCGGATCTTCTTCGTGGATCTTGTGGAGGCCGGCGGCCAGCTTGTCCTCCTCCCCGCGCTGGCGTACCACCACCGCCGCGGTTGCCACCGCCTCCGGGAAGGGAATTGGCGGCAACTGAACCGGATGATCGCGCTGGCAGAAGGTGTCGTTGGTGTGAGTGTCGCGGAGCTTGGCCACCGAGCCGATATCGCCGGCGCAGAGCTGTTCCACCTCGACCCGCTCCTTCCCCTGTTGGATCGACAGGTGATTCAGCTTTTCCGCCACCTCGTGTTCGGCGTTCCAGACTTCGTCACCGTTCTTGAGCTGGCCGGTGTAGAGCCGGAAGAAGGTGACGTCGCCCACGTGGGGTTCCGAGACGGTCTTGAAGACGCGGCCGACGAGCGGAGCCGCGACCGGCGGTGCCAGCTCCGCCGGCGAGGGGAACAGCTCGACCATTTTCTTGAGCAGCGTCCG